>WOYV01000028.1 GCA_011620585.1 Draconibacterium sp.
TTAATAAACATCATTTAACGCTTCCTTTTTCGTATTCTGCATTCATTGTGTTAAATTGACAGGCGATTTTATATCTAAACCAATTACAATGAACAACAACAGTAAAAGCCCGAAAAATTTTTCAAGGAGAACTTTTATCGGCGCAGGTGCAGCAGCAGCTGCTATCTCTTTGGTTCCGGCAAGTTTTGCAATGGCTAATAGCTCAGAAAAGGGGAGTAACCCGGATTCAAAACTTGGAGGGGTTCACATTGGAGCGATCACTTACAGCTGGCGCTCGATGCCCGGTGGATTGGAAAACATTGTGAAATATTGTCAGGAATGCAACATCAGTTCTATTGAATTAATGAGCGGAGACCTGGAAACGTACCTGGGAGCACCCGAAAACCCGATGATGGCCATTTTCAGAAGTATGCCTCCCCCACCTCCGCCAAAACCGGGAGAAGCACCTCAGCGAATGAGAAGACCCGAGTTAACTGAAGATCAAAAAGCAACGGTTGCTAAATACAATGACGACATCAAAGCTTTTCGGGTGAATGTGGACATGAAAAAGGTGGCCGCTGCAAAAAAAATGCTCGATGATGCAGGCATCAAAGCACATATTGTTAAGTTCTCGCCATCGCGCTGGTCGGATGAAGAAATCGACTATGCCTTTAAAGTGGCCAAAGCAATGGGCGCCAAAGGTGTAAGCGAGGAAATTGGCGAAGAAGCAGCCAAAAAGCTGGCTCCTTTTGCCGAAAAATACGATATGTATGCGGTGTTGCACCAGCACATGCAATTTGCCGAGGTTGAAGGATTTAGTTACGATCCGTACATTGCCATATCACCGGCAATCCGCTTTAATTTTGATTCGGGCCATTACTTTGGCTCCACCGGGAAAAATCCTTGTGAGATGATCAGGAAATACCACGATCGGATTTTTAGTATTCACATTAAAGACAAAACCGGTCCTGGTACTGATCCTGCCAATACCAACCAGGTTTGGGGACAGGGACAAATGCCGCTGGAAGAAGTTCTTCTGTTAATTCAGAAAGAAAAGTGGCCCATTTACTGCGACATTGAACTGGAATACGATGTTAAACCATGGTCGAATGCAGTGAAGGAGGTGAAAACCTGCGTAAACTATGCCCGACAGATTTTAGTGTGTCAATAGAAATACCCAGTCTACCTACAAAAGCCCGTTCTGAAATCAGATCGGGCTTTTGATTTTAATGAAACTGCTTACTGTCGTTTTGATAAAACTTCCTCTTCATATTTTTGAATATCAGCAATATAACCCGCCCCTACCGGAACGCCTTCCTGCAAACAATAGTAATCCCAAACTGCGCTGAAAGGCATTGTTTTTAACTCTTCGAGCATCGCCAGCCGTTCGAAATTTTTTCCTGATTCTTCCAGTTTTACCAAATCTTTTGTCGGTTCCAAAGCGGCTATCAAAAAAGCTTTCATGGCGGCACGTGTTCCAATTACATAAGCTCCAATCCGGTTGATCGATGCATCAAAAAAATCGAGACCGATGTTTACCCTGTTGAGGAAATCATTCCGTATAATTTCTGAAGCGATTAGTTGAACATCTTCGTTTAGTGTTACCACATGGTCCGAATCCCAGCGAACAGGACGTGTTACATGTAAAAGTAATTCGTCCACAAACTGCAGAACAGATGATATTTTGTCACCGACCTGTTCTGTCGGATGAAAGTGACCATTGTCGAGGCAGATTAAAATATCATTTTTTATAGCATAGCCAAGATAAAAATCGTGTGATCCAACCGTCATCGATTCCACGCCAATTCCAAAAAGTTTACTTTCAACTGCATCTTTCATATGCTCTTTCGGATACTTTATTTCCATAGCCTCGTCAAGCGATTTTTTGAGAAGCGTGCGATATGCATTTCTGTCGACCGGAGTATCCTTTGTTCCGTCGGGAATCCAGGTGTTGTGTACACAAGGTGTACCTAATTGTTTCCCTATTTCAGCAGAAATGGCCCGGCAACGTTTTACATGCTCCACCCAAAATTGGCGGTTTTCTTCGTTTTTACTCGAAAGTGTAAAACCATCGGCAGCACGGTCGTGCGAGAAACAGGTGGCATTAAAATCCATACCAATTCCCTGTGTTTTACACCAGTCAATCCAGCTTTGAAAATGTTTTGCCTCAATCTCATCCCGGTCAACTACTTCGCCCCGAAAATCGCCGTAAATGGCATGTAGGTTCAGCCGTTGTTTGCCGGGAAGCAGTGAAAGAACTTTCTCGAGATCAGCGCGCATTTCATCAATATTTGAAGCCTTGCCCGGATAGTTACCTGTTGCCTGAATGCCACCTGACAATTCACCGTGTTTTACTTCGCAACCGCCCACATCGTCGGTTTGCCAACAATGGAGCGAAATATTCACCTCTTTCATTAAGGCAATGGCTGCATCGGTGTCCACACCCAGTTCGGCATACCTTTCTTTAGCCAGTTGATAGGCTTGTTCGATTTTGTTTGTATTCCTCATTCAATTATTCATTTTTATTGATTACTCCATATAAAATACCTCCGTAAGTTCAACAGAAATTGGTGAGTTATCCGGATTTACCTTCATTATATCTGCCATATATTTCCACCAGCGCTGAACGATTTCGTTATCGCTTTGCTGCGATCCACTCTCGCCCGTAATTTTCTGATAGGCAAACAATGTATTAGTCTCTTCATCCAAAAAGATAGAATATTCATGGATGCCGGCTTCCCTGAGCAACTGTTTTAGCTCGGGCCATATTTCATCGTGCCTTTGCTTGTATTCTTCCTTTTGACCTTCGTTGAGGTACATTTTAAACGCCATCCGTTTCATTATCCAAGAGCATTAAGTTCAGGATATAACCATTTTGCAACACCAATAATTATAACCGAAAGTAAAATTGCACCAATCCCAAACAAAATGGTATTATAGGTCTTTTTCGAAACTCCTTTCCATTCCTTGCGCCAGAAACCCCAGAGGTTGGCAGTCAGGATGATGGTTGCCATGTGAAGCGTCCACGAGCTGGCGCCGTTACCAATTTTCGTTTCTCCCATTCCATAGAAAAAGAATTGCAAAAACCATGTGGTACCAGCCAGCGCACAAAATAAATAGTTGCCAAGTAATGGAGTTGTTTTATCGATGAAATCGCGGCCTGTTTTATTTTTAAGAATCAGGGCTATTGACCAAATCAGGTTGGTGGTTAAGCCTCCCCAAAGTATGACAAAGAAGATAATATTGTTTTCAAAAAGGTACTTAAATCCTCCACCCGATTCAGTCAAAAAGGAATAATTTTGCTCCACTGCAAGTGACCGGGCTGTTGCGGCCATTTCTTTCCCGGCATCAATTCCGAAGCTAAAAAAAGCGCTTAGTACACCAGAGATAATTGCTATCAGTAAGCCTTTTGATAGTTTGAATTCGTTGTTGACGCCTTCTTTTACATTGCCAAGGTCTTTGTCTTTTTTAATTCCTGCACGACCGCTAAGAATAATCCCTATAAGTAAAATCAGAATCCCAAACAAAACGATTCGCCCGCCAACGCTCCCAAACAAGTCGGAGAATGCAAGTCCGGCAGGGATAATTTCGGCCATACCGGGAATATTACGTAAAACCGGTAAACCCAGAGAACCAACGACCGAAGTGATTCCCAAAAGGACAGAGTTTCCAAGAGACATGCCAAGATAACGAATTGCCAGGCCATAAGTGAGACCTCCAACTCCCCAAAGCAATCCCATAATAAATGTATTTCGGATAACATTGCTGTTGGCAGCTTGTAAAATTCCCTGCCAGTCAGGAATGGTCAATTGCACTGCCAGGAAAGGCATAATTAGCCACGAGAAAATTCCACCTGTGATCCAATAAATTTCCCATCGCCACCTTTTCACCCAGTTGTAAGGCATATACCAGCTTCCGGAAGCACCGCCACCGAGAGAATGAAATAAGATTCCTAAAAGAACATTCATACCGTTTTAGTTTATTTGATTTACTCTTTTTGATTTAGTTCGAAATATAAAGAAACAAATATACATTTGCATACCAGGGAAAACAATACAGAAAATGGCATTATATTTATACTTTTTGACACTAAGTAAATGAAGCGTCAATTTAAATATCTGGCCACAAGCGAGGAGGATCTTGCCTGGGGAATTTACCTGAGTGTTGCCGGGTCGGCAAGTATTGCTCCGGGAACAATTTACCCTCCGGGACACCATCCGTCGGAATATAGTTTTGACTGGAATAACGGACGAATCCTGCATGAATACCAGCTAAACTATATTTCGGAAGGTGCAGGAATTTTTGAAAACAGTTATGGCCGTTTTCAGGTAAAGGAAGGTTCATTAATAGTAATCAAACCCAATGAATGGCATCGTTACAAGCCACTGGAAAAAACCGGCTGGGTTGAAAACTATGTAGGATTTAAGGGGGCTATTGCAGATCATTTCTTCAAAAATCCGTTGTTCTCTGAAAAACAACCTGTTATTCAACTGGGAATCAGGGAGGAGATCATCGACACGCATTTAAAAATTATGGATTTCGTTGAAAAGGAACAGCCTGGCTACCAGCAAATTGCCTCAGGCATGGTGGTTAAAATGCTGGGGTATATTATTTCATTTGAGAAACAACGGGGTTTTTCGGGCAAACCAATTGCCAAAGTAATTGAAGAGGCTCGCTTTTATATGCGTCAGAATATCGATCGTGAAATTGACATGGAAGATTTGGCAAAAAAAAAGTTGGTTGGTTATTCCTATTTCAGAAAGATGTTTAAAAAATATACCGGCGTTTCACCTGGCCAATACCATTTGCAGTTGCGCGTAATGCGCGCCAAGGAATTACTGGTTAGTACCGACAAAAGTATCAAAGATATCTGCCTGGAGCTGGGCTTCCAGACCATTCATTATTTCAGCCTGATTTTTAAGAAAAAAACAGGAATGAGCCCTTCGGAATTCAGGAAAAAAATTACCGGAAGATAAAACAAAAAGTGATCCCAACCGAAGAAATCCCGGACCTTCCGGGTGAAGATTACAATATTGTGTTACGAATTATGATGGAATAAAATAACTTTTTGTACAAGCGTATAAACATCTTTAAAAACCTGTAATCCGTAGTATAATGCCATATTCACCCTGGTAGCCTGATTAATTCATAAAAATCATATTTTCATCTGCTTTTTCCGGCAACACGGCATAGTTCTCCCAAACAG
>WOYV01000086.1:0-7858 GCA_011620585.1 Draconibacterium sp.
AATTACTGAAAAACCTCCTTTAACACATTCAACGATTTTATTTCTCCCAGGTTTTCGAAATGCAATTGGTAGTATTCCACCAAAATAGTTAAAAGCGAATCGCGCATTGTTCGGGATATCCTAAATTGATCCAACTCGTTGATTTTCAGAAGCGAAAGTTTTACTATTTTTTCGGTGACTTCTTTGTTGGCAAAAAACGGATGTGATGGCTCAAACGGGACGATCGCACCTTTGCGAAGATCGAGCCATCCTTCGAACCCGGTTTTTCGGGTATCGGGCATAAAACCAAAATACTCTGTCAGGCGAAAAAGAAAATAAAGATGAAAATTTTGTCCGCCGTTTTCCATCAAATCAAAATACAGAAGCGCACTCTTGATAAAATCGAAAAGCTCGGGGTAACTTTCCTGTTCGTGAATGGTTTTGTAAAGCATTTCGGCCAGAAAAATAGCCTGTGTTGCTTTGGTCATCTCGAACGGAATATTCTGGTACGAATGCAGGGCCTTCATTTCCTTGATCCGTTGTAACTCGCGCGACTGTTTTTGATAAACTTCGAGATCGACCAGGAAAAGTGGCTGTAACAAACTGGCTTTGTTTGTTGATTTGCGGCTGCGAGAGGCATTGACCATATAACTTTGCCGGCCAAATTCGCGGGTAAAAACCGTTGTAATTACGCTGCTTTCGCCGTATTTGATATAATGAAGTACTATTCCTTCGGTGGCTGCAAGCATGAATCAGTTTAGTGTTTAAAGTATAAAGTTCAACGTTGAGTTTAAATAAAAATTTAACCGTTTCTACAATTAGTACCCTGACATTCAACAATCAGTCCTTCAAACCTTCCTTTTAGTGAATAAATAACAGCTTTGTTATTGTCGTTTCGTTCCCGTATTTATCGTTACAAAAGACAAGATAAACCCCGGTTTTTACACGTCGTCCATTCAGGTTTCGCCCATCCCAGACTGCTTGACCGCCCAACGAAGTGGTTTTAAAAACCAGGTTTCCACCGATGTCTGTAATCTTCACATCGCTTTCGGCGATCAACCCGGTAATAGTTACCGGACCGTTGTATGTTTCACGCACCGGGTTAGGAAAAACATATACTCCGCTGTAATCGTCTTTCCCTCCGCTGGCATCGCCCTGAAATGAAATTAACCCTTTATCGGTACCAAAAAATACTTCGCCACTTTGTTCGTTTACCGAAATAGAGCGTATGATATTCGAGAGCAGCGGGCTGTTTTCGGCTGTAAAATGTTCTACTTCTTTTTCCCCGTTATCCGATACCAGGAAAACACCCGAACCATTTGTGCCCAGCCATTTTCGGTTAGCTCCGTCAACAGCAATGGCTGTTACTGTTTCAGTTGATAAAAGTGGATGATAAATACCATCATTCAAATCGAGACCGGGTTGTGATGCGTAAAAAATCTCTGATTCCCAGATTCGTCCCGGATTATTATAAACAGCTACTCCCTGCGAAGTTCCGATCCAGATCGCCCCGTCGTGGCCTTCAGCAATCGAATAAACATCATTCATCCGCGTGGTGTACTCATCATTTCCATTACTAAAATAGCTCGTTACTTTTAGTTGCCGAATCCTATCCCCGGTTTTGTCTACAACATATGCATCATTTCCACGTGGAATCAGCACCCATTTATCATCGTTGTCGTTTACGATCACTTGCCCAACCTGTTTACCCACAGCCTGACTCATTGTAAACGATTCCCACTCGCCTGAAGGACTCAGTTTGTGTATATTTTTTGAAGAAGTGGCTGTATTGGTGATCCATAGGTTTCCGTCCGAATCAAAATCAAGTCCGCCAATTCTTACATACGGTTCATTAGGTTGTTGCGGAAGTTCGGTTTGCAAAGGACTGTTTAGGTTGGTATATCGTTTAACCAGTTGATCGTTTCTGAATTCGAGCAAACCACCTCCCCAGCTTCCCGCAAAAAAATGGGTTTCGTCAGCCGGATCAACTTCTATACAAACAATATCGTGAAAACCGGTTAATTCAGGTATTTCTTTATTGCTGAAATTGGTCCAGCTACCTTCGCTAAGCCTCTGAAACCTGGGCGATATAAAACTATTGTTCCAGGCGCTGGTACGCCCGCCGGGCGCCACCCACAATGCAGACGAAGTGGTTGTGACAAAAAACACCTCGTTATCGACCGGTCCGTCGGGGAAAGAAGAATCAAAACCAGTGCCATCGTAACTTACCAGCGCCTTCTCATTATCGGCAATCCATATTTTTCCATCGCCGGCAATTAAAGTACTCCGTGGATTTATCGAGGTAACATTTTCACCATCCAGTTGGTAACTGTTTATTTTTCCGGCTTGTCCGAAATTTGAATCAAAAATCACAATCTCATGGCTTCCCGTAAATGTCAAATAATCACTGTTCGATTCCAGTTCATCTACATTTTTCATCGATGCATAAAAACCCGACCAGTTGTTTCCATCGAAAACATACGATTCGTCGTTGTTGTTTTCGCCTGGCGTGTATACCGCTATCAATTTACCCGAATGAGTTTCGATCTGGCAGAATTTCCCGCCTGCATGCGGAATCGTCTCCTCCTCTGTCCAGTTGGCATAATCCAATAAATTTACCCCACTTTCCGGGGCATATAAAATACCTTCTTCGGTTGCCGCGTAAATATTTTGATTAAAAATTTCGACATCGTAAACCGCCAGCGGCGAACCGCCATCACCAATAAAATAGGTGTCTTTCACTTCATTTCTATCGAGATTGAGCACCACGATTCCAAAGCCACAGGCTATAAATGCTTCGTTGTTATGGATCAGAACATTGTAAATACCTTTATCGACAGTCATCGTTTTTCGCTTGATATCCGACAGATTGATTACTTTTCCGTTCCTAATTATGTCGATGTTGCTGTTAGTGTATGCCACAATCAATAAGTCGATTTCGGAGCCGTAGGCAAGCGTTTTTATCCCAAAATCAGATAGGCCGCTAACCTTGTTGGCGCTGTTGTCTTCGGTGTCGAAATAGAATAATCCGCCCTCGGTGGCACAAAATATTTTTTCGCCTGCTACAACGGTTTTTACTCCGTTCGAATACGAAAGGTAATCCTTCCAGTTTCCCAGCTGTGCTTTGGCTGTCCACTGCAGCAATAGCAAAAATCCAATTATCAGAAATGTAATTCTCTTCATCGTTTGTTTTATGCCAGTTCTTTTAGGTAAGCTACCAGTTTTTGTACAGCCCTGCCCCGGTGACTGATCTTGTTTTTTTGTGAAAGTTCCATTTCGGCAAACGAATAATCAAAACCTTCGGGTTGAAAAATCGGGTCGTAACCAAAACCGGAACCACCTTTTTTCTCAGGAAGAATTTTTCCTTCGACAATGCCTTCAAACAGATGTTCTTCTCCGTTTAATATTAAAGAAATTACAGTTTTAAAACGTGCATTTCTTCGGTTTATTTTAGCCATTTTATCCAGCACCTTCTTCATATTGGCTTCGGCGCTTTTTTCTTCGCCTGCATAACGTGCCGAATATACGCCGGGTTCGCCGTTCAAGGCCTCAATTTCGAGCCCGGTATCATCGGCAAAGCAATTATAACCGTACTTGTTGTAGATGAAAAAGGCTTTCTGACTGGCATTTCCTACGAGGGTCTCCTGTTCTTCCGGGATTTCTTCGTTGCATCCAATGTCTTTCAAACTTAACAAGTGGAACTCGTTGCCCAAAATAGCCTGCAGTTCTTTTAATTTATGTTGATTGTTTGTTGCAAAAACTAATTCCATTTTCCGAATTTTGTGTAAAAATAAAGAAAAGCCGGGGCTTACCAATCCTCATTTGAAAGATACCCGGAAAAGATGGCTTCCGAATTAAAAAATTTAACTCCTGAATTGTGGATTGCGTTGGCAAAACAACTGGTCGATACCCATATTTTTGAGTGCAATCAACTGGCTTTCGAACTGCTAGGAAAAAACACAACGCCAGGCTGGCGGCAAGGGTTCGAAAAAAAGTGTATTCAAAATTGGAAACCGGGGAAAAAAACGGATAAAGTTTATTCGCAGGCACAGGCATGGATACAGTCCACAATCTGGCTTAGCATTTCATATTTCAGGTAATAGTAAGTATTTTTCCCTTCGCGACGCGCGCATAGCACACCTTTGTCGCGCAAAATACCGAGGTGATGAGAAGTGGTAGATTGTTCGATTTGGAGTAGTTCGTGAATTTCAGTAACCGTTAGTTTTTTGCCGCCTTCGAGGTGTTTCAGAATGGCAATCCGCACCGGATGGGCCATAGCCTTTAACATGGTAGCCGCAAGTTCTAACCGTTCAACACTTAACTCCTTGGTTTCTTCCATTGTTGTACACTTAAAAATGCAAATATATAAATATTTAAGGATATCGGTTGGGGGCAGGTTTTCAAAACAATTCAGGCAACAAACTGTTAAAATTTTTTTGATGAATTTGCAATTTTTAGACGAATTTGTCTTATGTTCGTTCCACCAATAAAAAGAGGGTATTTGGTTACATGTCGACATTAAACAAGATAAAAGCGCCTATCGAAAAGGACCTGCAGGAATTTGAACCTTATTTTAAAAAATCGTTGCAAAGCGACATCCCTCTTCTTTCCACCATCCTTAATTTTTTGTACCGAACCAAGGGGAAACAGCTCCGCCCGATGTTTGTATTTCTTTCGGCCAAATTGTTTGGCGACACTAACGAATATTCGAAACTGGCAGCATGTTCGGTCGAACTCCTGCACATTGCCACGCTGGTACACGACGATGTGGTGGATGAATCCTATGAACGACGCGGATCGTTCTCGGTAAAAGCACTTTGGAAAAACAAACTGGCTGTTTTGGTTGGCGACTACATTCTGGCAAAAGGTCTGCTGATGCAGCTCGAATATAAAAAATACAACTTTCTGCACCTTGTTTCACGGGCGGTTCAGGATATGAGCGAAGGCGAGATCCTGCAAATGAAAAAAAGCCGCAAGCTCGATATCGACGACGATACGTATTTCGAAATCATCCGTAAAAAAACCGCTTCGCTAATAGCCACCAGCATGGCTATCGGCACGGCATCTACCACCGACAACGAAGAACTGATTGAGAAAATGTACCGGATCGGGCAGGACGTGGGAATTGCTTTCCAGATTAAAGATGACATTTTTGATTACCAATCGAAAGGAATCATCGGAAAGCCAATCGGAAATGATATCAAGGAAAAGAAAATTACTTTGCCGCTTTTGTATATCCTGAATTCGGCGGATAAATCGGAACGGAAACGTATTCTGCACCTCATCAAACGCAAGAATAAAGACACCAAGGTGGTGAAGGAACTCATCCAACTGGTGATCGACCGAGGCGGATTGGAATACGCGGAGGAAAGAATGAACGAATTTAAAAACAAGGCCGTTGCAGCGCTTCAGCAATTCCCCGAAAGTGAAGCCCGCGAATCGCTGATCGAGTTGATGGAGTACATTACCACCCGCAAAAAATAATCAGAAACTTAGTTGAATATAATATCCGTTGTGTTTGCGGATATTCAGCACTTTATCGTCGTCCAGAATCAGGTACTGTCCTTTAATCCCGTTTAGAATTCCTTCAATATCAGGCATTTTATCGAAACCAATACTGTTTATCGCGGCCGGGTATTTCTCAACAGGGTAAACTATTTCAGTTATTGAATCATCGGTTTCTGTATATTTACGAAGTTCTCCCGGAAGCAGCTCCAATACTTTTTCCTTTTCCTGAAGCAAGTTAAAATCACTCAGAATTTCATTTTTTAACATGGCCCGCCAGTTGGTTTTATCGGTAAAATGATCTTTCAGAAATACTTCAATAATTCCGGCAATGTGGCGGTTGGGGGTTTTGGCCAGTTTGATGGCAAAACTTGCTCCCTGGTCGATCCAGCGTGTTGGAACCTGGTGGTTGCGGGTAACACCCACTTTCACTTCGCTCGAAACAGCCAGGTAAACAATGTGGCCGATCAAATCGTGCTTCTCGGCCCATTCCATATCACGTGCAATTCCCAGGTGTGCTTTCGATAACTCGGGCCGCATGACCGATTCGCTGGCTTCGGGCGCAGTTTGTAAACACGAGTAACAAAAACCTTGTCCGAACGAAGTTTTGGTTTGCTTCCCACACGAAATACAGTTGATCCGTCCGTCGAACCGCATTCGTATTTTTTTACCGATCAAGGCGTTCATTTCCACTTTTTCATCGCCAATGGGCAGGATATAGTTAACCGGCTGGAAAAGCTCGGTTTTCATTTTCAGAATGTTGCCTTCGTATTGCATAAAATTGTTTATGAGTGAAACACCGGAATGTACCAATTGTTGATTCGTGAAAGCCTATAAAGTCCCGTCGTTGGCAACTCCCATCACTCCAAGATATAGCAGCTTGGCAGCGTCTTCCATAATCTCGGGAGTAAGCACATTGGTTTTGTCCATCGGGTGATGATAATGAACCGGAAATACCGAATTCCGGGTCCAAAATCCGAAGGTTTTTATTCCTACGTTTTCAAAATTCGATTCATCGGAACGCGGACGACCGTAGTTCTTTCGCCATTCGGAAGCGCCCATTTCACGGTGGATAAATTCCTGATTTGCCTTTTCAAAGTGACTAAAAAGCTCGGGATAACTTTGCCCGTTTGCCAGGTAAAACGAAGTTCCGTTACCCACCATGTCGAGGTTGATCATCAGCTTTGTTTTTTCTACTGGGAAAAGAGGATTTTCGGCATAATATTTCGAGCCGTACAAGCCGCATTCTTCTCCGCCAATCAAGATAAAAAGCACCGAACGTTTGGGTTTTATTTCGGACATTGCAAAAGCTTTTGCAGCGCCCAGGATATCAGCAACTCCCGAAGCATTGTCGAGCGCACTTGGGAAAAGCACATCTCCCATTTGTCCCTGTCCGTCGAGGTGGCCGCCAATAATAATCACCTCATTTTTTAAAACAGGGTCCGACCCTTCAATCATTCCCACTATGTTGCAGGCTTCAGCATCAGGATGATACAGGGTTTCTGCAGTAATTTTTATTTTCTGATTGGCAGGAAATGCAAATGACGGAGCTTCAAAATTCTTTAGTTTTGTATTTACTTCCGAGTAGTCTTTCCCTCCATCTGCAAATATTTTCTCTATCACTTTTATGTCGACATGCGCATAAATAAAACCCTCCAGGCTCACAGTGTTTGGATTCGCAATTTTACTATTGTAAATCATACCGGCAGCGCCGTGTTTCACAGCGTTTCTGAACTTATACCTATGATAAGCATACGGTGTCCAATTCGCCATTTCAGGATCGTTTTTTGTGTATGGAATCCCGGGTTCGAGCACGATAACCTTTCCTGTTACATCTACATTTTTATAATCGTCGTAATCCAGCTCCGGGGCCGAAATTCCATAGCCCACGTACACCAGTTCGGCTTCAACAGTCCCGCCCGATGAATTTGAGCCAGGCAAATAATCCTCTAAAAATTTCAACGATGTTTGTTCACCGTTGTTTGTGTATATAACTTCTCCCAACGAAAGCACATCGGAATATTCATTCGGGAAATACTGAAAATAGCTTCCGCTGTTGGCAGGCTGAACACCCCATTCTTTAAATTTACCCTCACACCACTGTGCTGCCTGTAAATATTGAGTCGACCCCGATAAACGTCCCTGGTAATTTTCTGAACTCAACTCGGTAGCGAAATCAAGCAGTTCGTTGCTCGAGATAAGGTGAAAAGACTTTAACAGGGCTTCGTTTTGAGCATGCGCGTCGAAAAACCCAATAAACATTAATAGCCCGATAATAAATATTCTAATTTTCATGGATAGATTTTTTAAAAAACCTAAAAGTACAATTTTGAAAGGATCCCGGGTGTATAAGTTAATTATAAAAAAGTTGAAT
>WOYV01000086.1:7958-75237 GCA_011620585.1 Draconibacterium sp.
AAGTACAATTTTGAAAGGATCCCGGGTGTATAAGTTAATTATAAAAAAGTTGAATAACTTCCTGATCGTAACTTAAAACAAAAAGACTATGAAAATTTTAAGCGGGACAGTTTTCGGCGGGATTGCATTTTTCCTGCTTGGTTTTCTGGTACGGGGTGTTTTGCTGATGAACTTTTCGATGTAAAATTACAACCAGAAAATTTATCGGCATGATATGATCTGGTGGGCCATGATCGTTTCCAATTTAGTGTTGGCCTTGCTTTTAACCCTGATGATGAACCGGGTTGGTCCCGGGGAAAGGAAAAATAGCTTGAATGCTACGACTTCAACCGCTCAGCAATACTATGAACTCATTCGTTTGGGTGAGTTTTTTTATCCTTCAACTTCAATATTAAAGGCCTTAAAAATGCTGATCGCGAATTCGATTTCCTGATCAGTTGGTCCTGCCATTTCAAATTCGTTATATATCGAACCGAGTTTATTGTATTTATGCGCCGCAATGTTGTGGTAAGGAAGAATGCTCACCAAAGGTGTTTTTCCGGGAAGTGCAGCAATAAACTTTGCCATCTTGCTCACTTCCTCTTCTGAGGCATTTATATTTTTAATGAACGGTATTCGAATGTTGATTTCGGCACCGAGTTTCCGGGTTGGAGAATATGTAATTCTTCAATCACTTCGAGCATGATGTAGGAAACCACGCTCACTCCATCGCTTCCATCGGGTTTTACCCCGCCTATGTTAATGTTGGTAAAATCGTTAAACGTGCCGCTTTCCCGGGCAGTTATTCCAACTTTTGGTGGCGCCGGGTGGTTGTTTACTTTTATCCAGAAACAGCTGATTAATTCTTTTGCCTTGTCGCGGGAAAGTGTTCCTTCAGCAAGTTCTTTTTCATAAAATGGAGTAAGGTGCTGATCGAAATGCCCTGGATTCAAGGCATCCCAACCATTGAGTTCGGTAATGGTTCCCAGATGAACAAACCAATACATTTGGATGGCTTCCCACAAAGTTCGTGGCGCATTTGCCGGTACCCGGCGACAAACTTCCGCTATCTTTTTTAATTCATCAATGCGCTGCGGATTTGGTTCTGTTTTAGCCAAAGTTTCCGCTAATTCAGCGTGGCGTTCGGCAAAAACAATAGCTGCATCACACGATATGCCCATGGCCTTCAATTCTTCCAGTTTGCCGGTAGCTTCGGGATCGTTTAAAAAGTCGAGTCGGTCAATGTGTTCCTTGATTTCCTTTTTATAATCAAGCATCCCTTTCCTGTAAATGGTACCGTCGAGCGCGGTGTGGCCGGGTGCGCGTTGTTCCATAAATTCTGTAAAAACTCCTGCTTCGTATGCACGTTTCCATTCGTCAGGCACATGTAAAAAAATACGTTCACGCATGGTCCGGCCTTCCCAATAAGGAATCACCTCACGCTCATAAATATCAATATCTTCCTGCGAGATAGTGTAACGTTGCTGATCGCGCGAGTTCAGTACATGAAAATCATCTACACTGTGGCAAGTTAATTCGGGAAAGGTAGGTACCGATTTTGGAGAAGGTCCGCGTTCTCCAACAATTAGTTCGTTATCGCCGATAATTAATTCGTGAAAAATATATGGTTTGAACCGGGGATGTCGGTGAGCGATTACAAGTACAAGATCCAGCATTCAAATAAACACCGGTAGGTGATCAGCAAATTTGTATCGTGCTTTTTGTTCTTCATTTTATGAATTATTCCAAACAAAGCTATATAAATAGTAAGATTTCTCAAAGTCTGCATTTTCCTGAGCCGTAATTATAGTGGATTAAGAAAATTTATAAAATAATATTCAGGAAACGCGATTAAATAAATGAAGAAAGGGCAGTTCAACAACTGCCCTTTTACTAATGTTAACCCCCAAACACACATCGTGCAGAATGCACGATGGTACAAATGAACAAAAAAGTTCAGATTTATCAAAGTATTGAGGAAAATAATTTGATGATTTTATACGTACGAATAGCTTTTATTATCAGAAAACAAACAATCGTTTAAAAAAGCAACCACGATCTTTCTTTATCCTTAGAAAACAAAATGACTACACTTGAGCTAAATATTAAATCATTATAACATATTAAAATGAATTAATTGTATTTTTGGCATAATTAGCTACAAATACAAACAAAAAGCAATCATCCCATGCGTTCTTGATCTCCTTATTTACAGACTCTTCGTGGTCAATTATAAAAAACATGAAACTAAATAAGTTATCAGAAATTCATTTTAACGACATGCAAAATAGTTGGTTGGTGAACAAAAAAAAGCTTTAATTCTATATAGAATTAAAGCTTTCAGAGTAGTCCCACCAGGAATCGAACCTGGATCTACAGTTTAGGAAACTGCTATTCTATCCGTTGAACTATGAGACCAAATAATACGCTGCAAAAATATACAAAAAGCTTATTCCCGGCAAATTGTCACAAAAGTTTCATTTTTAACATCATATCCCTTCAAGTCCGCTTCTTTTCGATGGATTGTTTATCTTTGCGCTTCATTAAAACATCAGATAATGTTAGATAAAATCAAAGCATTACAAGAGGAATTAGAAAAAGTAGTGGCTTCGAGCAAAGAAGAAGTCGAAGAACTGCGTATTAAATATATCAGTAAAAAAGGCCAGATCAGCCAGTTATTCAACGACTTTAAAAATGTTCCACCTGAACAAAAAAAAGAAGTTGGACAGGCCATTAATATTTTAAAAGAGTTTGCTCTCGAAAAAATCAACTCTCTGAAGGATGGTTTCGAAAATAGCAACGATGAAAATTCAGGCCTGGATCTTACTATGCCCGGCGAATCGATGAAACTGGGCACACGGCATCCGCTTTCCCTGGTAAAAAACGAGATCACTGGTATTTTTGCGCGTCTTGGTTTTACGGTTGCCGAAGGCCCTGAAATAGAAGACGACTGGCATGTTTTTTCAGCATTAAACTTTCCGCCGGAACACCCTGCCCGCGACATGCAGGATACTTTTTTTATTGAAAAAGATCCGGATGTCTTGCTCCGTACACACACCTCAAGTGTTCAAATCAGGGTGATGGAACGCACGCAACCACCCATCCGGGCCATTTTCCCGGGCCGAGTGTTTCGCAACGAGGCTATTTCTGCCCGCTCGCATTGTATTTTTCATCAGATTGAAGGATTGTACGTTGACGAAAATGTTTCGTTTGCCGATTTGAAACAAACGCTCCTACAGTTTGCGAAAGAACTTTTTGGCGAAGGAACTAAAATCAGGCTGCGTCCTTCTTATTTCCCCTTTACCGAACCCAGTGCCGAAATGGACGTAAGCTGTTCGATATGCGGCGGCGAAGGCTGTAACGTTTGTAAATACACTGGCTGGCTCGAAATTCTGGGCTGTGGAATGGTTGATCCGAACGTTTTGGAACTTTGTAATATCGACAGTAGAAAATACACCGGATTTGCATTTGGAATGGGTATCGAACGGATAACCATGCTGCGATACGGAATAAAAGATATCCGCCATTTTTTCGAGAACGATGTGCGTTTCCTCAAACAATTTGAGTCGGCCACCTAATTTGAATTTAAGACAAGAACAAGATATTCGAAGGGCCTGTATGGCTCTTTTTTTGTTGCGGTATTTTTAGTGTAATAACTTCTTTTATGCAATTATTTCCTTCCTGTTTTGTAACTATCAGGTTAATACCAATTTAACATTAGAGTGTGCTGTAGAGCATGTTCGTTACAAAGGAGTATCTTTGCCAAACAATTTCCGTATCAGACCTGGTTTGACGGAGAAGAAAACAGAAAACAATTCCATGTGAAACACTGTTATAATTAACAGCAAACATGGAAGAATAAATAGAAATTAATGGAAACACAAACAAATCAGAATCAGATCGTTATCAATACCGATCCTGAGAGTGAGAAAAAAATGCTGCCCGTACATATGTTGGTTACTTTGGCAGCAGGAGCAATTGCCGGAGTGGCAGTAATTTTCACCCTTTTTTGGGGGATTGAAAAAATCTTTGGAATTTAATACTTGAAGTATATCAACGAAAAAGCTTGCCGTTTGGCAAGCTTTTTTTATGCACCACATTCTACTGTTAACTTTGTAATACTTCCTCTATCATTTTTAATTCCTCGTCGATGAATGCGAGATTTTTCAAGGTATCTACGTTGTCTTCGACCTGTTTAACCGAGCTGGCGCCAATTAAAACCGAAGTAATCCGTTTATCACGTAACACCCAGGCAAGCGCCATTTGTGCGAGCGACTGTCCACGGAGTTTTGCAATGTCATTTAAACGAATGATTTTGTCGTGAGCCGAATCCACATGTTCCTTTTTCAGAAATACCTCGCGCGTAGCTCGCGATCCTTCAGGAATACCATGTAAATATTTGTTGGTAAGTAAACCTTGGGCAAGTGGTGAAAACGGAATACATCCGATTCCTTCGTTTTCGAGTACATCGAGCAAACCATCTTCCACCCATCGTTCGAACATCGAATATTTGGGTTGATGGATCAGACAAGGTGTTCCAAGCTCTTTTAAAATCCGGGCTGCTTTTTGTGCCATATCGGCCGGATAATTTGATATGCCTGCATACAAGGCCTTTCCCGACCGGACAGCCTGATCGAGCGCCATCATCGTTTCTTCCAAAGGTGTATCCGGGTCGGGGCGATGCGAATAAAAAATGTCCACATATTCGAGTTCCATCCGTTTTAAGCTTTGGTCAAGACTGGCCAGCAAATATTTACGGCTTCCCCACTCTCCATAAGGGCCGGGCCACATCAGGTATCCGGCTTTCGAAGAAATGATCAGCTCGTCGCGATATGCCAGGAAATCCTGTTTTAATATTTTCCCAAAGTTTTCTTCTGCCGACCCGGGAGGCGGACCATAATTGTTGGCCAGATCAAAATGAGTGATACCCAAATCAAAAGCACGGTGCAGGATTGCCCGTCCGTTTTCGAGTATGTCAACACCGCCGAAATTATGCCACAATCCCAATGAAACTGCGGGAAGTTTTAACCCCCATTTCCCGCACTTGTTATATTTCATCGTATCATAACGATGGTCATCTGCTAAATAAGTCATAACACTGTTGTTTATAATTGTTCGAAAGTTAATGATTTTCATTGTTCTCAAAAGCTTTTGCAATTACATAAAACTATCGGCCTTCAAAATAAATCCTTGATTTTGGGCTTTTTCATTAATTTTGAAGCATTAATTATCAATCATGGAACAATACAGTACCCGTCAGAACAAAGTTTCGCGACTGATCCAGCGCGAAATGGCAGATCTTCTGCTACGTTTAAACAAGGAACGTTTTCACGGAAAACTAATTAGTGTAACCGTTGTGCGGGTAACCAAAGATCTCGGTGTTGCCCGTATTTATCTCAGTATATTTCCTTCCGAATTTGGGATTGAAATACTCGAAGAAATCAGGTTGAGCGCCAGGCAACTTCGTGGCGATTTGGGCAGAAAAGTAGCTAAAACACTACGCATTGTTCCCGAGCTCGAATTTTTTATTGATGACAGTTTAGACTATATCGACAAAATTGATAATCTGCTGGATAAGTAAAAGACATTGGCGCCTTACTACTCTTTTCAGCATAAAACAGTTCCTTTGAATCTTCCATTTTATATTGCAAAACGATACCTGGTTTCGAAAAAGAAACAGAACATTATCAATATCATTTCAGGTATATCGCTGGCCGGGATTGTGGTTGGAACCATGGCAATTATTATTATCGTTTCGGTGATGAATGGTTTTATTCAGTTGATCGGGTTATTCTACAGCGATTTTGACCCCGACCTGCAAATTTCTGCCGTCGAAGGAAAAATGTTTGACCCTTTACAAATCGACACTCAGAAAATCAAAAACTTGCCGGGTGTTATTCAGTATAGCGAGGTGGTGGAAGAAGTGGCCATGCTTAAATACGGAAAACAACAATATCCGGCCACGGTGAAAGGTGTTCCTAATAATTATGCCGATTACACAAACATCAATAAATTACTGATTGAAGGCGAATATTACCTTGAGAAAGACGGTATAAATTATGCCGTTGTTGGGCGAGGTGTAGCCAATTATTTGGGTGTTGGAATTTCTTTTCTCGATCCGATTAATATTTACGTGCCTAAAAAAGGTCGGCAGTTTTCACTTAATCCTGCCCGATCTATCAATCATGATTACCTTTATCCTTCGGCCATCTTTGCCGTTCTCGAAGATGTTGATTCGAAATACATAATCGTTTCTAAAACGTTTGCTTCCAAGTTGTTCGAGTCGGGAAATTATATTTCGGCTATTGAGTTAGATGTCGACAATAATGCTGACTTAAAAACCATTCAGCGCGAAATTCAAAAAATTGCAGGAACATCGTTTCACGTGAAAAATAAGGAGCAGCAACACGATCTGATTTTCAAGACCATGAAATCGGAAAAATGGGCTGTTTACTTTATTCTCATCTTCATTCTTTTATTGGCTTCAGGAAACATGATTGGTAATCTCACCATGTTGTATATCGATAAAAAAGAGGATATTTCGATTTTACTTAGCATGGGAATGGGCATAGAAAAAATCAACCGGATATTTCTATTCGAAGGATGGCTAATTTCATTGATCGGTGGAGTAGTGGGAACCATTCTTGGGGTGTTGGCTTGTTGGCTACAAATTCATTTCGGGTTGATCAAACTTCCGGGAGCAAACGGTTCTTTTGTAATTTCAGCATACCCGGTTCAGGTGTTATTTTCCGATATCGTTCTGGCATTTATTGCAGTTATATCCATCGGTTTTCTGGCTTCGTGGTACCCGGTAAAATTTATGTCGCCCAAAAATATTAGCTCTCAAAATATCAATTAACTGACTTTCATTAGAAATTCAACATTTTATTTGTTTTAACTTGCAAAGGCAGCCAAAGAAATGTAAGCACTATTTTAGTTGCTGAATTTCAAGTTTTTAGCTGAACTTTATTTCAAGAATTTAATTGACAATGAAAGCAATTGTAAAAAGTAAACCAGAAAAAGGAATCTGGATGGAAGATGTTCCGATACCCAAACCTGGGCCAAACGATATTTTATTAAAAGTAAAAAAATCAGCTATCTGCGGCACCGATCTCCACATTTACAAATGGGATGAGTGGGCCCAGCAAACCATTAAAACGCCGGTTATCATTGGCCACGAATATATGGGGACCGTTGTTGAAGTGGGTTCTGAAGTAGACCGTGTAAAAGTGGGGGAACGGGTAACGGTAGAAGGCCATATTTCGTGTGGTTTTTGCCGAAATTGCCGGCGCGGCCGCCAACACATTTGCGATCACACCATCGGAATTGGTGTGAACCGCGACGGGGGTTTTGCTGAATATATTGCCGTTCCTGCAAAAAACGTATTACACATCGATGAGCGTATTTCGGATGAAATGATGGCGATTATGGACCCGCTGGGTAATGCTACACACACCGCACTTTCGTTTCCTCTTTTGGGAGAAGATGTTCTGATAACCGGAATTGGGGGCCCAATTGGAGCAATGGCTGCAGCTATTTGCAGATTTTCAGGTGCCCGTAACGTAATCGGAACCGATTTGAGCAAATATCGTAGAGACCTGGCCAGAAAAATGGGAGCAACCCGCGTAATAGATCCACTAAAGGAAAGCATTATTGAAGCAATGAAAGTTCATAATATGGTCAGTGGATTCGATATTGGCCTTGAATGCTCGGGATCGCCGGTGGCATTTAACGATATGGTAAACCACATGTATAACGGGGGCAAAATAAGTCTGCTTGGCTTACTTCCTGAAAACACAAAGATAAACTGGAGTAAACTGATATTTAAAGGGTTAACCTTAAAAGGGATTTATGGCCGCGAAATGTATGAAACCTGGTATCAAATGGAAATGATGCTAACTTCGGGCCTTGATATTACACCTGTAATTACCCACCGTTTTAAGGCCGACGAATACCAGAAAGCTTTTGAAATAATGGAGTCAGGAGAATGTGGCAAGATCATTCTCGACTGGGAATAAAGTTCCACGTGAAAAATAAAATTAAGAAGGGGTTCAATTAAGATTGGGGCCCTTTTTTCGTTGCTAAATTCTGTATAAAGATTTTACATTATCTTTGTGAAAAACAAGCGATTTGAAAGAAGGGCTGGTCATAAAATCTACAGGAAGCTGGTACACCGTTGAAGATGAAAACGGGGAAACTTTTGAGTGCAAAATCAAAGGGAAATTTCGCATCCAGGGAATTAAGAATACAAACCCAATCGCAGTGGGCGATCGTGTTGGATTTAGCTTACAACAGGTGTCTGCCGACAAAAATGAGGCAATGATTGGATTGATTACCTCCATTTCTGAACGAAAAAACTACATCATCCGTCGTTCGATAAACCTTTCGAAACAGGCACATATTATAGCGGCCAATATAGATCAGGCCGTTTTGATTGTTACCATGAATTATCCGATTACCACAACTACTTTTATCGATCGCTATCTCGCTTCTGCCGAGGCTTACCGTATTCCCGTGCTCATTGTTTTTAATAAAACTGATCGCTACGATTTCGACCAAAAACATAAGATGGAAAAATTGATAGAGTTATATGAAAGTATTGGTTACAACTGTCTTAAAACTTCAGCCAAGACAGGAGCCGGACTTAACGAATTAAAATCGGCTTTAAAGGACAAAACCAATGTTGTAAACGGACACAGTGGCGTTGGTAAATCAACCCTGATAAATCTCCTTCAACCCGGATTGAATCTGAAAACAATGGAAATTTCTGATTCGCACCAAACGGGGAAACACACTACCACATATTCAGAACTGTTTAAACTCAATTTTGGAGGCTACATTATCGATACTCCAGGAATCAAAGCTTTTGGCGTACTGGAAATGGAACCCTGGGAAATTTCGCATTATTTTGTGGAAATTTTTAAGATTTCCGAAAATTGCCAGTACAACAATTGTTCGCATACTCACGAACCGGGTTGTGCCGTAAAAGTTGCCGTTGAAAAAGGAGAGGTAGCTACTTCAAGATTTATCAGTTATCTGGGCTTACTTGAGAACGATGAAAAATATCGACAAGCTTTTTAATTTCAATTGAGAATATCTATGAGGCAGATTCGATAAATCCTCCACCTACCAAACGGGGACCATCGTAAAAAACCGCTGTTTGTCCCGGCGAAATCATGGCCTCAGAATTTAATAATTCGGCCTCCGCCCTTGATTCATCCAGAATATTCAAACTACAGAGGGTTTCCTGTAATCTATACCGTACCTTCACAATGAGCGGTTTACCATTACTAATAACCTCATTATCAATAAAATAATAATTTTTTATGTGCAGCTTTTTTCGGTATAAATCATCAAATTTCGACAACACTATTTCATTGCGTTCCAGGCGAATTTCGGAAACAAAAACCGGATAATTTAGGTTTAATCCTAATCCTCGTCTTTGCCCGATGGTATAATTGATAATTCCTTTGTGCCTGCCCAAAACCAAATTATTATGATCAACAAAATTTCCTTCACGGGATCGAATACCTCTTTCATTCAAAAATTTTCGGTAGTCATTTCCTTCTATAAAACAAATCCCAAGACTATCTTTTTTCTGAGATAAATTAAAGAATCCATGTTGTTGAGCCAGTTCCCTAATTTCTGCTTTGATAAATTTGCCTAAAGGAAAAATAAGCCGATCTACAATTTCCCGCTGCAAGCCCCAAAGAAAAAAGCTTTGATCTTTGTCTGGGTCTACCCCCTGGAAAATATACTTTTCCCCTTTGTATAAATCGGCTTGAACATAGTGTCCGGTTGCCATGTAATAGCAATTTTCAGTGTCGGCGATTTCCGTTAAGTACTTAAATTTAAGTTTTGGATTACAATATGCACATGGAAATGGTGTTCGAGCAGCGACATATTCATTAATAAAATAGGATATTACTTCCTTTTCAAATTCCTGCCGCAGATCTCTGATCATATGCTTTATTCCCAACTGTCGGGAAAGAATTTGAGCGTCTTTTACAAAATGATGATTGTCATGTGCACTACCAGTAAAAATAAAGGTGATACCTATAACCTCGAAACCTTTTTCCCTCAGAATAAAGGCCGCCATCGAGCTATCCACTCCCCCGCTCATTCCAAGTAATACACGATTATTTTCCTTCATCCTTATTAAAATAGTCGTACACAATCTGAGCTTTTGCCTTTCCTATTAATTCAGACAAATCGTTAACAGATTTTTCTCGAATAAGCTTTACCGATTTGAAATTTCTCAACAATTTTTCGAGTGTTTTTTCTCCAATTCCCTCAATAGAAACCAACTCTGAACTAATAAAATTCGTAGATCGTTTATCCCGATGAAATCCAATTCCAAAACGGTGTGCTTCATCACGTAACTGTTGAATGACTTTTAGTGTTTCGGAATTTTTATTGATGTAAATGGGAACAGAGTCTCCCGGAAAATAGATTTCTTCCAATCGTTTTGCAATACCAATAATAGTAATTTTACCTCGCAAATCAAGCTTTTCAAGTGCCTGTACTGCCGACGATAACTGGCCCTTTCCTCCGTCAATAACAATTAGTTGCGGTAAGGGCCGTCCTTCTTCCACCTGTCGTCGATAGCGTCGAAAAACCACTTCTTCCATGGAAGCAAAATCGTTTGGACCCTTAACCGTTTTTATATTAAAATGACGATACTCGCGTTTTAAAGGCTTAGCGTTTTTAAAAACAACGCAGGCAGCCACAGGATTTGTGCCTTGTAAATTACTGTTATCAAAACACTCAATCCAAACAGGTAATTCAGGTAACTGCAAATCCTTTTTAATTGTTCCCAGAATTCGCTCGGTCCTTTCATGTGGATTTTTCAAAAAATGCTGTTTTTCCTTTTCCAGTTTAAAGTACTTCGCATTTCTGGTGGATAGATCGAGTAATTGCTTTTTTTCTCCAATTTTTGGTACAGTAAATTTTACATTTTCGAACGAATTATGCAGTTTAACCGGCACCAGAATTTCTTTAGCATTACTAAATATCTTTTGTCTGATATCAACAATTCCAGCCAATAAAAGCTCTTCTTTGCTTTCATCTAAACTCTTCTTTATTTCGAGTGTGAATGTTTGTATAATGGCTCCTTTAATAATTTTTAAATAATTGATGAAAGCAAATTTTTCATTTTCATCAATCGAAAAAACATCCACCTCTGTTATCACCGGAGAAACAACAGTCGAGCGACTTTGATAACGTTTTAATGATTCGTACTTTTCCTTTATTTTAATTGCTTCCTCAAAGTTAAGGGCAGCCGCCATTTTAGCCATAACTTCTTCCAAATGTTTAATAACGCCTGAAACATTTCCTTTCAAAATATTTGAAATATCCGAAATTCCCTGATTATATACTTCACCAGACACGTGGCCTTCGCAAGGCCCAGAACAATTGCCAATATGATATTCAAGACAAACTTTGAATTTTCCATTTCTCACATTTTCTTCGCTTAAATTCAAGTTACACGTACGTAGTTTATATTCTGATTTAAACAAATCCAATAAAGTTTGCACCGTATGAAAAGATGTGTATGGACCAAAATATTTTGAACCATCGCGGATTAGATTCCTGGTTTTAAACACTCGCGGAAAGGATTCATTTTTAATACATATCCAGGGATAACTTTTATCGTCTTTTAAACGAATATTGTATCTGGGCTGATATTTTTTTATTAAGTTATTTTCGAGCAAAAGAGCGTCTTGTTCGCTCTCAACCACCATATGTTTTATATCGGCAATATTTCGTACAAGTAATGCAGTTTTACGATGTTCGTGTTGTTTGGAAAAATAGGAAGAAACCCGCTTTTTTAAATTCTTGGCTTTTCCAATATAAATTATAGTTCCTGAGGAATCGAAATACTGATAAATCCCAGGTTGTTGTGGTAAAACCTTAATCAGTGTTTTTAGATAATCGAGATTCGTATTTGTCGTTTTATATTTCAACTATCAGTTGTATTTTACTAAAACGTGCGGATTATACTCCTTAATTTGTTGTTTGTTTGGCGTATCAATAAATTCCAGATCGCAAATAAAACTGAAAAAGATATGCTTCACACCACATTGCTGGGCAAGTTTTAATGCAGCCATTGCCGTACCACCTGTCGCCAGTAAGTCATCATGAATTAAAACAATGTCGTTTTCATTAAGGGCATCAGCATGTATCTCTACACTATCAAGACCATATTCCAATTCATATGTTTCCTCCAATTTTGCACAGGGAAGCTTACCTTTCTTGCGCACTGGCACAAAGCCTGCTTCCAGTCGCTCGGCAACCGCTCCGCCAAAAACAAAGCCCCTGGCCTCAAGACCCATTACCTTTGTGATCCCCATCGCCTTAAAATTTTCATAAATCGATGTAGTTACAAACCTCATGGCATCCTTGTTTTTAAAAAGCGTTGTGATGTCTTTAAAACTTATACCTTCTTTGGGATAATCCTGTACTTCTCTTATTTCTTTTTTTAAGTCCATAATTATTCTTGTTCCACGTGAAACACTACCTTCCCATTAATACTAATAAAACATTTATATCAGATGGCGACACCCCAGGTATTCTTTTTGCCTGTCCAATGGTTCTCGGCTTAATTTTAGTGAGCTTTTCTCTGCCTTCTGTAGAAATTGATTTGATATCGACATAATTGAATTTATCCTCAATTATAATGTCATCAAACTTAACAAGCTTTTCTGCAAATTGTTGCTCACGATTAATATAACCATCGTATTTAATAGCGATTTCAGCCCCCTCAATAATTTCAGATTTTCTGTCGTCAGGAACAATTTGAAGAAAATTCTTAAATGGTGTAATTATCTCTATTAATTCAATAATGGAAACCTGTGGTCTTAAAATTAAATCAAAAAGTTTTACTCCTTGCTTTAACTCACTGGTTTCCTTTGACTTAAGATACTCATTAACAAATCGTGGCTTTAAAGAAAAATTCTTTGTAAAGGCGATTATCTCATCTATTAAACGATATTTCTCCTCTAATAATTTTACACGTTCCTTTTTTGCCAAGCCAATCTCATACGATTTCCTAGTTAGCCTGGCATCAGCATTATCCTGTCTAAGAAGAATTCTAAACTCTGCCCTGCTTGTAAACATTCTATACGGTTCGTCAACGCCTTTAGTAACTAAATCATCAATCAACACACCAATATATGCTTCGTTTCTTTTCAATATGAAACTCTGATCACCCTTTCTTTTTAAATGTGCGTTTATGCCAGCCATAATACCCTGTGCACCAGCCTCTTCATAACCTGTAGTGCCATTAATTTGTCCAGCAAAAAACAGATTTTCAATTAATTTGGTTTCCAGTGTGTGATTCAGTTGCGTAGGATCAAAATAATCATATTCAATTGCATAACCTGGTCTGAATATCTTGGCATTTTCGAGGCCAACAATTTTTTGTAAACCCTTTAATTGCACATCCCATGGTAGTGATGACGAATAACCATTAAGATAATATTCTATAGTTGTTTCGCCTTCAGGCTCTAAAAATAATTGATGCTGTTGCTTTTCAGCGAAGGTCACTAATTTAGATTCAATGCTGGGACAGTAGCGCGGACCCGTCCCTTGAATAGTACCATCGAACATTGGTGAAAAATCAAACCCTTTTTCCAATTCAGCATGGACTTCCTTGTTGGTATGTGTAATCCAGCAAGACCGTTGTTTCAATTTTGATTTCGTGCCTGGTAAATACGAAAATGTAAAGTGATCAGTGTCACCTGGTTGCTCGCTAAGTCTCGAAAAATCTATGCTTCTTCCGTCAATGCGAACCGGCGTACCGGTCTTGAGACGACCCGTTTTGAATCCCGCTTCAAAAAGCTGCTCAGAAAGATTATAGGAAGCTGCTTCGCCAATTCGTCCACCTTGTATCTTTGCGGAACCAATATGCATTAATCCGTTCAAAAAGGTACCATTGGTAAGTATAACCGTTTCTGAAGTAAATTCGATTCCAATTTTTGTTCGAACACCCTTTACCACCATATTATCAATAATAAGAGAGGTAACAGCATCCTGCCACAAGTCAAGATTTTCTAAACTTTCGAGGACGTTTCTCCATTCTTCAGTAAACCGAAAACGATCGTTTTGGGTTCTTGGACTCCACATTGCAGGTCCTTTCGATCGGTTTAGCATCCGAAATTGAATGGTGGTTTTATCAGCGATTATGCCACTGTATCCTCCAAGTGCATCTATTTCGCGTACGATCTGTCCCTTTGCAATTCCCCCCATGGCCGGATTACACGACATCTGACCATACTTGGTCATATCCATGGTTATGAGCAAAGTTTTTGATCCCAGATTGGCCGCTGCTGCAGCTGCTTCGCATCCTGCATGACCTCCTCCCACAACAATTACATCATAGTGCGGCATCATAATAATTTCTCTTTAAAATCTACTTCACCTAAATAATAATTTTCCTTCTCCCTCATAGTCTTTTGTTCTTCTTCAGTCTTGTCGTTATATCCAACAAGATGAAGTACGCCGTGAAAAACAACCCGATAAAGCTCTTTTAAAAGGCTTGTCTTGAAATTTTTTGCGTTTTCCCTTATTCTGTCAAGACTAATGAATAAATCGCCGGAAATCACTTCTTTCTCCACATAATCGAAAGTAATGATATCAGTATAATAATCGTGATCAAGGTACTCTTTGTTCATTTGAAGTAAATATTCGTCGGAACAAAAAATGACACTCACTTCACCCAATATTTTTAACTCATTTTTAATCAATGAATTAAGCTGCAAAACTAATAATTTTTTATGAATTGATACCGGATTGACATCTTCGAAGTAAAATTCGATCGAATTCATTTACATTTAATTTGAAATTGCAAACTGTTTCCCTTTTCATTGAAATCAAGCTTATCACTAATCGATTTTATAATGTGTATCCCTCTTCCCGATTCTTTCTTTAAATTACTTTTCGTGGTAGGATCAGCTATGGAAGTAATATCAAATCCTTCTCCTTCATCAGTAATTGTAATTTTTACATCCGTTTCTTCGGAAATAACCTGAATCAAAATTTTCTTTTCTTCCTTTTGTTTATGACCGTGAACTATTGAATTTATTATCGCTTCGGAAACACACAATAATACTTTATTAAAATTCTTTTCGGGTAATTTATATTCAACAAAAATATCTTTTAAAAAAGCCTCAACTCTTTTTAACTCCGACTGGTTCGAATTGATTACTAATATGTTGGGAGACGGTTTTATCACTTTTGTTCACGAATATTATTCAAATAGTTTTTGTATTTCCGGTTATAAAAATTGTTCAATTTATGAGAATTCTTGTTTAAATATTCTATAGAATAATTGTCCTTTTCTTTATACTCGAAAAATTTAACAGGGTTACTATAAAATTCATCTGCGCTTTCCGACTCACGTTTATCATCAAATTCGCGTTCCATTTCGGCTTTTTCGGCTTCAAGTAAACGTGTAGTAATCAGGTTCTGACGTTTAATTGTTTCGGCATTTATCGATCTGTTCATCAACTCTTTACGGTTTTCTTCCAGCATTTGATCGATTTGTTGCAACATTTCCCGTGCTTCGCTACCTACTCCGCCATTGTTCATCAAGTCGCGTAACATTTGTTGCATCATTTCGTGTTGCATCAAACTTTGTCCAAGTTGTTGACCCATTTCCTGAGAATTGCCGTTTTTCATTTGCTCGATCATCTTCTCAAGTTGTTTTTGTAAACTTTCCGAACTCTTTTTCAGGTCCTGCATTCCCTGTCCATTTCCTCCAGGGTTCTCGCATTGCTGATCGCCTGGTTTTGCATTGGCTTGCTGTTTCTCCATATTTTCGAGCGCCTCGTTTAATAATAAAGCAAGATTATTTGCCGCCGTAATAACAAATTGCTGGCTGCTAACAGCTTGCTTGAATTGTGCTTCTTCCATCTCCAACGAAGCTTTGTCGAGGTTCATTTCCATGGTCACCAATTCGTTATTTATAGTGTTCGAAATCTGTGGAGTTCGCATAGCCAGCGCGTAAAGCGAGTCTTTTACAATTTTACTTTGATCGGTAATCCTTTTTTGTTCCTGATTAAGCTGGATCAGTTGCGGATCTTTCGCATCCACTTCGCTCACACCATCTAAAATGTCTTCCTGTGTAAAACTTATATAAATCAGATTGCTAAGTATTTGACGCAGGTTTTGTATGTTTTCCATGTTTTGTTCCATGGAATTATTATCGAGCATTTGTTGCATTCCAAATGCCATATTTTTCATTTTTTCGGAAGTTTCCTTTATACTACTTCCCGACTTTTTACGATTTTTTTTATTCAAATTTTCTTTGCTCTTTTCAATGCTTTCGTCAGTGTCTTTAAAATCATCTTTGAATTCATCAAAATTCATCGGATTCTCAAGATCCTTATTCATTTTAAGTGCATCCTTTATCTGTTGTTGTAAATCACCCAGTTCTTTTTGGTGTTCTTCTACTTGCTCTTTTACTTCTTCAAAATTCTTTTCCTCACTAACTTCCTGTGAGAGTTTTTCCTCCTCAGTAGCCATTTCACTGATTTTGTCGATCACATCCTGAAGCTTTTGCTCTATCTTCATTTTTTTAAGCATCTCAATATTTCTGTCGAGTTGCTTTTGCAGATCATCAAAAGTGAGGTTCATATTTTTCGTGAGTTCGTTGAGTTTTTTACTGTCGAAATCTTCAGCCAGTTTATTAAACTCCTCCATTAATTTTTTGAGTTCGTCGGTAAAAACATCTTGCAACAACTCTTCAATTTGCTTCTGTTTTTCAAGTATATCCTGGTTCTTTTCGTTAAACGAATTCACATAATTATTTAAGCGTTCGTTGTCCTGTTTAATCTGATCGTATAATTTTTCGAGTTGATTTTGTTTCTGAACAATATCGTTTACCATTTGCGATTTCTCCCAGTCCGAAAGATGGGTATCCATGTTTTTTAGTTGCAAATTATTCAGATCGCTTTGAATTTCCCGGGCTAGTTCACGACTTTGATCCAGCTTGTTTTCAAGATTTTTAAATTGCTCGTTATCAAATGCTTCCAACTCTTCCTTGTTTGGAAACTGAAAGGTAAAACTTTTAGAAGTAGTTGTTTTATAATGGTTTATAGCATCGTTATCGCTTACCGAAAAGTAATACGAAATAATACCTTCGGGATTGGGAAGATCTTTAAAATCGAAACTGTAATAAAAATCCTGGTCGCTTAACGAGCGTGTAAACGGGATGTTCAAAATTGAGTCGTTATTATCTATATTATAATGAAAATGAAGAGACGAAAATCCATAATCGTCCCCAATAACCCCTTTAAAGAAAAAACGTGTAATGTTCGTCGAATCCTGTACTTCCAGAACATCAATTTCGGGATAGAGATCTGGGACCACTTCCACAAAATACGACAAAGCCAGTTCGGGCTCGGTTACTTTATTTTGGATAAAAACGTTGTAATTCGATGATTTATAAAAGCTTCTTTCCATCTCGAAATGATCATCAATTTGAACCGCATCTGCACGTGCCGAATCATCCATTACCATATAAAGCGAATCGACATCAATTCCATAAAATTTCCAAATAATTTTTGTTCCGTTAGGAACCTGTAAATCGCCAAGATTTTCGAAAACCTGGTTTTGTAAACTGGTGTAAACCGGCGGATGGATTTCAGTGGTAAAACTGTTGATGCCGGGCTTTGGAAGTAGCTCAAGTTTAAAAACGCCGGATTTGTATTTCATATCCGTAAAATAAAACTGAACCGGATTAATTACCGATGCCATTTCAAACTCGAAAAGTCCGTTGGAGTTGTTTTTCATCAGGTAATTATTGCCATCGATGTTGATATAAACAATTTGCGGAAGTTCGTCTCCTTCTGTAATAACCTGTATTAGATATGTGTCTCCTTTTTTTGCTTTTAACTGTTTATTTTTCAATATAAAAGTAAAGGGCGCCGGCTTTATAAACTCCTGGTTGTAGTGCAAAATGCGATTGGCCGATTCTGTAAAAATGTTTTTATTAGCCACGAACAAACCTGCGGTAATCAGAATGCTAACCAAAAAATAAAGCGATATCAACCGAAGGTTCCGGTAACTAATTGCTTCGTTAAAATCAAAAACTTTTAATTCATCTATTTTTTGATCGATACTGGCCAGTACCAGTTCATTCGAACTATCGACGTTATGATATTCTGATAACTCAATAATGTTCAATAACTTATCCTGGATAGAAGAGAAGTGGCTTTGAATAATAAGCGTTGTCGATTTTAAACTGATAGGTTTTAAAATATTCAGTAAATGAAGAATAGGTAATGCAATAAATCGAAGCACCATCAGCAAGGCAAAAAACATAAAACCAAAAAAGACAAGTTTTCTTACTTCAGACGAAAAGTAAACGAAATATTCGGTGATTGAAAAAAGTGTATAAACAAGTAATAGCGCCCCAAAAGTAAGTACAAATCCTTTAATCAAGCGATAAGAATAATACTTCATTTTAAAAGTATTAAGCTTATTAACAAGTATGTCGAAATTTTTTGTCATTCTCTTGTTTTCAGGCTTTTATGTAATCAAATAAATGTTGATAATATGTGTGCAAACTGCTCAAAAAACAAAAATAATCTTTTAATTCATTATTTGCTTAATTCGTAATTTTCTACATATAATAACGTAACTTGAAATCAATTGTTAAAAGTATAATTATTTGAGACCAACATTTCAACAGATTATATACAGGTTTATATCTTAAAAATTCCTACCGCTTAAATAATTAACAGTTGTTGGTAAACTATTTAAGTTATTTGTTTTTGAGCACATTAGAACACTCCTACCTTGTTTACAAACTATTCATTTTGTGGTTGAGCAATTCTTTGTAAAAATTAACAAATAGAAATGAACACTTACGAACAGACTATTATATACAGTATTAGATTTTATATATTTGTTTAAATAATTATTATAAACCCTGTGACGTGAAAATTCTCTTAGTTGAAGATAATATTTTAAATCAAAAGGTAGTTTCTTTCAATCTTCGCAAATTCGAATACGATGTAATTGCAGTGACTAACGGAACTGATGCGCTTGATCAGTTTGAAAATGAAAATTTTGATTTGGTATTGATGGATTTGATGTTACCTGGAATGAACGGATACGAAATTACCCGTGAAATAAGAAAAATGGAAAAACAAGCAGGTTTAGGAAAAGAAATTCCTATAATTGCCATTACGGCAAATACGCTCGACAACGATCGCCAAAAGTGTTTTGAAGCAGGGATGAATGATTATTTGGCGAAACCATTTACGGTAGAAGAGCTTTTACAAAAAGTTAAGCTCTTTATTTGAAAACAAAATACAGATGGAAGAAAATCTGGATATTAGGGGAGAATCGTACACTGAAACTGAGCGCGAACTCGATAAAAAATTAAGACCACTACAATTCAACGATTTCAGGGGACAAAAGCAAATTGTTGAAAACCTCGAAATATTTGTAACTGCTGCAAAAATGCGTGGAGAAGCTTTGGATCATGTGTTACTCCATGGTCCTCCGGGTTTGGGAAAAACCACTCTTTCAAACATTATTGCCAACGAATTGGGTGTTGGTATTAAAGTCACTTCCGGACCAGTGCTTGATAAACCCGGCGACCTTGCCGGATTGCTGACCAACCTCGAAGAAAATGATGTACTTTTTATCGACGAAATTCACCGCCTCTCGCCCATTGTTGAAGAATATTTGTATTCGGCCATGGAGGATTTTCGGATTGATATAATGATTGACAAAGGACCGAGTGCCCGGTCGGTCCAGCTCGAATTAAATGCTTTTACACTGATTGGAGCCACAACCCGTTCGGGTTTACTTACTTCGCCGCTCAGGGCACGTTTTGGAATAAAATCGCATCTCGAGTACTACGATGCCGATATTCTTGAAAAAATTGTAAAACGATCGGCTGGTATTTTAAAAGTTAAAATTACCGACGAAGCGGCAATCGAAATTGCCTTACGAAGCCGAGGCACACCGCGTATTGTAAACTCTTTATTACGCAGGGTTCGCGATTTTGCCCAGGTAAAAGGCAACGGCAATATCGACATGAAAATTACCAAACATGCACTTAATGCCCTGAATATCGATAAATACGGTTTAGATGAAATGGATAATAGGATTCTGACTGCCATTATCGATAAATTTAAAGGAGGACCGGTTGGTTTAACTACTATTGCCACAGCAGTTGGCGAGGATGCCGGAACCATCGAAGAAGTTTACGAACCCTTTCTTATAAAAGAAGGGTTTATAAAAAGAACTCCGCGTGGACGTGAAGTTACTGATTTGGCTTACAAACATTTAGGAAAAATAAAGTACGGAGATGCCCCTACTCTATTTTGATATAAATTTTACTTCGAATAATCTAGGATAAAGTTTACCGGTAACATACATTTTGTTGTTCTCGCTGTCGTACGCAATGCCATTCAGGTGATCTATCCGATCTCCGTTTCGGTGATACAGATTGATTATTCCTTCCATGTTGATCTCTTCCAATACTTTTCCTGTTTCAGAATCAATTTTTACAATGTAATTAGTTGTATAAATATTGGCGTAAATCATTCCGTCGATGTATTCCAATTCGTTCAGATTTGACATTAAACCACGGTTGTTGGCTACCTGTAATTTTTTAACAATCGAAAAATCTGTTGGGTCGAGCCAGGTAAGCACATTGGTCCCATTACTCATAATCAGGTAAGTTCCGTCATTGGTTAGTCCCCATCCTTCTGCCGATGCAAAAGTAAAACTATCAACAAGCGCAAAAGTATTAAGGTCGTACACAAAACCTTTTTTAGCGTGATAAGTAAGCTGGTAAATTTTATTGTTTAATATGGTAATTCCTTCACCAAAATATTTGTCTTCCAGGTCGATAGATTTTAAAACTTCACCGGTTTTAATATTCACTTTCATTAATTTAGAATGACCATTTTCGCCGGTACCTTCGTACAAATAGCCCTTGTAATATTCAAGACCTTGTGTATACGAGGTTTTTAAATGAGGATAGTTTTCGATTACCTGGTAAGTCATTTGCTGTGGAACAACATCCGAATTAACATTCAAAATTTTTGTACGAGTATTTTTTAGACCGTCGGTTTTTTCGGCATTTACATTTAAAGTTACCGAACCTACTGTTGTAAGTTCAATACCAGAAACCGTTAAATCAGTTTCGGAAGCTTCTTTTAAAAGCTGGTCGTTGTAAAAAAGCTGAACTGCTTTTAATTCGCCATCTTTTAGTTTAGTAGTTACATTCACCGAAATTTTATCGCCGAAAACGTAGTTTTGTTTCGAAGGTTGAACATTTATGGCGCTTACCGGTTTGCGCGGACGTTTAGTGGATTTGCTCGAACACGAAAAAAAAGTAACGAAAAGTGCCAGAATTAATACTATCGGGAAAAAGCTACGCGACATCGATATTTATTTTAGTACCCCAAAGATAAAACTATAAACGTTTTCATGTAAATGAAACCAACAGCTTAAGTTTAAACTTTCAGAAAAATAATTTTTTATTAGCCGATAGAAAAATATCTCCTGCCAGTTACATGAGTTACCAAAGAAATGAATTTTATCTTTACCCAAAATTTAAATTCAATTGAATTCATTTAAGAAATTAGCCAGTGATACGGTTATTTACGGAGCAAGTAGCATAATCGGTCGTTTTCTGAACTGGTGGCTGGTTCCGTACTATTCTTTTATGTTTTTGCCCGAAGAATACGGGGTGGTTACCAATATGTACGCCTACGTGGCTTTTTTCCTGGTGCTGTTAACCTACGGAATGGAAACCTCGTATTTCAGGTATGCTTCGAAAAGCAAAAATCCGGAAGGGGTTTATTCAACTTCTATTATATCGCTGTTTTTTACCACTTTTTCGTTTGTGCTGCTGGCAACGGTTTTCAGGCATCCGATAGCAGCATTGTTAAACTATCCCGATCATCCTGAATACATTTGGTGGTTTGCACTAATTTTAGGAATCGATGCATTTACTGCCATTCCTTTTGCCCGGTTAAGACTTAATAACCGACCCATCAAATTTGCCTTTATCAAGCTTGTTTTTATTGGTTTTAACATTGCTTTCAACCTGTTTTTTATTTCGCTGTGTCCGAAGATATTGGAACATAATCCCGAGTCAGTAATCCGCCTTGTTTATTCCAAAGAAATAGGAGTAGGCTATGTTTTTATTTCAAATTTACTGGCTTCGGTAATCACGCTTATTTTACTGGTTCCCGAAATATTCCGCATAAAATTCAGTTTCGACAAAAAGCTGCTGAAACAAATGCTCAACTACGGATTTCCAATTTTGATAGTAGGATTAATGGGAATGGTAAATCAGAATATCGACAAGGTTTTGATGCCGTTTTTGATTCCTGCCAACCAGGATCCGATCTACCAACTGGGTGTTTATGGCGCAAGTTATAAACTGGCCGTTTTAATGAACATGTTTATCCAGGCTTTTCGTTATGCATTCGAACCCTTCTTTTTTGCCCGCTCCGATGTAAAAGAAGATCAAAAAATGTATGCCACGGTAATGAAGTATTTTGTAATTTTTGGACTGCTCATTTTCCTTGGAATGATGTTGTACCTCGACATCATAAAAGTAATTATCGACACGAATTACCACGAAGGATTAAAAGTGGTTCCACTGGTTTTGATGGCCAACCTTTTTTACGGAATGTATTTTACACAATCGCTGTGGTACAAACTCACCGATAAAACCCGCTACGGAGCCTATATGGCAATCGTGGGTGCCGTCATAACTTTAGCGCTGAATATTTTGCTGGTTCCGGTAATGGGTTACATGGGATCGGCCATTGCAGTATTTGTGTGTTTCCTGGTTATGGTGGTAATTTCGTATGTTCTGGGAAGAAAGTTTTATCCGGTTCCTTACGATTTAAAGCGCATCGGGACGTATTTTGTTGTGGCCACGATTTTATATGTTGTTTCAATATTTTCGAATCAGCAGGGCGCGGTCGTTAAATACGCGCTTAATACTATTCTGCTGCTATTGTTTTTAGTAACGATTTATCATTTCGAGAAAAAAGAAGTGAGGCGATTACTTCATTTTAGAAGACGATAGATTTTAATTTATTGAAAATCATGTGTTTAAAAATATGGTTTAACATTATTCTATCCTGTTTTATAAAAATAAGGAATGAACGAAATAAATATGAAAAAGTATTAAATTTGTGAGATGATGGATTTAAAAGGCAAAGTACTCGCGCTGGCAAGTGATCATGCAGGATTCCAACGAAAACAGGCAATCATCAAGTATTTCAATGAAAAGGGAATCGCGTACAAAGACCTCGGGTGTTATTCCAACGAAAGTGTAGATTATCCGGTTTATGCACATAAGATCGGAGACGCAATCGAAAAGGGCGAATTTGAAATGGGAATAACATTTTGCGGAAGCGGACAGGGGATCAGCATTGCAGCCAATAAACATCAGGGAGTTCGATCGGGAGTTTGCTGGAACCCTGAAATTGCAGCGCTGGCCCGTCAGCACAACGATGCAAATATTTGTGCTATTCCAGGCCGTTTTGTTACCGACGACGAAGCCATCGCGATAGTTGAAGCTTTTTTAAAAGCCGATTTTGAAGGTGGCAGACATGCCCGGAGAGTGGCACAGATTCCTCTACATTAAATCAATGGCTAAACTTAAGAACATATTTCTACACGATTCTGAAATTGCTTTTGACAAAAAGCACCGGCAAACTTTAAATTTTAATATTTCGAAGTACGACGAGGCGGTGGCGAAAGGCAAACTTCGTTACAGAAACATGGATTTGGCCAAACAACGCGCTTCTTATCTAAAAGGAAAAGTTGTTTCAAATCTGGCAACTTATCTCGAAGAATTTGAGCGAAATGCGCAAAAAAACGGCATCGAAGTTTTATGGGCACGAAACAGTAAGGAAGCAGTTTCTGAAATAAAAAAAGTGCTGGTAGCCAACCATGCAAGACTTTTGGTAAAAGGCAAATCGATGATTTCGGAAGAGATCGAATTAAACGGGCATCTCGAAAAAGCAGGTTACGAACCGGTTGAAACCGATTTAGGTGAATTCATCGTACAGGTTGCCGGCGAAAAACCTTACCACATTTTAACGCCTGCCATGCATAAATCGAAAGAAGACGTGGCAGCATTGTTTCATAAAAAATTTGATACTCCCGAAAAATCTACCCCTGAAGAACTAACGGCTTATGTGCGTGAAGTTCTTCGCAAAAAATTTACCACTGCCGAGATTGGTATTACCGGTTCGAATTTTTTGGTGGCCGATGTAGGGGGAGTGGCGCTTACCGAAAACGAAGGCAACGGTTTTATGTCTGTTGCTTTTCCAAAAGTTCACATTGTCATTACCGGCATCGAAAAAATTATACCGTCCATAAACGACCTCGACCTGTTTTTTCCGCTTCTTTCAGCGCTTGGAACCGGTCAGCAGGTTACGGTTTACAATTCGTTACTGACCGGACCGAAACGCGATAACGAAGCCAACGGGCCCGGGAAAATGTTTGTGCTTTTGCTCGATAATAAGCGGAGCAAAATTGCTGAAGAAAAAAAGCACTTCGAAGCTTTAAAATGTTTACGGTGCGGGGCGTGTTTAAATGCTTGCCCTATTTATAAAAACGTTGGGGGTTATACTTACAACACAACTTACAGTGGCCCTATCGGATCGGTAATCACACCTTTAATGAAAGGATTTAAGCAGTACGATCACCTGAGTTTTGCCTGCACAGTATGTGGTGCCTGCACCGATGTTTGCCCGGTAAAAATTCCACTCCACGACCTGCTTTTACTAAATCGTAAAAAAAGCGTTGAAAAGAAACTTGATTCGTACTCCTGGAGAAAAGGAATGAAAGCTTATGAATGGGCCTTTAAAAAGCGTAAGAATCTCGATAAAGTAAACGGCATTGCAAAAAATATTATGGCAAAAACGAACACAAACATTGTGGGTAAACAAAAAGAATTACCCGGTTTTGCCAAACAGTCATTTAGTCAGCAAAGGAAGTCAAACAAATAATAATTATATGTTATCAAATACTTGCAAATATGCATTGAGGTCCCTGATTTACCTGGGCAAGTTTTCGAGAGAAGATAAACGGATCGGGATCAAGAAAATCTCGGAAGACCTTCATTTATCGTCGCCATTCCTTGGAAAAATCTTACAAAACCTGGTAAAACAAAAATTGCTGGTTTCAACCAAAGGCCCAAACGGCGGTTTTTCGCTGGCCAGAAAAGCATCTGAAATTTCGTTGTGGGAAATTGTGACAAAAGTAGATGGAGAAGAGTTTTTCACCAACTGTTTAATTAGTCTCGAACCTTGCAAATCACACGATCCAAGTAAACCGCTTTGTCCGGTGCATTCACAGTACGAAATGCTTCGCAAGGAAATTCGATCGTTTTATAAGGACACTACCTTGGAATTGATCGGACAGGACATTGACAAGTACGAAGATTTGGTAAGGCTTTAAACAAGTTTTTCGAGTTTTTTACCCGAAACAAAGAAGCGAAAAAACACCGTGGCAGCAAGTATTCCTGCACTGTTGGCCAGGAAATCGTAAATGTCTGTGTGTCGGCTTGCGCTTATTATGTGCTGAACTGATTCGAGGATGGCCGCAATTACCAAACTAATTAGTGGTGTCCAGAAATAATAATTCGGAGTGTGGTATTTTATCGGTCGGAAAGACAAGAGGCAGAGCGGAAAAAACATAGAGAAATGAACGATTTTATCAAAATGAGGAATTTTCAAAAAAGGTCCTGATGGTAGTTGGCTGGCAGGCATAAACAGCAGGTAACACATGATAATCAACCAGATTAGTAGTCGCCAGTAGTTTGTAATTTTCATCTTCGGGTATTGGTAAAAGTGGCCATCCGTGCGCACTCAATTGTTATTTTTAGAATTAAATCATAGTTACATTTCATGGCGGGCATTTATATCCATATTCCTTTTTGCAGGCAGAAATGTTATTACTGCGATTTCTATAAAACCGTTAATACTTCGTTGAAAAATCGCTTTCTGTCGGTTTTATCCGAAGAGGCAAATGTACGCAAAAACTATCTTCAAAATGAACCTGTTGAAACAATTTATTTTGGGGGAGGTACGCCATCGGTGCTGGAAATCAAAGAGATAGACAAAATTTTAAAGATGCTGGGCGGGCATTTCGAAATTTCGAAAGATGCCGAGATTACATTTGAAGCTAACCCCGACGATCTGAGTGTCGAATATCTAAGTGGAATCAGGCAAACCGGTGTGAACCGGCTAAGTATTGGGATACAGGCTTTTCAGGATACTCATCTTAAAAAAATGAACCGCCGCCACGATGCTGCACAGGCAGTCGAAGTGGTAGAAAATGCCGCCCGGCTGGGATTCGACAACCTGGGTGTTGATCTGATTTATGGTCTGCCAAATCTTACAAAAAACGAATGGAAAGAAAGCCTTAAACAGGTTTTTCAGTTACCGGTTCAGCATTTGTCGGCCTACCATTTAACCTACCACGAGGGCACCGCCTTTTACACCTGGCTAAAAAAGGGAACACTTAAAGAACTTAGCGAAACCGAAAGTGTGGATCAGTTTAATATGCTGGTTAACGAAGCCGAAAAAGCAGGTTTTGAGCAATACGAAATTTCAAATTTTGCACGCGACGAAAAGTACTCGAAACACAACACGGCTTATTGGTTCGGGAAAAAATACCTGGGCTTGGGGCCGTCGGCACATTCTTTCGACCTGAAAAGCCGACGCTGGAATGTTTCGCATATCGAGAGTTACATTAAGGGAATTGAAAACAAAACGGCCTGTTTCGAAGAAGAGCAATTATCCGAAAAAGACCGCTTCAACGAGCACATTCTTACCCGGATCCGCACCCAATGGGGCGTTTCCTTAACCCTTGTAAAAGAGCAGTTTGGAGCCGAACTCGAAAATTATCTTCTCAGCCAATGTGCAAAATATATTCAAACGGGCAATATTCAATTAAGTCAGAGTACCCTCAAATTGTCAAAAAACGCTTTGTTCATTTCCGACAAAATCATGGCCGACCTGATGATTATTTGATTGTTACCCAATTAGTTGAAAACGGTTTCAAATATCAAAAATAATGTTAAAGCGCACTCAGGGTGGCATTATTTATCTATATTAGCGGTTCTTTTTTAAAAAGACATTTGCGCATGCAGGTTAAAATTGTAAATAAATCGAAGAATGAATTACCGGCTTACAGTACGGTTCACTCAGCCGGAATGGATTTACGGGCGAATCTCGACCATGCGGTTACACTAAAACCGCTCGAAAGAATTTTGGTACCAACCGGACTTTTTGTTGAATTGCCCGAAGGTTATGAAGCACAGATCAGACCGAGAAGTGGTTTGGCCCTGAAAAAAGGAATAACGGTTTTAAATACTCCCGGAACCATCGATGCCGATTACCGTGGAGAAATTGGAGCGATACTGATCAACTTGTCGCAGGAAGAGTTTGTTATTGAGAATGGAGAGCGCATTTGCCAGATGGTTATTGCCGCACACGAAAAGGTGGAATGGGATTTGGTAGAAGCGCTGGAGGAAACAGAAAGAGGAGCGGGTGGCTTTGGTCACACCGGGAAAAAGTAAAATGAAAAAAAATAGCGTAAAAATTATAGGTGCAGCGCTTGTATTTGGTATGCTGGCTTCGTGTTCGGGAACCAAACAAATTACCGAACAGCAAGTAGCCAGAGCCGCAGTAAATACCCCTGTTGATGAACTGGCAGAACAAAAACAGCAAGAATTTGAATACCTGTTTGTAGAGGCGCTGAAACAAAATATGTTTGGTAATCCGCAAAAAGCGATTCAGTTGTTGTCGAGCTGCTTAGAGATTGATCCGAATTCGTCGGCAGCCATGTTCGAACTGGCCAACATTCATGCCGCCAACAACGATTTTACCAGCGCATCGCTTTTGCTCGAAAAGGCAATAAAGTTAAACCCTGATAATAAATGGTACAAACTTTTGCTGGCTCAGGTTTACCAGCAAACTCGTAAGTTTTCGGAAGCTGCCGATATTTATGCCGGACTGCTCAGTAAAGAGCCCGACAACCTCGAATATATGTATATGAACGCCGGACTGCTTGCCAATTCACAGCGATTCGATGAAGCCATTACAGCTTATAACCGAATGGAGAAAAAAACCGGGGTGAATGAGCAAATTACGGTGGCAAAACAGCAGGTTTACCTTTCGATGGGAAAAGTAGACAAGGCTTTCGAAGAAATTCAAAAGCTAATTGATAGCAACCCCGGCGAAGCAAAATATTACGGGTTACTGGCCGATTTGTACCAAAGCCAGGGCGATAAGGAAAATGCAATGAAAAACTACCGGAAAATACAGGAACTGGATCCGGAAAACGGGTTTGTGCATTTTTCGCTGGCCAACTACTACCTGCATGAGGGCGACCTGGAACGTTCGTTCGATGAAACAAAACAAGGTTTTACCAGCTCTTCGGTAGATTTACAAAGTAAGCTGCAACTCTTTATGTTACTCACGTCCAACCAGGGAGAAGGGCAGTTAAACGAGGCTCAGCAAGACGAACTCATTCAGATTTTACTCGAAGTTCATCCTGATGAGTCGCTGGTTCATACGGTTTATGCCGAGAGTTTACTTAAAAAGAATAAATTAGCTGAAGCACGCACCGAATTGTTAAAATCGCTGGAAATCGAGAAGAATGATTACATGATCTGGGAACGGGTAATGTACATCGACAACGATTTGCAGGACTGGGATGGTTTGTATGGCCACACAAAAGAAATTATGGAACTGTTCCCAAACCAGCCGCAAGGTTATTTCTTTCATGCCATTGCTTGTGTCCAGCTCGAAAAATACGACGAAACCATCAATGTGGTTGACGAAGGGCTCGATTACGTGGTGCAAAATCCACAGCTCGAAGGAAATTTCCTGATGTTGAAAGGCGAGGCTGTTTACAAACAAAACAAAAAGGAAGATGCGTTTAAACTGTTTGATAAAGCGGTGAAGGTAGATCCTGAAAATTACCTGACACTGAACAATTACGCTTACTACCTTTCGGTGGATGGTAAAGACCTGGACAAAGCTGAGCGAATGAGTGGAAAAGTGGTAGAACGTTTTCCTGATAACTCGACATATCTGGATACCCACGCCTGGGTTTTGTTCAAAAAAGGAGAATACACACTGGCCAAATTTTATATGGATTCGGCGCTTAAAAACGGGGGAGCCGATAATCCAACCTTGCTCGAACATTATGGCGATATTTTGTTTATGCTGAAAAAGATAGGGGAAGCAAAAACCTACTGGGAAAAGGCAAAAGAAAATGGCGGTAATTCAGAGGTGCTCCTGCGAAAAATAAAGGAAGAAAAATACATTGAGGAATAAATATGCGTAGTTTTCCGGTCCGTATATTTCCATTACTGGCAAGTTTCCTGTTTTTGATTTGGGGAAGTTCGTGCCGCGCACCCAAAGAATTGGCAATGGCAAATGTAAAACCCATGCCCACAGGAAGGCTGCTGAAAAAAATCGATCAGAATGCTTTTGACTACGAATATCTGACCATAAAAAGGATCAGCTGCCAGTACTCGGGCCCCGAATCAAAAACTTCGTTCCGGATCAACCTTAAAGCAAAAAAGAATGAACGTATGCTGGTTGCCATCAGTAAACTAAATATTCCCGTGGGCCGTGTACTGCTTACTCCCGACAGTGTGTTCTATGTTAATTATATCGATCACAACTATTTTATTGACGACTACAGTTATCTGAGCAGTTATCTAAACATGGATGTTGATTTCAACACCGTGCAGGCGATTATTTCCAATAATGCTTTTTCGTACCGCGACGATCCGCGCAACGATTTTAAAACCTTCGATTCGTTTGTGGAAGACGGAGAATATGTGATGCAATCTGAAAAAACGCGGAGGATTTTTAAAATAGAAAAGAAAAACCCCCAAAGAATCGAGCGTCGCTTAAAACGCCTCGACGACGAAGCGCTTATTCTGCAAAAAATGTTTTTCGATCCGTTGTATTTTTCACTCACCCGGCTCGAAATGACCGATAAAACGAACCACCGCAACATGTTTATGAGTTTTGGCGAATTTACCAAGGTAGGAGCAAAAAATTATCCCGAAGCCATCAATATGAATTTTTTATCCGACGGTGAAGAAATATCAATAAAAATCAGGATGAGTGGATTTTCAACCGATGAAATTGATTCATTTGAATTAAAGATTCCCGAAAAATATGAACAGATCAAGATAAATTAAGCGCTATTTCGCCTACATTCGTAAAACGGTTGACCGATGATTCGATTACTCAGTTTTATCATAGTTATGTTTCTTTTTTTGATCTCTTTTCCCGGATTTTCGCAGTCGATGGCCGACCTTCAAAATAAAAAGGCGGAAACTTCAAAAGAGATTGAATACACTACCCGCTTGCTCGAAGCAACCCAAAAAAACGAACGCTCTTCGCTTAATAAACTCAACTTGCTCAACAACCAGATCAAACAACGAAATAATCTGATTTCGACCATTGGCAGCGAAATTTCGATCTACAACGAATGCATTGCAAATAACCAGCTTTCGATTTCAATTTTGGAAGACGATCTCAAAGCGCTTCGTGCCGAATACGCGCAAATGATCCGCCTGGCTTATAAAAATATGAATACCAACGATCTGTTTATGTTTCTGTTATCGGCCGAGAATTTTAACCAGGCTTACCGCCGTTTGCTGTATATGCGCCATTATACCGAATTTCGGAAGGCCCAGGCCGAAACGATCGCTGCTGTACAGGAAGTTCTGCATGATAACATGGCCCGGCTCGAACAACAAAAAGCGACAAAACAGGACTTGATCGGACAAACGCAAAACGAACGAAAAGAGCTCGCAAAAGCGCAGGGTCAGCAAAATTACCAGTTACAAAAACTCACGGATCAAAAACGCGATTTGCAGAAAAAATTGCGCGAACAACGTAAAATCGAGCAAGAACTCGAAACAGCAATTCAGCGCATTATCGAAGAAGAGGCGAGGAAGAACCAGGCTGCCGGTAAACCCGGTTTTGCGCTAACTCCTGAACAAAAACTGATCGGCAACAATTTCGAACAGAACAAAAAACGGATACCCTGGCCAGTGGAAAGGGGAGTGATTGTTGAGCACTTTGGTGTGCACCAACATCCAGTTCTACCTAATGTTCAGGTACGTAACAACGGTGTAAACATTGCCACCGAAATTGGGGCGAAAGCGCGTGCGGTGTTTAACGGCGAAGTAAGTAAGGTATTTGGTATTTCGGGTGGTAATACCGCAGTGATCATCCGGCATGGCGAATTCCTGAGTGTATATTCAAACTTAAGGGAAGTAGTGGTAAAAGCAGGCGATAAAATTAGCGCCAAACAAACCATCGGAACAATTTACACCGATTTCGACGACGATAATAAAACGATCCTGAAGTTTCAGCTCTGGCGCGAGAGCCAAAAGATGAATCCCGAAGACTGGATCGTGCGTTAGTTTTATTTTTCCTTGAGCTTGATTTTTATTTCCTTAATGCTTTGCAGAATTTCCATAGTAACAGGATTCTCTGTTGCGGCATTTCGCATTTTTTATCTTCGCAACCCCAGCTTGGTATCCAGGCAACCCCGCACCATCATCAAAACAAGCCATCGAATGTTTCGGACGAATATCTTCGGAATAGATCTTTTCGCGGAGGATTTCAGGGTCAGGTTCACTTTTACAAAATATTCGGCAAAAGCGGTGTTAAAGAGTTCGGACAGTGTCAGCTTTTCGGGCGTTTTGAAATTTATAAATCAAGGGTTGAACATACGAGGTTAGCAGAAATAAAAAACCGGCACTTGGCCGGTTCTTCAGAAATATCTTTTTTACAGATTTGCGATCCGCGTCAGCGACGGAATGTCAAGGAATTTAATTTTTCGTCCCTGTAACTCAATAATCTGATCGCTCTTGAATTCCGATAAAAGCCGGATCACCGATTCGGTTGCGGTTCCCACCATGTTGGCAAGTTCTTCGCGGGTAAGCGAAATCTGGAGCGTATTTTGGTTGTCGAGGTCAAAATTCTCTTTCAACAACAACAAAACTTCGGCCAGGCGTTCGCGAACGGTTTTCTGGGCAATGTCGGTAATATAATCGTTGGCTTCGCGCAATTCGCGGCAAACAATCTGTAACATATGGTGCGAAAACTGCCAGTTGCTCTGGATAAGGTACAAAAGCGTTTGATACGGAATATGGCACAAAGTGGCTTCCTCGATCACTTTGGAGGTGGTACATGCCAATTCCTGGCTAAGCAGCGAACGGTAGGCAATAATTTCGCCCTTTTTGGCAAAGCGAATAATCTGTTCCTTTCCGTCAATTCCGGTTTTAAAAATTTTGATGATCCCGCTGGTAACACAGAAAAAGCCAGTCAAACGGCTTCCCTCGCGGTAAATTATGGTTCCTTTTTTATATACTGAACAGGTTTTCTCGTAATTCAGGCGGGTGAACTCATCTTCTGTAAGTTTTTTAAAAAGTTGAAATCCACTCAAATCTGCTTCTGCGTCCGACGGCCTCTTAATCGCGCTTCTCATTTTCTGTACTTTAATTAGAAATTAACAAATAAGTAGTTTTATTGTTCTTACGCCGCAAAATTAAGATTATCTCTCATATTTGGGCATTTATTTACATATTTAGATGTTGTATATTCGCACTGCAAATTAATTGAAAACTATTTAAAACGTGGATGTTATGAAACATGTAGTCGATATGGCGTGGACCGATCAGCTGGCTTTTGAAGCCGATCTTGACGGACACCGGTTAATCGTTGATGCCACCGTTGAAACCGGAGGAAACGACCTTGGCCCGCGCCCTAAGAAATTGATGCTTGCAGCGCTCGCTGGTTGTACAGGAGTTGATGTGATCATGATCTTAAAAAAAATGAAAGTGGAGGTTGAGGCTTTTAATGTGATTGTTGAAGCCGACGTTACCGAAGAACATCCAAAACATTACAACAAGGCAAAAGTTATTTACCAATTTAAAGGCAAAGATCTGCCATACGAGAAGCTTGAAAAGGCAGTGAAACTTTCGGAGGAAAAATATTGCGGCGTAACTGCCGTTTACCGCAAAGCCATGGAAATGGAAACCGAGATCAGAATAGTGGAATAAGAAATATTTCAAACAAAATAAAATCGAAGCAATCTTCATGGAAGGTTGCTTTTTTTGTACTTTTAAGAATCACAATTTCAATTTGTTATGCTACAATCGATCAACCCTGCAAGCGGCGAGCTTGTAAAAACTTATGAATCACACTCTCCGGAAGGTGTCGAAAAGATCATCAATTCAGTAGATAAAACCTGGCACCATTGGCGGAGCACTTCGTTTATGTTTCGAAGTCAGCTAATGCAGAACCTGGCGAGTTTGTTACGCACCAACAATGAAAAGCTGGCACTTCTAATGGCGCTGGAAATGGGAAAAGTTAAACGCGAGGGTCTTGCCGAAATTGAAAAATGTGCCTGGGTTTGCGATTATTATGCTACCCATGCCGAAGCTTTTCTCGAAAACGATCCAATCCGGACCGAAGCCGGGAAATCTTTTGTTTCTTACCAACCCTTGGGAACCATTCTGGCAATCATGCCCTGGAATTTTCCATTCTGGCAGGTGTTTCGTTTTGCAGCGCCAACTTTAATGGCGGGCAACACGGCAGTGTTGAAACACGCCAGCAATGTGCCGGGGTGTGCATTGGCTATCGAGGAATTGTTCCGCGACGCCGGTTTCCCCGAAAATGTTTTTCGCACTTTATTGGTTGGCAGCAAAGAAGTAGCCGGTGTGATCCGACACCGTGCGGTAAAAGCAGTGAGTTTAACCGGTTCGACACCCGCCGGTAAAAGTGTGGCTGCGCTGGCAGGTGGCGAATTAAAAAAATGTGTACTCGAATTGGGCGGCAGCGATCCGTACCTGATTCTGCCTGATGCAGACTTGGAGCTTGCGGCAAAGAAATGCGCCGCCGGACGGCTTTTAAACGCCGGACAAAGTTGTATTGCGGCCAAACGTTTTATTGTGGATGAAAAAGTGTATGGTCATTTTCTGGAGTTGTTTACGCACGAAATGGCGGCCGCCTATTTTGGCGATCCAACCGACGAAGAAACTACCATGGGCCCGCTGGCTCGTGCCGATTTGCGTAACGAACTTCACCAACAGGTTGTTTCATCCGTTAAAAAAGGCGCCGAAGTAATTATAGGTGGAGAGATCCCGCATCGAAAAGGTGCGTACTACCCACCCACAATTCTCGAGAATGTAAAGCCCGGAATGCCTGCTTACGAAGAAGAACTTTTCGGGCCAGTGGCTTCGGTGCTTAAAGTGAAAGACCTCCGTGAAGCCATTCAGGTGGCGAATGACACCGAATTCGGACTGGGGGCAGCCGTATTCACCAGCGACTTGTTAAAGGGCGAGAACATAGCTGAAATGCAACTTGAGGCGGGTTCGTGTTTTGTTAACGAGTTTGTAAAATCCGACCCACGACTACCTTTTGGCGGCATAAAAACCAGTGGTTTTGGCCGCGAACTGTCGGAATATGGAATCAAAGAGTTTGTGAATATTAAAACCGTGGTGGTAAGGTAGGTTTATTTCAGTCTGTTTTTTTTCGTTGGAAAAGATAAAGGGGCCATTTTGCATAAATTTTTCTCCCCACAAACTGCCCAAGAAAGAAACTACCCAGTAAAAAGGGAGCTAAAGCCCAGGTAAGTGTTAAATCATGAAACTTCCGGATAATGATTATCAGTGGGACAGGTGCGTGGATAAATACAAACCACCAGAATGATAGTTTTCGGAAACCACCACGCATGTAGCCAAACGGAAGATTTACAAGGAATGTAGCGATACAGGTAATCAATACCCGCCACCATAGTTCGTTTGCTGTAGCGCCTTCAAGTAATTGAATTTTATAAAGCAGGATCATTTAGAGCTTTGTTCTTTAATTATCTGATCGAGCGCTTCTACCCAATTATCTTCGGCATTCAAACTTTCTACCAGTTGTAGTTTTTCTCCTCCGTTTTTGTAAAACAAGTCGCCATATTCTACGCCAATTTCTAGCGTGGTTTCCAAACAGTCGGTAACGAACGAAGGAGCCAGTACCAAAATTTTCTTTTTTCCTTCTTCGAGTTTTGCGTGCAAAATGTTGTCGGTAAATGGTGTCAGCCAGTTTTTCGAAAGCCTTGATTGAAAAGCAACCGTATAATCCTTGGATTCGAGATTGAGTTGTTTAGCCAGTAAGCGTGAGGTTTCGTAGCAGGTTGCGCGGTAACAAAATTTACCATGTTCAGGGAAACTTTCCGTGCATTTACAAGCATCGACTTTGATCAGGGGATGACACTTCTCAACATGGCGGTTCGGTAGTCCGTGGTACGAAAATACCACATGATCGAAATTTGACACCTTGTATTTCTGGGCCTGTTTTACAAATGCTTCGATAAATTTCGGATGATTATAAAATTGTTCCACCTCAAAAACTTCAGTTTTTAGCCTGAGTTTTTTAACTCTTTTTTTTGCAGCTACCAGCGCAGTTTCGGTGGTCGACATGGCGTGCTGCGGAAAAAGAGGAACCAAAACCAAGCGTCCAAAACCCTGTTGCTTAATTTCCCTGAGCGCTCTTTTTATCCCCGGATTTCCGTAACGCATTCCTGTAAAAACCCGGGTGCTATCGTCCTGCTTTTCCTGTAATTTTTCGCGCAATTCTTCGGTCAGGTAAATCAATGGCGAACCTTTTTTGGTCCACAAACGCAAATAAAGCCTGGTCGAATTTTTCACACGGAAGGGAATAATGATCAGGTTAACCAGTATTTTGCGGAGCAGCCACGGCAAATCGATTACGCGTTTATCGTTCAGAAATTTAGTAAGATAACGGCGTACTGCCGGTTTGGTAGGGGAGTCGGGGCTCCCCACGTTCATTAAAAGTATGGCTGTTTTGGTCTGCATTATTTATGTTCGTTCATCATTTCGTCGGCTATCAATCTTCCTTGTCTGATCCGGTCGGCCATCCCAATTCCGTCGCGAATATTTCCCGCCAGTATCAGGCCGGCGAATTCGCTTTCAAGTTCCGAGATCGCTTTCAGTTTTTCTTCGCTCTCGAAGCTGTATTGCGGAATGGCATGTTCGTAGCGAAAAATCCGCACCACGTCAGGGTTGAAATCCGGGACTTGCAACATATCAATAACTTCGCGTTTTACGATGGCCAGAATTTCTTCGTCATTCATTTGGTAGAACTCAGGTTTTCGGATCCCGCCCAGAAACACTGATAACAGTGCCCCACCTTTTGGAGCCCGGTTTTTCAGGAATGAAGATAAGAAAAGAATTCCTAAAACATCGCGTTTTTCAGCCGAAGGAACCAGCCCGCCAAACGATCGGATTGGGATGCCTTCCCACTTTTTAAAGCCCAGCGAAACCTGTATTACCTTTGCATATTCCAGGCGATCGATCTTTTTTATTTTTTCGGCTGGCAGAAAAGGAAAGGTTTTTTCGAGAGCAAAAGCTCCAATGGTTGAAATTACGTGTGTGAACTTCTGATTGTCGAGAATAAATTCCTGTTTTGCAGTCGTTTTTTCAAATGCCAGATTTTTGCAGCCGAATGAAATATTTTCTTCTCCGATATTTTTTACAAGCGCTTTTACCAGGTTTCCAAGTCCGCCTTCGGCCGAGAAAACCGAAGAGGTAGCTTTCTTGTCGCGCCCGGTTTTGGGTTCGCGTGCTTTTTTAATGGCGCCGCCAATAAAACTACCGTAATTTTGCTCGAGTGCGTATAATTTTGGAAGTGCAAAACGGGTTACCAGTATTTCGGGATTGCCGGAATATACACCCGAAATAAAAGGATCTACAGCATTCCGTAAAAAGGTTTTCCCCATTCTTCGGCGAACGAGTCCGGCAACGGTTTCATCCGGGTTGTTCCCCGGTTTCCGAAAAGGCTCGCCCAGTAAACGCAGCTTGTCGGCAAAACTAAAAAGCGGGGTAGTAATCCCACCTATTAAACCCGATGGAATGACGCACCATTTCCCGTTTAACCAGATCCACCGTGACTTGGCCGTTTCGTCGGCAGTTTCCAGCTTGCAATCGGCTTGCAGGTCTTCAAAAAGTTCAGCTGCTTCCACTCTCGACATCGACCCGGTGTTTGGTCCGGCTTCCATCACAAATCCATCGATGTGATGAGTTTGGATCGCGCCACCAGCCTGCTCATTTTTCTCAAAAATACGAACTTTAAATCCGTATTTTTTCAGGTAAAATGCAGTCGTTAGTCCGCTTAATCCGGCTCCTATAATAGCTATGTTGACTTCTTCTTTTTTCATTTTATAAAGCTTTTGAAAATTTTTGGGTGGCATTTTTCATCCCTGGATCAAAACTAGCTGCAATATTCCGAACAAAAAACTTCCCCCCATCTAGTACGGTGAGTTCATGGTCGGTGAAAGTGAGCAACCCTTCACCTGAAAATTCTTCCAGTTGTTGAATTTCATAATTCACCGTTTTCATGATTTCTTTTTCGCTAACCTGGAGCAATTGGGCTGCTTCGCTCCATGAAATATAGTAATTACACATAATTTCGTTGATCACGTGGCGGATAATCTTTTGAGCCGGATTCAATTCATAACCTTTTTCCACGGTGAACCGGCCTTCGTTGATCGATTTTACATAGGTGTTGGTATCCTTTGCATTTTGTGCGTAGGCACTTTCAAGCTGACTGATTCCGGTAGCCCCAAAAGCATAGACCTGGCCAGTGGTTTCGCGTGTGCAATATCCTTGGAAATTACGGTGAAGTGTTTTTCCGCGGAAAGCCACGCTGAGTTCATCATCGGGTTTTGCAAAATGATCGAGACCGATGGCATCATACCCGTTTTCGGTAAGTAAACGGAAACCCGTTTGAAACATGCCAAGTTTTTCTTCGGCACCTGGAAGACCCTGGGTTTCGAGAATCTTTTGCGCTTTTCGCACCCACGGAACGTGCGCGTACGAAAAAGTCACCAAACGATCGGGAGAAATTTCGATGGCCTGAGAAATGGTGTTGGCAAACGAAACCTCGGTTTGAAAAGGCAGGCCATAAATAAAATCGAGGTTAACCGCCGTGTTCCCGTGGCTACGGATCATGTCGACCAGTTCCTTTACCGGAAGAATCGACGGATCGCGGTTGACATTGTCGAGCACTTTGTCGTCGAAATCCTGGATTCCCAAACTAAAACGGTTAAATTTTAAGGCCACCAGTTTGTCGATAAATGTTTTGTCGAGCATGGCCGGATGACATTCCATTGCAATTTCGGGCTTTTCAATAAAATCAAAATTGGCATGGACCAGCTCCATGATTTCTTCGATCATTTCGATGGGAAGCGAGTTAGGGGTTCCGCCCCCCCAGTGAACCTGCGATACTTTTCGGGTTTTATCGAGGTAGCCGCGCACCATTAGAATTTCCTTTTTCAAGGCATCTACATATACCCGCATTTTGTTTTGGTCTTTAGTCAGGTGGGTGTTACATCCACAGTAGTAGCAGATTTTGGGACAAAAAGGAATATGAATGTAGATCGAAATATTCTGTGGTAGTTCTGTATTCGAATGTTCCAGAACCCGGACATAATCTTCCGGCCTAAAACCGGTAGTAAAAAAATTGGCAGGCGGGTAACTTGTGTAACGCGGAACAGGCCGGTTGTACTTTTCAATTAATTGTTGAGGTATTTGCATGTCTAAAATGTTTTATCCGGAAGTTCGGCGCCTTCGTGCGTAATCGGGCAGCGTGCTTCCGTGCTGTAAAAGTCTTTTTTAAATAAGAAAGGCAATAGAATCAGGATCAAAAATCCAATTCCAAGTTCAATCGCAAACAATCCGCGGTAACCCAGTGCATCGGCCACTTTGCCACTCATCACGGCAATAATCAGGCTGCTTAAATGTGTCACAACAATCTGGATTGTAAAATCGGTTCCTTCGCGGCCCTGTCGTACCACGCGCATTCCGAGCGTGTACACAAACACCGACGACATGGCGTAAGCGCTCCACAACAAAGCCACCCCAATATAAATAAGGTAAAGCTGGTGGTTGGTGTATGTCAGGAAAATGAAGTAAACAGCAACGAGTACGTTCAGGATTGGGAAAAGCCAAAGCGACTGTACCAGTCCGCGTTTACGAATAAAGAATCCGGCGGGGATTGTCATCAGTGCGCCACAGGCCGTTCCGAAAATTCCGGAGATAAAGCCGATCTTTTTAATATCGAAACCCAGATCCACAAGGTAGGGTTTTATCATGGTCAGTATCCCGATAATTCCTGAGTAGAACAGGAACAACAGGATAAGGTGGCCACCGATTTTCCGTTGCTTAAAAAAATAAACGAACTCGATGGGCGAAACATTTCTGTGCGATTTATCTTGTTTCTTTTTACGATGGTTTTTGAAAAAGATGACCGGGATCAACGAGATCAGTACAAAAACGGCAAGGCTGTGCAAAAGCGGCAGCCATCCCCAGTAATGATAGATGATAAGCAAAACACCGCTTCCGAAAAGCGTGCCGATAAAACTTCCGGCCGATTGCATGCTGTTGCCAAAGCTACGTTCCTTTTCTTTCAGAATAAGGATCGCGAATGCATCGGTGGCAATGTCCTGTGTGGCCGAGGCCAGGAAAGCGATCACCATTAGGACAATAATGGTTGTGAAATCGGTTTCGAGGGTAAAAAATCCGATACTAAAAATCACAGCCGCGTAAAAGAACTCCGAAGTAAGTATCCAGCGCCGGTACTGTTTCGACGACTGACTGGTGCGGTCAACCAGCGGAGCCCACAAAAACTTGATAATCCAAGGCAGTTTAATCAGTTGAATGTACCCGATGGATTCCAACGAGTAATTCTCTATCCGCATGATTACAGGAATCACCGTCGAGAAAAAACTCATTGGAATCGACTGTGCCAAATACAGGCTCAGCAGGGTGTAATATTTGTTTACTTCCTTGTGCTTCATTTTTATCAGAACGCTACTTTTAGGTTTACGCCCATGGTAGCAGGTTTGCCAATTTGTGCATACGAATTTCCAAGGGCCTGGAAGTAAAACGAGTTGTATTCTTCGTTCAACAGGTTTTTACCCCAGAAAGCCAGCGTAATATGGTTACGTTCGAAACTTATACGGCTGTTTAGCAAACCGTAATAATCCTGGTAAGCCACGTTGTCCTCGTTCCAGTAATGTTTTCCAAAACCGTTGTAAGTTACATTCACATGAATTTTATCGAGCCAGTTTTTCTGAAGGTCAATGGTATAATTTCCGCCAACGTTAAACGAAAAACGGGGAACGTAAGGTAGGTATTTGCCGCTGTAATCTTCGGTTGCATTTTTCACGTAATCCACAAATTTAGCATCGTTGAAACCAAAAGCCATCCAGGTTTCGATATTTTTTGCAGGCAAGGCTTTTATTTCAAGTTCAAAACCTTTGCTTTCTGATTTCCCGGCGTTAGTCAACATCGAACCAGTTCCACTTGGTACAGTCTGATAAATCTGCTGATCTTTCCAGTCGATATAAAATACAGCCAAATTTGCATAAATGCGTTGTTCGAGCCACTTTGCTTTAATACCGGCTTCGTAGTTGTACGAGTATTCCGGTTTAAAAGTCTGGTCTTCCGGCCGTTCAAAGGTGGAATTAAATCCGCCAGCATTGTATCCTTTCGACCAGGTTGCATAAGGGACAAAGTATTCCGAGATGCTGTATTTTAGCGCAATACGCGGGAGTATTTCAAAAAAGTCCATTGAACTGCTAAACTGTTCAACGGGTTTTAACGCGCCATTCGGATACTTATCATACCCGTAATCCAAGGTTGCTTTTTCATAATCGGCCCGCAGCCCCAGGGTCAGGGATAATCCGCCGTGGGTAAAAGTAGATTGGTGAAACATGGCGACACCGGAATTTCCGTTCTGATATTCTTTCTCATAATAATATTCTGAATAGGGGAGCCGGTATTTTGTGATTCCTTCTTCACCGTATTCAACCCTGACCGTTTTGTCCTGGTCCTGGTTAAAGGCAAATATTCCGAACAGCCAGTTGTACAAGCCGTCGGTGGTTGATCTTAAATTGTATTCCTGCGAAAACATATGTTGTTTTTGATCCTGCAGGACAAAAAAGAGCGACTGCGGAGTAAAATCCTGGTCGATATCCTGAAAATCTTTTATTGATTGATAACTGGTTGATGCGGTAAATTCGAAGGTCTCGCCTGAAAAACCAACGTTGAAGCCCGACGACAATAATTTGCGGTTGTAAATGCTTTCATGGTCGTAATTAATGTCGCCTGCCTGGTTGGTTGAATCGTTGAAAAGCGCGTACGGGTATCCCACCTGCTTGCTGTCTTCGTATTGCAGGTTACCGTTGAAGTGTAAATTATTCAAAGGATTGTAAGCCAGCTTCAAACGGCCCGAGTAGCTTTCGAGTGCATCTACTTTTGTATCGTTGTAATGGTTGGTAAAAAAACCACCGTTTTCGCGATAATTAATTCCACCCATTACTGAGAAATTTTTAGTAACAGGCTGAATGTGTGATGCTTCAATATTAAACTGGTTAAAGTTTCCCTGGTCAACAGATGCGTATGTATGACGCTGTTTCCCGGGTTGTTTTGTCATAATGTTGATCAGGCCGCCCATAGCGTTTCTCCCGTATAACGTTCCTTGCGGGCCGCGTAGAACTTCGATGCGCTCGATATCAAAAAAATCGAAATTAAACGCTGATTTCTCGAAATACGGGATCCCGTCAACGTAAAGCCCAACGGCCGGGGTGTTGATGCGGTTTCCAATGCCGCGGATATATACCGGCGAAGTAAGTTTCGAGCCGTAATCGGGCATAAAAAAGTTGGGAACGATCGAAGAAATATCGGTAAGATTCTGCACACGGTTGCTTTCGATCAGGCGGTCGGGAACCAGGGTGGCTGCGGCCGGAATTTCAAAAACATTGCGGTTGAACTTGGGAGATTTTATCTCGATATCTTCGAGCTGATAATGTTTAATCGTGTCTTGTTTGGTGTTTGATTCCTGGGCCTTTGCGCCGATAATAAACAAGATTATCAATGCAAAAGAGGCATAAATTCTCTTCATGTCGAATTTTTAGTAAATAAATACTCACCCTTTAAAACAAAGAGTATCAATTAATAAAAGTGCTGTAAAAGCAGGGATGAAAATTTATGCGAGCGCGGGTGGAGGGCGGCTGAAATGGGATTCTTTGATGTACTCTTGCACATGTAAAATGTGCCGGTGGCACAATTTCCACTTTTGTTTGGCCTGTTGACAACTGATCGTGGCATGCTCCATTCCATCGGTGGCATGAAGCGCGAAAAAATCGAATGCCTGAACGGCTATCGCCTGAAAATCATTGATGTGCTGTTCGATCCTGACGGAATGATCAGTCAGAAGAATTTCACCGTTATTGGATTTTTCAACGCCAAAAATTAAGAAGTAGGCATAAAAAACCACAAAAGCTATGTAGGGGAAATGTGTCGTAAAAATTCCTACTGTAAACATTTGTTTTGGTTAAGGGGGACAAAGTTAAGATTATATCAATAGGTAAATGTTTTGCCCGGATGTTTTATAAAACAGAATGCTTAATTTATATTTGTTTTAGATACAAATAAGTAAAATGAAAACATTCACAGCCTTCCTGTTAATACTTTTCGCCATGGTTTCGTGTTCACAAAAAGAAAATGCCGACCTGCTTGTGGTCAATACGACAATTTACACTGCCGACAATAATTTTTCGAAAGCTGAGGCGCTGGCTGTCAGCGACGGAAAGGTGATTGCTGTGGGAACCAACGAGGAAATACTCGCCCGTTTCGAAAGCCAAAATAAAGTAGATTCAGAAGGGAAATTTGTGTACCCTGGTTTTAACGATGCACATTGTCATTTTAATGGCTACGGCAATAACCTGATGCAATATGCCGATTTGCGCGACACCAAAAGCCCGGAGGAGATTTACGAAATCCTGCAAAAACACCACGAAACGTTTGGTGGCGGTTGGATTTTGGGCCGCAGCTGGGATCAAAATGATTGGACAGTAAAAGAATTTCCGACTAAAGAACGCCTCGACGAACTTTTCCCGGATATTCCGGTTTATCTTATCCGTGTGGACGGACATGCCGGCTGGTGTAATTCAAAGGCGCTTGAAATAGCTGGAATCACTGCAAAAACAAAAGTACAGGGTGGAGAGATTGTGCTGAAAAACGGCGAACCTACCGGCATTTTGATCGACAACGCCGAAGGATTGATTACTAAACACCTGCCTGAAATAACCCGCGAACAGCAGGAGAAAGGATTGCTGGCGGCGCAACAGAACTGTTTTGCTGCGGGCCTGACCTCGGTGACCGACTGCGGGTTGGATAAAAGCACCATTTTGTTGATGGACGAACTTCAGAAGGAGGAAAAATTAAAAATACGCATTGATGCGATGTTAAACCCCAGCGAAGAAAACTTTGAATATTTTGTTAGAAAAGGAATTTATGAAACAGATCGTCTGCTGGTGAACACCATTAAAATTTATGCTGATGGTGCGCTGGGTTCGCGTGGTGCACTGATGCTTGAAAATTATTCAGACAACCCAGGAAACAAGGGACTTCAGATAGAAACGCAGGAATTTTATGACCGCATTTGCCAGCTTGCATACGACAACAATTATGGAGTGGCTACACATGCCATCGGCGATGGGGGAAACCGGCTTATTCTGGATACTTACGCCAAATTTCTGAAAGGAAAGAACGACCGTCGCTGGCGGGTAGAACATGCGCAGATCATTGATCCCGGCGACTTTAAAAAGTTTGCCGATTATTCGATTGTTCCATCCATTCAGGCTACACATTGTACCAGCGATATGCAATGGGCAGAAGACCGTGTGGGAGCTGACCGGATAAAAGGCGCTTATGCCTACCAAACCCTGTTGCAACAAAATGGCTGGATACCAAATGGAACCGATTTCCCGGTGGAGAACATCGAACCGTTGTTTACCTTTTATTCATCCGTTTTTCGTACCGATCACAACGGGATTCCCGAAGGAGGCTGGCACATCGACGAAGGATTGACGCGCGAACAGACACTCCGCTCGATGACGACATGGGCGGCAAAATCGTCGTTCGAAGAAAATGAAAAAGGACAGCTCGTTCCCGGGATGTGGGCCGATTTTGTAATCCTCGATACCGATTTGATGACTGCTTCGCCGAAAGAAGTCCTGAATGCCAAAGTTGAGAGTACCTGGAGCTCCGGAGAGAAAGTGTTTGAATTATAAGTTGCACATTATAAGAAAGATACGGTCTGTATGAGTTTGTGTATATATAGACCGGATCTATTATTTGGAATATCCTTTATTGACCAATGGCATCGAGCACCAGCGAAGAAGCTCCCAACAAAGCGCTGTTTTCGAGTGTAGATACTTTGATAGTAAGCGATTGGTAAAGCCTCTGAAACGGGAACTCATTTTGAAGGACATCTTCCATTCCCTGTTTAAACAAAGGATATGAATTGGCCACAGAACCACCCAGGATTACGGCTTCAGGCGCCAACGCGAATAATATATTTCCGATTGCCCGCCCGATGTGCATTCCCATTTCATTAAATAATTCTTTTGCTTCCGGATCTCCTGCCGCCGCTTTTTTGGCCAATAACTTTCCACCTTGTTTTCGGTCTTCAAAAAACTGACCGCTGGCGTAGGCTTCCACAATTTTGTCGAGATAGGGGATCATTCCAAATTCGCCTGCGCCGCAATAACGACCCGAGTACAAGTGGTTGTTGATAACGATCCCGGCACCCATTCCGGTCCCGATTGTAAGTCCCACAAAATTCCGAAAAGGCAGGCCCTGTCCAAAATATTTTTCGCCGAGAGCAAAACAGTTCGCATCGTTGTTCACAAAAACGGGTTTGCCAAAGTAATCTTCGAGCTGTTTTTTTAAAGGAACACGGTCCCAAGAGGGAATATTCACAACGTCGAGCACTTCGTTTGTTTCCAGGTCAACCAAACCCGGTACACCGATTCCAATTCCCGAAATGTTATCCGAAAAAACTTTTTCAATGGTTCGGATAAGGGCATTTGTAACTACATCTTTGCTACGGTCGTAAGGAGTAGGTTCGGCGTTTCTGCCAACTATTTTTCCATTTTCGATGCATGCTGCATCCATTTTTGTTCCGCCAACATCTACTCCGATAATTTTCATATTATCTATTTTTTGAACACCTAATCGATGCTTTTATTTCTTCTTCCCTGCGAATAATTCCGAAAGTTTTATGGTTTTATTATTCACCAGTGGCTTTGCCCAGAAACTGATACTGAGAATGTATCCTAAAGTAACAAAAATAAACAGCATCCCAATTTTAAGCGTAAACAAGTCGGCCAACCCGCCAATAAGTATTTGTACTATGGCGCCCCCGGCAATCCCACTCATAAGAATACCAGCAAAAGAGCCGTGATGTTTTGCCACCGAATTTAATCCCAAAGAGACAACAGCCGGGTACATAATCGAAAGGAAAAATCCCGAAATCGGGAAAGCCCACAAAGCAATTTGTGCCCCACCAAATAATCCGAGAACGACACAGATGATTGCCGAAACAACAAAGTAGCGAAGTATAATTTTGGTGTCGAATAATTTAAAAAGAAGCAAGCCAAGAATCCCTCCAACCGTCATTAATCCCCAAAAGTAAGAAACGGCATCGGCTCCGGTTGTGTCGGGGTCGATACCATGATAGTTGCTTAGGAATTTCGACATCCAGTAAGAAATACCCTGCTCGGTTCCCACGTAACAAAACATTCCGATAAAAAACAGGGCCACATATTTGTTTTTGAACAGCTCGACAAAGCTGGCTTTCGATCCCACTTTTTCATCGTCATTCAATTCAACATGTGGAAATTTTATAAACAGAATTAGTACGGTCATGAGTAAACCCAGCAGTGCAAATACCCAGTAAACCGATACCCACGACAAGGATTCGGGCACAAGGCTGCTCATCAAACCAATGAGTGGTTTTTCCACATTTCCCTGGTTGATGTTTGAAACCAGGTACGAGTACATTTGCGGACTAATAAACGACGCAAGACCAAAAATCAGTTGTGCAAGTACCGAGTTGAAAGCAAAATGCTCTTCTCCGCCCGACACCCTCAACAGCGGATTAATCACTACCTGCAACGCTGCCATCCCGGTACCGATGGTAAATAGCGAAATCACAAAAACATTAAAACCCGGATTAATGGCAAATACAATCGCCCCAATAAAAGCCAATGCAAAGGCCAGGGCCATCATCTTTTTTTCTCCCCATTTTTCGACCAGGAAACCAGATGGGACCGACATTACACCATACGCGATAAAAAAGGCGAATGGAAGAAAACCGGCCATTGTTTCGGTGAGGTTGAACCCCTGGGAAACATTTGGATTTAATGCACCCAAAATATTGGTCATAAAAGAGATAATAAAAAAGGTGAGCAGGATGAGGCCAACTATAACATAACTTCTTTTCATGAGATTCAGGCTTTTAAAGTTGCTTATAAATGTATCGATTCGCGATCGATCAAACAAATGGTATTGGGGTGCAGCCATAAAAAAGAAGCTGGCAGATGACTGTTGATCTTTCCGCTTAATAATTGCTGAACCGTAGCGGATTTTCCCTTGCCGGTGATGAGGATCAGGATGTTTTTAGACTGAAGAATATCGGCCATCCCCAGTGTAAGTCCGTAGGCTGGTTTTTGCTTCATTCCCGAGGTCATTTTATGTTTTAACGACGAAGGAGACAGTTCGGCAACATGACATTGTGCCTGCAAAAATTCCGCGGGTTCGTTCAGCGCCAGGTGCCCGTTACTGCCAAGTCCTAATATGCAAAGATCGATCGGGCCTTTTTCATCCAGATACGATGAAATACGTTTGCATTCCTCGTGCGGATTCTCCGCGTTACTTTTTAATCCGATGTATCGTTCTTCGGATATTTGCAAAGGCTGGAGCAGATGTTTTTGCAGATACGATTCGCAGCTTCCTTCTTCCGCCGGATCAATTCCTCCCCATTCATCGAGCTTGAGGACACGAAATTTTGAAAACAGATTCGGATCTTTTTGATGTTCGTCCGCCAAATGTCGGTAAGTTGCGGTTGGGCTGTTACCTGTGGCGGCACAAAACAAGAGGTCTGGCTTTGTTTCCAGTGATCGTACAATGTGTTCTTTTGCCAGACGGCTAAGTTCGTTGTATGAACTTACGATTTTGATTTGCATCGTATTTATTTAAATGAAAAGGGGAAGGAGAAAATACCTCCTTCCTGGTGAAGTATGTTTAGTTCAAGAATCGGGTCAGAGCTTAAGTTCGCCCCAACCTTTTCGGTATTCGCGTTTTACAAACTGGTTGGCTTGTTCGAAATTGGTGATGCGCATATTTTCGCCGTCCCATTTAAAGTTGATGTAGCGTCCCGGGAATTCGAATCTTTCCATTTCGCCATAAACAGGATCTGTTACTTTTACTTTATTCCGGATATCAAAACTGCGCAGCACCAGGTTACCCATCAAAACCGTTTCGGTGAGCGGCCCTGCATAACCTTCGAAAGGAGAATCCACTTCTGCCTTGCCATAACCGGCGATACAAGCATCGATAAACTGCCAGTAGTGGCCATCCATGTCGCCTTCCACCCGCGGGTATTTCTTTGGAACGTTTACCACGTCGTTTAATTTCAATGGCAGCAACACCGGTGCCCGGCCTCCCCAGCCACAGGCTGCTTTTCCTTTCGAACCAATAAAAAGCGTACTTCCTTCGTAATCGCGCAGGCCTGTATAATCGCCTAAAATGTCGTTCATATTTCCTTCTCCGTCAAGCTCAGCCGGACGCTCGGGTGTGATCCCGCCGTCCATCCAGTACAAATCCATGTTTTTGCCGCTTTTCAGTTTATACCTGAATTTCAGCGAACTCGACACCGGGCCACTTTCCGGGAATTGTGCTTCGGAGAAGATGCCGTCGTAAATGGTGCTGGCACTTCCCGACACTTCATAAGGAAAACCCAGTTCGAGTAATTTAAAAGGTGGGCCCATAATATGGCAGCCCATGTCGCCCAGCGCACCGGTACCAAATTTCCACCAGCCACGCCAGTTAAATGGCACCAGGTTTTCGATATAGTTCGTTTCCTGTGCAGTACCCAGCCAGAGATCCCATTTGAGTTCCTTTGGAATTTTAGCACCCGATTTTGGCCATGGAATTCCTTGTGGCCAAACGGGCCGGTCGGTCCAGCAATATACTTTTTCGATATCGCCTAAAATTCCGGCTTCAATCCATTCGCGCAGGGTTCGCATCCCTTCGGTTGATGCTCCCTGGTCGCCCATTTGTGTTACTACTTTATATTTTTTCGAAGCTTCGGTTAGAATGCGGGCCTCATAAATATCGTGTGAAAGCGGTTTTTGCAGGTAAAGATGTTTGTTTAGCTGCATAGCTGCCAGCCCTACAACTGCGTGGTTATGATCGGGAATTGCGACTGTAACCGCATCAAAGTTTTTACTTTCTTTTTCGAACATTTCGCGCCAGTCGTGGTAAAAAGGCGCTTTTGGAAAGTCTTTAATCATTGGCGCTGCCATCCGGTCGTCGACGTCGCACAAATGCGAAATCACCGCATTCCCCTTGGGGGCGCGCGCAAAAACGCCAACATCTGCCGCGCCTTCTCCGCCGCATCCAACTACTGCAATGTAGAGTTTATCACTGGGTGTAACATGTCCGAGTCCACTCACGGTGAAACTGGGCAGAATGGTTACTGCGGCTGCACCCGAGGCTGCCATGCCTACAAATTTTCGTCTTGAAATATTTGTTTTAGCTGATGAGTTATTCGTTTTCATACTATCTGGTTTAGTAATTTATTCCGCCTTTTTATCCATTTTGGTCAAAGGCCTTACCTCTACTTTTCTGAAATAAACCACATCGGCTTCGCCATGGTTTTGCAGTCCGATGTATCCAAATTCCGGGCGTGGGCCGTGGAATGGCTCAAAATCGAATTTACGTTCGGGCACCGGGTCACCTTCATTAAACGAGGTAACTTTTACTCCGTTTACCAAAACAGTAGTGTGCAGGCCATCAAGGATAATTTCGGTAACATTCCATTCTGGTCCGGGTTTGCCGGGTTTGGCCAGTGGTTTTGTTAATGAATAAAGAGTTCCGGTGTAGTGGTAATCATCTTCATCCGATAATTCAGGTTTATTGTCGATCTGGACTTCGTAGCCATAAAAAACGGGCATCCACTCTTCGTAGGGTTCAATCGGGATACGGATAAAAATCCCCGAGTTGCTGTTCTCATCACGCATTTTCCATTCTACACGGATTACACAGTTTCCAAATTTTTCGCCGGTCCAATACAACAATCCCATGCCACCTTCGCCATGGATCATTCCGTTTTCAACCACCATGTCGCCGGGGCCAACATGTTTCCAGCCGGTCAGGTCTTTGCCGTTAAATAGCTGGCGCCAATCGTTTTTTTGCTTGCCCGGTTCACCTGAAAAACCTTGTAAGGTAAACAGCAGAAACAAACTTGCTGTCAGAAATTTCATCATTGCATTTTTCTTGTTCATGTTATTTTAATGAGTTGGTTATTGTAAAATATTTTTGTTTTTAACCTGATTTCTGTGAGAACGGACCCATATTTCGTAATATATCTAAAACCAAAGCTAAATTATAAAAAGAAACAATACGAAACAACCAAATGAGAATTTTACCTTTCGTATTATTTTTATATTTTTGATTATTCGATAATCACTTTAGGATTGCATTGGTTTAATGCCCACAGGTTCGATTGTGATTTTCATACCAAAAAAGGAAGAATGAGCGATAAAATGGAACTATCGACTGTTGAAAGACGAAGAGTTATTCTGGAAGAACTGGAGAAGAACAAGCAGGTAAAAATGACCGATTTATTTGGTCTTTTTGAAGTAAGTAAAGTAACCCTCCGCAAAGATTTGCAATATCTTGAAAGCCGGAATTTACTAATCCGCTCGCGTGGCGGCGCGATGCTTCCGGTGAAAGTTGCCGATGATCTTTCGGTAAAACAACGGATGGTGTTAAACCTCGAACAAAAGAAAGCGATCGCGAAAAGCGCCGCATCTTTGATCAAAGAGGGGGACACAATCATTATCGATTCGGGAACTTCACTTATGCAGCTGGCGTGTTTGCTTCCTAAAATGCAAAACCTGACGGTGATTACAAATGCGCTTGATATTGCGCTCAAACTTTCGGAATACAATCATCTGAAAATCATTGTGCCAGGTGGTGTTTTCCGCCAGAATTCGTCTTCGCTTGTTGGAACCCTTGCCGCCGATAACTTTCGAATGTTTCGTGCCGATAAATATTTTGTAAGTGCCGATGGTATTACCGAAGAAGGTGTTTTTACTTCGAACCTGGAAGAAGGGCAATTGGCAAAAATGATCCTTTCGAATGCCAAGGAAAATATTCTTTTGGTCGACTCCAGTAAATTCAACAGGATGGGGATTATTAACTATTCTTCGCTCGAAAAATTCAATATCGTTATTACAGATAAAAATATACCCCGCGAATATCAAAAATTACTCAGCAACCTTGATATCAAAGTAATTATCTCAGATAGGGAATAGATGGCAAATTCATTTCTGCCAGATCTTATTCGTTATTAGAAATAACGACGCACCTTTTTTGTGTATTCGAGGTATTCTCGCTGGTATTTTTCGGTAAGAAAACGCTCTTCTTTCAGAATAAAAAAATGAGTGCCCACGATGGCTGCCAGCGTAAAAGCGACGTGAAAAGCCGAAGGTAGAATCAGTGCAACTCCCAGAAAATAGAAATCGAGCGAAAGAAAAAACGGATTTCGTGAACGCGAAAAAATACCAGTTGTTACCAGTAGCCCCTGGTTTTGCTTATCGAGCCCAAAACGAAGCGAGGTTCCAAAATCGTTAAGTGTAATCGAGAAAGAGATTAATCCGAGCAATAAAAATATAGCGCCGGTGATTGGAAGCGCTTTGGTTTCGACGAGAAAATCAGATAAAAACGCCGGAAGCAGCACAAAAGACAAATGAAAAGCTGGCCGAATGATCTCGAATAGCCAAATCAAAAAAACCAGGAAGAAAACCGGGAAAAGAAGGTATTTTGCCTTGTTCTTTTCCCCGTTTCCTGAACCTGGTTGAATTCCTTTTTTTCGGAGAGCTATGATCTTTGCGATCAAAACCACCACCAGCAAAAGGAAAGAATAAAAAGGTATAACTTCTAAACTCATTAGCCGCCGATCTGCTATTTTTGGCTAAGTTAAGGAGTCTTATTGAATTATAAACTTCAATCCCAACGAAACTATATTAGCTTTCAAACCGTCGGTTCTTGCATAATGGCTGAATTTCAGATTGGCATTTTTAAGTTCAAAGCGGTTGATGTGGAAATCGTTGAAGATATCGTTGTAATTCAGCGCCACGCTGTATTGATTGCTGTTGAACTTTGCCAAATCGGGGTCCGAAGTATAAAACTTCTCGGTTGAAAGATGGGTTTCGTATGGCGCATAATATTTTACCGGATTTTGTGTGTAATACCTGTACGACGGGGTTATTGAAAATTTCTGATTAAACCTTATCGGAAGATCCACATTTACCGTGTGCGCTTTTAAACCCCAGTCGTCGGTGTAGTAACGGTAGTAGGTTCGCAATACAAAAGTTTCGTTGATGTAGTAATTCAGCCTGGCCCCAATTGGTATTTTAAACCGGGTCGAAGGCAATCGTTCGATGTCGTCGGCGAGCTGGTAAACTCCCCTGTTTTGACGTGTAGTATATACCGGAATGTATGCCGCATCGCCAATATAGTAATTCGCTTTATCGGCAAAATAAATCCGGTGGTAGGGCGTCGAAAGCAACCCATCCTGTTTAACCAGATCGAAAAAGAGCGCCACCTGTAGCCGTTTGCTCAAAATCTGAGATAGGAAAAACGACGCTGAATAGGAATTCCGGCCACGATTAGTGATGGCATTAAAACCTGATGGGAAATAGCTTGACGAAACGGTTCCATTCTGGTTGATAACATCTACGTTTGCAAAATATCCCTGATTCAAAAAATTGCTTCCGTACAAATTGTATTCATTCAATTCGGTCGGGTAGATAGGCCGCCATTTATCGAGGTAAACCGCTCCTTTCAAACCCACTTCGGTATTTTTATCGTTGAACAAGTGCGAAATGTTTCCTCCAAAACCAAAGGAGGTGTAGTCGTATTCATTCGAAAGCGACACATTGGTTCCCCAGATAAAATTACGGTCGTCGGAGCTGTGGCTGTAATCCACGTGTCCCGAAGCCAACGCATCGCTTCGGGAGGCACCGGAAGATGCCAGCCAGGGCGTTCCCGGTTGTGCATCGGACGAATGTTCATGATCGTCATCATCTTCGCCACGTTTGCCAATTATGGTTGTCGCCGCACTTTTTGTAGAAATGTTTGACGAAGAGGCTGCGGTGTTTCCGTTAAACGGATTGATGTTGCTTGATGATGCCGAAGTGTACGCCGAAATCCCAACGTCGATGGTCAATACATCGTCGTCGTTTAAAGGCAGGCTAACGACGATAGTTGGTGTTACATCGGTAAGTTCTTCGGTTCCCACTCCGCCGCCGACCGCCGAATTATCGCCATCCTGCTTGTATATGCTCATCAAAAAATCGACTTCGGTATTTTCGAGCACCCTTTTCCTGTAAACTCTTGTGGAATCCTGCACTTGTGCATAACCCACCACCCGGCCTGCCACTAAAAGCAGACCTATCAACATTGTTCTTTTCATTACACTCTTTTTAGTTGCAACCACATCCACCACCTGTTTTTCCGCCATTTGCCCCGGCGGCCCCTTCGCGGTAAACCTGGAAATTGGTTTCGAAACGTTCGTTGGTGTGTGCGGCTAATTTCATGTCGGGGTCGTTAATGTAAACTTTCTCGTATTCTTTTACAGTGGCACACGATGTAAGTAGCAGGATCATAAAAAGCCCTAAAAGCAATTTTTGTTTCATTTTGTTGAATTCAATTTTATATTTTCCGATTCGTATATTTTTCCATTGTCGTCGACAATAATACATTCTATTCCGGGGAGCTGATTTACAAAATCGAGACCGGTTTCCAAGCCCATTACAAAAATTGAGGTTGCCAGGGCGTCTGCCAGTTCGGCCCGAGGGGCAAAAATAGTAGCGCTCGTTAACCCGCTTACGGGCCAACCCGTTCGCGGGTCGATGATGTGGGTGTACCGTTTCCCGTTGAACTCGACAAACTTTTCGTAATTACCAGATGTTACTACCGCGTTGTTGTCGAGCGGAAACCACGAGAATACCTTGTCTTTGTTCAGTGGATTGGTGATGCCAACCATCCAGGGCGATCCGTCGGGTTGGGTTCCCCAGGTAGTGAGGTCGCCCGACGCATTCATAATCCCGGCTTTAACTCCTTTCGAAATAAGCAGTTGCTTGGCCTTGTCGGCTGCGTAACCTTTTCCGATAGCGCCAAACCCGATGCGCATTCCTTTCTTTTTAAGAAATACGCTTTGATTTTCAGGATCGAGTACAATGTTATTGTATCCTACCTTTTCGACCGAGAGTAAGACTTCGTCTTCGCTTGGCAGTCGTTTCATCGATCCGTCGTATTTCCATATCCTGTCCATCGATGCATAAGAGATATCGAAGGCGCCATCAGTTAGTTCCGAAATTTTTATGGCTCGCCCAATCAGGTCGAATAGTTCCTTGTCCACTTTTACAGGCCTTATTCCTGCAAAGCGGATTACTTCGGATGTTTCGGAAAGCGTATCCCACGAAGAAATCATTTTTTCGATCCTGCTGATTTCGTCCACGGCTAAATCGATGTACTCATCGGCCTGGGCCTGATTAGCAGCTACCACAGTTATATCGAAGCGGCTTCCCATCAGTTTTAAGGTGCGGGTGTACTTTTCCTGTGCCGAAAGCAGAACAGGAGCCAGACAAAGTATAAATATGAAAATGGTTTTCAAACCGGCTTATTTTTCGAATGAATGCAACATCGCTATATACTCGTTGGGACTGACATGTTTATATCCGGTGGTCCCCAGCACTTTTCCATTCTTATCGAGAACTGCCACCATCGGGAAAAGACCCTGTTTGTTGTAGACTTCTGCCAGGTGTTCATTGGCTTCCTGTTGTTCTTTTGAAAGTCGGTTGTTTTTCTTTTTTGGAAAATCGGCCCGAAGAAGAACAAAATGATTGTTAGACTCTTTGATAAATTCAGGTGATTCCCATATTTCCTTTTCGAGTTTCATACAAGGAATGCACCAGTCGGAACCGGAGAAAACCAACACAATGTTTCTTCCTTCGTCAGAGGCTTTTTGTTTGGCCACGTCAAAATTGGTTTCCCAGTTTTGTGCGTTTAATGAAATCACTACCAGCAGTGCCGATGCGATCAAAATAATCTTTTTCACCTTTTTTAATTTGAAATTTAACATTTAACATCCCTTACCGGGTTTCTGAAAAAACAGGGTTAAAACGACCTGGGGCCATTTTTGTTTTTGAAATTGCCGTCAAATTTTAATTAGCGCCACCGTATTTATAATAAATTAACAGTAGAATGGCAGGTGCGTTTAAAAATCTTAAAAAATAAAGGCTTTCGGAGAGATATAAAAAATAAAACCCCGGCCAATGGCCAGGGCAATAATTGAACTATATATTTTGCTTGTCTTTAAATATTCGGGAAAGAAATTCCAATTAGCAAAGGGTGTACATCGGGGCCTCTGCCATCTCTAAACAGCGATGTCATACTGTAGTTGGCAAACACACAGAAGTCGCCAAACCCGATTCGCCCGGTTAATTCGTATTTCCACTGGTTGATATTAAATCCGCTTTTTGATTTTTCCTTGTCGCCTTTGTAATATTTGTACTTGGTGTGCGAACCCAGGTATAAACTACCGATCACTCCCCCGGCAAGGTACAAGCGCGAGCTTCCCATACGTAGCGGGGTTTTTACTTCGAGCATCAATGGAGCAGTAAGGTAATTTACATGCAGTTTCGATTTTTTAATGCCATGGCCATCAGGATCATCCGGTAATTGTACTGGAATGGTAATTGCCGGAGTCCTGGTATTTACCACCGTGATCTGGTCGTTAAAAGTGTAGTCGTTGAAACTAAAACCAAGCCCGGTGACTACGCCAAAGGTTTTGCGTTCGTTTTTAAAGGCAAACTCCATGATATTCAGGTTCCAGCTAAGTGATTTGCCGGGGCTCAAATCCATAAAATCGCCAAATTCATCGTACTGTCCGTTATAAATTGAGTAGTCGGAATTGGTCATAACGTTTAAGCCAACTTCCAAACCAGCCCAGTGAGGGTTGAACCTGCCCGACCATTTCGGGCGGTCGTAATCTTTATCAACTCTTACATAAGTTCCGTTGTGTCCGTCAATCACTTTAAAAGTTCTACGGCCAATACGAATGTGGGTGGTATCTCCCCAATCGTCGGTAACTACTTCTACTCCGTTTCCGACCGAAACTTCAACTCGATCGTTGCCTTCTACAACCGTTACAATATTTTTCTTTCCAAGAGTTACTTTGGTAGAATCGGTTTGTGCCCACGAATTTGTGGCGAGCACAGTGCATAAAATAAGGACCATCAATTGTTTCATCTTGTTCTGGTTTTAATGTTCTGAAGTTGTGACGGGCAAGGTATTTAAAAAGTTACAGCAATAAAAAAAGAGATACTTTTCGGCATCTCTTTTTTGGGTATGATATAAAAATTATTCTTCGTCGGCAGGGTGAGACGAAGGGATGGAAAAAGCAAGTAAACGCGAGTCGTAATTGTATTCGGTAACTTTTCCATCTTCATCTGTTTTATAGGTAAAACGTTCGTTCGACAGGCTTGTAACCAGATTTAGGCCGGCACGCGTAATTTTCTGAAGACTTACTTTTCCACGAAGATTATCGGTAAGTAAACGTTTGTCATCAATTTCATATTCGGGATAAACCAGTGTCATAACACCGAGTTCAGCACGCGGAGCCTGCACATTGATCGAAGCGGTAAGTGTATTTAAGGTTTTGGGAACCTCAAGCGGGATGCGTTCCAGTGCAAGGAATTCCGGAACAGTTCTGTCTTTTGTTTCTTCACGCAGGCTTTTGGTTTCTTTTTTTGTTTCGGTTTTCTTTTTAATAACCTGGGGTTTGGGTTTTTCAACCACTGTTTTTGTTTTGGTTTGAACCGGAATCACAGGCTTCTCAATAATTTCTTTTGGAGTTTCTGTTTTTTTCTCAACCCGGGCAACCTGATTTTGAAGATCAGGAATTTTGTTGTTCGGATTGAAAAGACTAAAAATTGCCAAAGCCAGGATTAAAACGGCGGCTACACGACCTGCCCATAACAAAACAATTTTTCTTCCCGATTTTTTGTAAAGTCGGTTTTTATGTGCAAAACGGATGTTTTCGTCGGCGAGCAAGATGGTTTTTTCAAAGAGTTGCTTGTCTTTTTGTTTTTCGGGATGCGCTGCCAGGTATTTTTCGAAAACGGCTGTTTCTTCCTCGTCAATATCTCCTTCGATTTCAGCAATGGCGGCTTTGTTAAATTCGGGTTCGTGATCGTATTTTGCTTTGTACAGTTTATTTTTCCCCGAAAATGTATGATTCTCAGGAACGGCGCTTACCGATTCAAAAAGTTTGAGTTCGGCTTTTAAATCGGGATTTTCCTGCAAAAATTCGATAAAACGATCCACCAGTTTTTCGTCGAGATTACCTTCGAGGTAATCGACAAACCAGGTTTCGTAATTTTCTCTTGTAATATTCATTATCAACTCCTTTCGGTTTATGCCACAGCTTCAATGCTTCCGATGTACTTTTTCAAAAATACCCTTGCCCGGTAAATGTACACTTTTACCTGCGAGGTGCTCAGGTTGGTGAGTTCGCCAATTTCCTGATAGTTATAGCCTTCGTAATCGCGCAGTAATACCACCATGCGTTGCACCTGTGGCAGCCGATCGACGGCTTCTTTCAATATTTCACTCAAATCAGAATAATTGTTTTCATGGCCGTCTTCCCGCAGGCTGATGTCTTCGGCATACACGGCATTTTTTTCTTTTCGGATGCGGTCGATCATGGTGTGATATGCAGTTGTAAAAAGATACGACTTCACCTTTTCAGCATTTACGTTGTCTACATTCTTCCACAATTTCTCGTAGCTATCCTGCACAATGTCTTCTGCCTTGTGTGTGTCTTTAATGCTTTTTAAAACAAACCGGTACAATCGGTCCGAATATTCATCAACAGCCTGGTTGTATTCGTTTACGGTCATTCTCTTAAACACTGTTCAATGGATAAGACGAACAAGTGGGATAGAAGTTACAGAAAGTTTTTAGATTTATTTATTTTGAATTTTGTGAAAAAAGTAGCATCTGTTTTCATATGGTCCTATTTTTCTTGACTGAATTATCTTGTCAGTTATGTTTGAGTTTAAGACAGGTTTCCAATTATTTAAATTTGATTTGGAAACGTAAAAACCTTATTTTTAGATAGTAAACCTTAATAGTACTGAATTCCCCGTAAGAGATTAACCGTATTCAGGGGTTCGGAAAATGGAAAAACCGTTCCTTTTACAAAGAAACGGCTCTTTCACTATTTTTTATCACTCTTTCTAATTCAAAATAAGAGAGGAAACTAATCCAATACTTCCACCCAACCGTGTGTATCCGGCTCGTCGCCATATTGGATGGCACGCAGTTTATGGTACAGTTTTTCGCTAACTGGTCCCGGTTTTCCATCCTTCGAAAATACATACGATTTGTTCTCGTCGTAATCGTCGATTCGGCTAATTGGGCTGATAACGGCCGCGGTTCCGCAAGCGCCTGTTTCCTCAAAAGTTGAAAGTTCTTCAACCGGAACTTGTCGCCGTTCCACTTTCATTCCCATTTCTTCAGCCAAAACCATCAGGCTTTTATTCGTAATCGATGGCAATATTGAAGAAGATTTTGGGGTAATGTATGTGTTGTTTTTTACCCCGAAAAAATTGGCTGCCCCGCACTCATCGATGTATTTTTTCTCTTTTGCATCAAGATAAAAAATATTGGAATAACCCAGCTCGTGAGCTTTTTTATCGGCAACCAGGCTGGCGGCATAATTGCCACCTACTTTGTATTTTCCCATTCCGAGTGGCGCCGAACGGTCGAATTCGCGCATGATTACAAATGGGGTGGTTTGGAAACCTCCTTTAAAATACGGACCAACCGGCATAACAAAAACGATAAACATGTATTCATCGGCAGGTTTTACGCCAATCTGAGGACTGGTGCCAAACAATACCGGACGGATATATAATGCCGCACCGGATTCGTATGGAGGAACAAATTTTTCGTTTAATTTGACCGCCATTCTTACCGCTTCCATAAATTTCTCAACGGGCATTTTTGCCATTAATGTCCCTTCGCTCGAATCCTGCATTCTACGGGCGTTTTCGTCCATCCTGAAAATACGGATTTTACCGTCTTGCCCTTTAAATGCTTTTAATCCTTCAAACGCTTCCTGTCCATAATGTATGGCAGTCGCCGACATATGAATCTCAATCTTATTCGAAGAACTTACTTCCAATTCACCCCATTCGCCATTTTTATAGTAACAACGGATATTAAAGTCGCTGTCACGGTAGCCAAAACCAAGATTGGCCCAGTCAATATTTTCCATTTCTTGTTTATTTCAGTTTATCGTGCAACTTTTGTTGCAGTGGCAAAGTAAGAAAATTTTCCTGTATCAAAATACGACAAAGGTCAATGAAACCCGCTAAATGCAAATGTTTTATAACTATTTAATATTGCAATGGAATTACAATCCAGAAGGAATTGAAGGTTGAAACTGCGGGTTTTTTAATCGGATGATGTTTTTTGTTTCGATTTATAAAAAAACATTGTAACCGGGTTATTTTAGTTTTTCGTTGTCCTGATGACGGTCTTTGTCGCGGTTGGTTTTCTTCTCGATATTTTTCAGAAAAGCCTCATTCAGGTTGACACCGGTTTGGTTGGCCAAACAAATCAGTACCCAAAGCACATCGGCCATTTCATCGGCCATGTCGTACTTTTCGTCCGATTTTTTAAACGATTGATCGCCATATTTACGGGCCATAATTCTGGCCAGTTCGCCCACTTCTTCAGTTAAAATGGCCATATTGGTGAGTTCGCTGAAATAACGCACTCCAATGGTTTTTATCCAATGATCGACCTGTTGCTGTGCTTCGGATATAGTAATTTCTTTATTTGTCATTTTAAAAATCTTTTTGTTTCGAATCGATGATAATAGTAACCGGGCCATCGTTGATGAGGGCTACATCCATCATGGCACCAAATTCACCGGTTTCAATTTTTTTACCGAGGGCATCTTCCATTGCTGCGACAAACTTTTTATACATCGGGATAGAGAATTCGGGTCGTGCTGCCCGAATGTACGAAGGGCGGTTCCCTTTTTTGGTGCTGGCATGTAAAGTAAACTGGCTCACCACAATAACATGGCCGCCTATCTCCTGCACTGATAAGTTCATCACATCGTTTTCGTCGTTGAAAACACGAAGTTGCACAATTTTACGTACCAGGTAGTCGATATCATTTTCAGTGTCTTCACTTTCGATTCCAACCAAAACAAGCAAGCCATTTTTGATGGCAGAAATAAGCTTATTACCAACCGTAACCGAGGCTTGTTTTACTTTCTGAATAACTACCCGCATAAGTATGCTATTTTTATGCTAAAATAAAAATAACATTAGACAGAAAACAAATATGAAAGCCATAAAAATCATTTTAATCCTTTTGATTGCGCCATTGGTAATGTTTGCCCAGAAAGGTTCGCTGAGTGGAAAAATTCTGGATGCCACCAGCAATGAACCCTTGCCTTTTGTGAATGTCCTGGTTTCAGGAACTACCATTGGAACAATAACCGACGACGAAGGCCACTTTCTGCTAAATAATATCGATCCCGGGTTTATCCGGATTGAAGCTTCATTTGTAGGCTATCAAAAAATCATTTCAGCCGAAATCGAAATCAGTCGAACTTCCACTCCATTCATTGAGCTGAAACTGGAAAAAACACAGTCGGAAATCGAAGAGGTGACCGTGTGGGCATCGCCTTTCAGGAAAACGATCGAAAGCCCGGTTTCGCTGCGTACCATTGGAATTGGCGAAATCGAAAAGAGCCCGGGGGCGAACCGCGATATTTCTAAAATTATTCAATCGTTCCCGGGGGTTCAGTCAACGCCAGCTTATCGAAACGATATTATTATCCGTGGGGGAGGACCCTCCGAAAGCCGTTTTTATTTGGACGGGGTAGAAGTTCCGGTGATCAATCACTTTGCCACACAAGGCGCTTCGGGAGGGCCGGTTGGTATTTTGAATGCCGATTTTATTCGGGAGGTAGATTATTTCTCGGGAGCTTTTCCGGCCAGCCGTGGAAATGCGCTGAGTGGTGTGCTCGAATTCAAACAAATTGATGGTAACGAAGAAAAACTGGATTTTCACGGAACATTGGGTGCATCGGAAATTGCGGTAACACTTGATGGCCCGCTGGGCGACAAAACCAACTATGTTTTTTCTGTACGGCGTTCGTACCTGCAATTTTTGTTTAGTGCGCTCGAGCTGCCTTTTCTGCCCACTTTTACCGATATGCAATTTAAGCTGCGTACCCGCTTCGATCAGAAAAATGAACTGACATTGATTGGTTTAGGGGCACACGATATTAATAAACTTAACTTTGAAATCGACAACCCCGACGAGCAACAGGAATATATTCTCAGTCAACTACCCGAAAGTAAACAATGGAGCTACACATTTGGAGCGGTTTACAAACATTACCGCGAGAATAGTTACCAGACTTTGGTTGTGAGCCGCACACACCTGAACAACATGACTGACAAGTATCTTGAAAACGATAATAGCTCGGAGGCCAATAAAATACTGGATTACGGATCGCAGGAAAGTGAAAACAAATTGCGTTTCGAAAACACTTCGCGTTTCGATGGTTACAAACTAAATTTTGGTGCAAACCTCGATTTTGTGAATTACACGAACAATACTACAACCGGGCGTTTTGAGAACGATCAGCGTGTGGAGATCAACTACAATTCGGACCTCGGCCTGGTGAAATACGGTTTTTTTGCACAAATCAGCAAAAATGTTTTCGACGAAAGACTGGCTCTCTCGCTGGGAGTGCGTGCCGATGCAAACAACTATTCGTCCAGCATGAAAAATCCACTCGATCAATTTTCGCCCCGTTTTTCGGCATCGTATAAACTTACTTCGCAGTGGAGCCTTAATTTCAATACAGGCCGGTATTACCAGCTTCCGACATACACGGCACTGGGCTACAAAGAAGGCGATGTATTTGTGAACAAGGAAAATAATCTGAAATACATTTCGGTTGATCATTTGATCGGAGGGCTCGAATTCCGCCCAAAACCAAGCATTCAACTTTCGGCCGAGGCATTCCTGAAAAACTACGACCACTATCCGTTCTCGGTGAACGATCAGATAAGTTTGGCAAATAAAGGGGCCGATTTTGGGGTGATAGGCGATGAGGAAGTGCTTTCTTCGTCGAAGGGCCGTGCCTACGGTGCCGAATTTCAGGCACGCATCAACTCCGGCAAAGGCTTTAATTTAAATCTCTCGTACACGCTGGTGCGAAGCGAATTTACCGATGGTACAGGAACTCAAATTCCTTCGAGCTGGGACTCAAAACATTTGCTTAGCCTTACTACTACCAAAGAATTGAATAAAGGGTGGAGAGCTGGCGCCCGCTGGCGGTTTGTTGGCGGTTTGCCATACACTCCGTGGAATCCCGACAAGTCGTCGCTGGTGGAGGCCTGGAACCTTACCGGTGGACCATATCCCGATTATCCACAGTTGAATACCTTGCGGTTTAATGCTTTTCATCAGTTGGATATGCGTGTCGACAAATCGTTCTATCTCGAAAAGATTACGATGAAATTTTATGTCGATATTCAAAACCTGTATAATTTTCAGGCCAATCAGCAAGCTATTGTAGTGCGAGAAACAGATGAAAACGGGAATTTTCTGCTCACCGATAACGGAACACGCTATGTGCTGAAAGAAGTTGCGAATACAACAGGTACCGTTTTGCCAACTGTCGGGATTATTATTTCGTTCTAGATTTTCAGAATTTATTGAGTTCAGTAATCCATTTTTGTTTGTCGGCTTCATCAAGAAAACTGGCAGTGAAACTGTTTTTTGCCAATTGGATAATTTCCTCTTTCGTGAGATCGAGCGCTTCGGCAATTTCGATAAGATTTTGAGAAAGATAGCCTCCAAAATATGCCGGGTCGTCGGAATTGACGGTGGCTAACACCTTATGGTCCAGCAGTTTTTTTAAGGGATGGTCTTTCAGGCCGTTCACCACTTTGAGTTTTAGGTTCGACAGCGGACAAACGGTTAAGGGAATTTGCAGACGGGCAAGTTCGTTTAAAAGTTCCGGGTCGTCGACCGAACGCACACCGTGATCGATGCGTGAAACTCCGAGAAGATGAATGCTGTCCCAAACATTTTGGGCTGGTCCTTCTTCTCCCGCATGCGCTACGGTTCGAAAGCCTTCTTTACGGATCCTTTTGAATAATCTCTCAAATTTGGCCGGAGGGTGCCCCACTTCCGAAGAATCGAGCCCAAAACCTGCAAAATATTCTCTGAATTCGAGCAGTTGTTGAAAACAGGCAATCGCATCTTCTTCGCTCAGATGGCGCAGAAAATTGGGAATAAGACGACTGGTGATTTGCCACTTTTGTTGGGCCTGGTTCAAGGCCAGTTGTATTCCATTTACTACTGTTTTTAATGACACTCCGCGGTGGGTGTGGGTTTGCGGATCGAAGAATATTTCAGTATGTACAATGTTTTCTTCCCGGCACTTTTTAAGATAGGCCATCGTGAGGTCGTAAAAATCCTCCTCCTGTAAAAGTACCCCGGCACCCTGGTAATAAATATCCAGAAATTCCTGCAGGTTACTAAAACGGTAGGCTGAATGCAGTTCTTCAATCGAAGTATATTTCATTTTGACATTGTTGCATCCGGCCAACCTGAAAATAAGTCCGGGTTCGAGAGTTCCTTCAATGTGCACGTGAAGTTCGGCTTTGGGGATCGCATACACCAGTGTTTGCAAGTAGTTCCTGTTCATTAGCTGTCTTTTTTCAAAGATAATAAACCTTGTGAGAGAAGGAAATGAGTCGCAAGCAATTAAGAAATTTATTTCAAAACGGATTTCAAAATGCAGAATTCTGTAAGTAACCCATTGATATGCAAACGGTATAAAACCAGTACACATGAGGCTGGAAGGCAACGTCTTATATTACTTTGTACTACTGTTTAAATGCCGGTAAGGTACTGGCAAAATGGCGTTAAATAGCGAGGCGATTGCAATGTGCTCATTTTCGTTCAAATTCAACGGCGAGTTGATCTCATCTTTCGAACAGGCGAAAAAGAACAGCAATGCACTTAAACAGATAAAGCGTACAATATTTTCACGACGTAATTCCATACAAGTATTCTTTATCGAAAGTAAACTTACATATTTTGGATTGAACTTTTCGGCCCTGCTTTGGTTTTACATTCCGGGTTTGGAAAAAGCCGGCAAAGCAGAAATATTAAGTAAAAAATAAATTGGGGAAGGAAGACTCATCTTTTCCTAAAAACCGAAACGAAGCGATTGTTTTTCGGTTACTTTGCCGAACCGGATATCCGAAAAATGGAAAGAAAAAAAGCGTCAAAATACCGAGCAAAACGAGGGAACCAGGCAGGCATGTTTAAGCTGCTGGTACCCTATAAAGGCATGGTTGCTTTGCTCATCGTATTTGCCCTGATCGGAAATGCAGCCAACCTGGTAATTCCGCGGATCATCGCAAAGGGGATCGATGCATATACCGAAGGAAATTATGTGTTACGTACCGTTCTCATTGAATTTCTGTTAGCTATTGGAATCATCTTTTTATTTGCCCTGCTTCAAAAAGTGGTGCAAACCTATGCTTCCGAAAAAGTGGGTTTCGATTTGCGAAAACGTCTTTCGGATAAAATTTCGCGACAGAGTTATGCCTTTATACAAGATGCCAACCCCTCGAAGCTTTTAACCAACCTCACTTCTGATATGGATTCGGTGAAGATGTTTGTTTCGCAGGGCGTTTCTTCCATCGTTTCGTCGGTCTTTATGATTATTGGCACCTCGGTGTTTTTGCTTATCATCAACTGGAAGCTGGCTATCCCGGTTTTGCTGCTGATTCCGGCTATTGGGGTCACTTTTTCCCTTATTCTGAAAAAAGTACGGGTGCTCTTTCTCCGTAGCCGCGAAGTGATCGACTGGTTAAACAAGGTAATTAACGAAAGCATCCTTGGTGCGGCAATTATCCGGGTACTCAACTCGCAGCAAATCGAATACCGGAAATTCTTAGATGCCAGCGCTGAAGCGCGTGATCTGGGAATTTCGATCGTAACCCTATTTGCGACACTTATTCCGCTTATTACCTTTTTTGGAAACCTGGCAACACTCACCATTCTTTTGCTGGGTGGGCATTTTGTGATCTCAGGCACCCTTTCGCTTGGCGATTTTGCAGCCTTCAATTCCTATGTGGTTATCCTTATCTTCCCGATTATTGTGATCGGGTTTATCAGCAACCTCATCGCGCAGGCATCTGCTTCGTACCAACGAATCGAGGGGGTGTTGAATGCTGAAGAAACAGCAGATACAGGAACGTATGACCAGCCATTAAAAGGCGAAATTGAGCTAATAGATGTAACAGTGGTTTACGACGATAAACCGGCACTTAAAAACGTGTCGTTTAGGATAAAAGAAGGTACCCGCACTGCGGTGATCGGACCTACGGCAGCCGGGAAGACCCAGTTACTTTATCTCCTTACCGGATTGATCAGGCCCAAATCTGGTAAGATTCTTTTCGATGGAGTCAACCTGAATGAATACAAAAAAGAAAGTTTTCACAACCAAATTGGAATTGTTTTTCAGGACAGTGTGTTGTTTAATATGAGTTTACTCGAAAACATCAGTTTTAGCGAAACCGTTACAGATGAATCGTTAAATAAGGCGATTGAAACTGCAGGGTTAAATGAATTTATCGAAACACTTCCAAAACGACTCGACACCATCGTTTCGGAACGTGGAACCAGTCTTTCGGGTGGACAAAAGCAGCGGATCATGCTCGCGCGAGCGCTGGCGCTCCATCCAAAAATTCTTTTACTCGACGACTTTACTGCTCGTGTCGATCAGCAAACCGAAAAGAAGATTTTAAATAATGTTCGTAAAAACTACCCGGAGCTCACACTGATTTCGGTAACACAAAAAATAAGCCCGGTAAAGAATTTCGACCAGATTATCCTGTTAATGGAAGGCGAAGTCGTCGCCAGTGGTAAACACGAAGAACTGCGAAGTTCTTCACCCGAATATGTACAGATTTACGAATCGCAAAAAAGTACCAGCCATTACGAAGTGAGTTCCGGTTTTGAATCGGATAGATTAGCATCTGATAACCCTAAAAATGAGACAACATGAATCAGATGAACTATAATCTTAATGCCTCGGTTAAAGAGGAAAAGAAAAAGAAGCAACTGGGCTGGAAATCGGTGAAGAGTTTGGTTGGCCACATGGTGGAAGAAAAAAATACCCTGTTGGTAGCGTTTACTGCGATGGTGGTTACCGCTATCTTAAACCTTGCAGGCCCCATCATCATCGGGAATACGGTGGATAAATACATTCAAACCAGCCAGTTTAAGGGAGTGGTCAACAACGGGGCGATTTTGATGATCGCCTACATTATTGCACTGGTGGCAGGATACCTGCAAACCCGTTTGATGGGTTCGGTAGGGCAGCGGATGTTGTACACCCTTCGTAATTCGGTATTTCAGAAATTGCAGGATCTTCCTTACGACTTTTTCAACCAGAACAAAACCGGCGACCTTATTTCGCGCATTAACAACGACACCGACAGGATCAACCAATTCTTTTCGCAGTCGCTCATGCAGTTTCTACAGATCATCCTGACTATGATCGGATCGGGAATATTCCTGGTATCGATACAATGGAAACTTGGTTTGGCAGCACTCGCTCCGGCAGTGTTTATCTGGTTGTTTACCAAATTAATTTCGCCCTGGGTGAAAAAAACCAATGCCGAAAGTTTAAAAAGTGTGGGCGGACTGAGTGCGGAAGTACAGGAAAGCCTGAACAATTTTAAGGTGGTAGTAGCCTTTAACCGCCGCGATTATTTCAGGAAACGTTTTAAGCAGGTGAACCATGAAAATTACTCGGCAGCCATAAAAGCCGGGATTGCCAACAACCTGTTTCTCCCGGTATACACACTTTTCTCGAACCTGGGTTTGATGATCGTACTGGCGCTTGGAATTTATTTTATTTCGATCGGCGAATTTACAGTGGGGCTGCTCATCAGCCTTATTGCCTATGTAAACAGCTTCTACAATCCGCTACGGCAACTGGCATCGCTGTGGGCGAACCTTCAGGTGGCGCTGGCCGCCTGGGACCGAATCCGAAAAATCCTTGATCTTGAAAATAACCTCGCCCTGGTTTCATCAAAAGAAGCGGACGAAACGGCTACTTTGCTGTCGTTCCGCGATGTATCGTTCTCTTATCCAAATGGCAGCGAAGTTCTGCACCAAAACACCTTTAACCTGAAGAAAGGAAAGACTTACGCTTTTGTTGGGCCCACCGGCGGAGGGAAAACCACCACGGCCTCGCTCATCGCCCGGTTGTACGATCCGACACGGGGACGTGTTCTGCTCGACGGGCTGGACATCCGCTCGTTTTCGGCTGAAGAGCGTGTTCAACGGATTGGATTTATTTTGCAGGATCCTTTTTTGTTTAGTGGAACAATCCGCGAAAATATCCTTTATGGAAATTCTGAATACAGCGAACTCAGTGATGAGGAATTAAAAGGAATTTTCCACGATACCGGACTCGAAAGCTTACTGCAACGTTTCGAAAAAGGTCTCGATACGAAAGTGGATGTTTTGGGCGACGGCATCAGCCTGGGGCAAAAACAACTGATCGCTTTTATGCGGGCGGTACTGCGCAAACCCGATCTGCTGATTCTCGATGAAGCTACAGCCAACATCGACACCGTTACCGAAAAACAACTCGACGAAATACTCCAGAAACTGCCCGAAAGTACAACTAAAGTTATCATTGCACACCGTCTGAATACTATCGCCAACGCCGATGTAATTTACTTCGTGAATACCGGGAAAGTTACCCGCGCCGGTTCGTTGCAGGATGCTGTAGATATGTTGATGAAGGGAAAAATGGCCAGTTAAAGATGGGCTTGGCAATAGATTTAAGAACTCCACTTTTTTAAGTCGATTCAATCGCAGCGCTGTCCATCTATTTTAAGTTGCTTGTATAAGATTTCTACTGCTTTTCTCCGGGCGACGATGCGG
>WOYV01000086.1:75337-88540 GCA_011620585.1 Draconibacterium sp.
TATTTTAAGTTGCTTGTATAAGATTTCTACTGCTTTTCTCCGGGCGACGATGCGGCGGAGCCGGGATCTGAGGACTCTTTCTTTTCAGGATTTGGCACTTCCACTTTCTTTTCAACCCAGGGAGTAATATTTACGGCATTCATACCTTTGTTTCCCCGGGCCAGTTCGAAAGTAACCACAGCACCTTCGTCGATTCCCGGATAAGCATCGCTGATATGGAAGAAGTACTTTTCAACACTTCCCATATCTTTTATGAAACCATAGCCTTTGTCGTTTTTAAAATGTTCCACACGGCCTTTTAGTGGTTCTTCCTCCACATCTTCGCGCTTCGGCACCGAAACGGCAATGTTTTCGAGTTTAATATCTTCGTGTTTGTCAGGATCGGGCTGAGTGTCCATGATTACACCATTCTTGTCAACATAGGCGATCATATCGTCGAGCGAGCTGCCCCCGGCGCTGGCTTTGCGTTCTTCTTTGCGCTTTTCTTTTTCTTTTCTTTTCTGTTCACGTTTTTTTTCGAGTTCCCGTTTGTTGTATGAAATTGATCTACCCATTCAAATTTTTTTTAATGTTTTATTCCCGGTGTGGTTTATTCATATCTTCCAAATATCATCTTCATTTTGACCCGTGCCATACATTGCTCAAATTGACACAGAAAAATACAAAATAATCCCGCACGAGGGCTTATTTTTTTCTATTTATGCCGAAATGGCGTTCAGTTTTGTTCCAGTCAGGCGTTGGATACTGCGCACCATCATTTGTTCGTCGCGCGAGCAAAAGGTAAGCGCTGTGCCGCTCTGTCCGGCCCTTCCGGTTCTTCCTATCCGGTGTACATAAGTCTCTGCCACATCGGGCATGTCGTAGTTGATTACCATCTCGAGGTTGGCAATGTCGATTCCGCGTGCGGCAATGTCAGTAGCCACAATTACGCGTGTTCTTCGTGCTTTAAAGTTGCTCAGTGCCCGTTGTCGTGCCCCCTGGCTTTTATTTCCGTGGATGGCTTCGCAGTCGATCCCTTTTTGGGTGAGTATTCTGGCAATCCGGTCGGCACCGTGCTTGGTGCGCGAAAATACCAGCACCGACTTATTCAACTCGTTCTTTAATAGCGAAACAAGTAAATCGCTTTTTTGTTGTTTTTCCACAAAATACAAATGCTGGGCAATCTGTTCGGCTACTGAAGCTTCTGGTATTACGTGTACTTTCACCGGATCTTTCAAAATCGAACCCGAAAGCCGGGCAATCGTAAGTGGCATGGTAGCCGAGAAGAAAAGGGTTTGCTTTTCTATTGGCAACAAAGGCAACAGACGTTTGATATCGTGGATAAATCCCATGTCGAGCATCCGGTCGGCTTCGTCGAGCACAAAATGCTCCACCATGTCGAGACGGATGTATTTTTGGTTGATGAGGTCCAGGAGACGGCCCGGTGTAGCCACCAGAATATCGACGCCCTGACGCAGTTTGTCGACTTGAGGGCGTTGGTTTACCCCGCCATATACCACTGTGTGACGTAACTTGGTATAGCGACCGTAATCGCGAAACCCTTCGTCGATCTGGATGGCCAGTTCTCGTGTGGGTGTCAGGATCAGGGCTTTGATACCGCGTTTCCGAACAGGAGCCTCGTCGAGTTGCTGAATGATTGGGATGGCAAAGGCAGCGGTTTTTCCGGTGCCGGTTTGGGCAATCCCCAGGATATCACGGCCATTTAATGCCGGTGGTATCGCCTGCTCCTGAATGGGAGTGGGGGTTTTGTACTGTTTGTTTTCGAGCGCCCTCAATATCGGGGCAGAAATATTTAATTCGTTAAATGTCATAATGATTTTGACTGCAGGTAGCTGCAGTACTTTTTAAATGTGTAATTAAATGTGTGATTAGCGCGGAAGAAGCCGGAACCAGGGTTCGGCACGCGAGGTCGCAAAAAAAAGTTTCTATCATATATTCTCAATGTGTCACGAACATTGTGTAACACACTTCGCGACCGGTTTTTCTGAACAAGACGGTTGATTTTGAGGTCGAATTTTGACGATGAGAAGACCCGCTGGATGGTAGCGGAACAAAGCAAAGCTTACGGACGATTCAATAAAACCTGATTGTCAGGGCGACAAAGGTAGAAAAATATTCTGATTATCAATTTTTAATACAAGAATTGGGTTTTTACATGTTAAAACAATTAACTATCAGACGCTTTTTGTTAATGCTTGTGAAAAGCGCAAACAATATTGTGAGCTAATCGTTGTAATAGTTTGGGTTGCCTTCGGCTGAAGGTAAACCCGCACTTAAAAATAAAAATATGTATGCAGTTACCACCGATATATTGTCGGTATCCAATAACCTTCAAACCCAACTTCTTCCCTTTTCGCAGTTTATCGACACTTTAAAAGAAAAAATGAAACAGGTGTTTCATGTTCGGGCCGATGTTGATCAGATGAGTGTTCACCGCGGACTTCCGCCTTTTGTATTGCGTGAAATTATGTCGGCAAATCCCTTATCAGTTGGCATTCCAACAAAATACGGCGGGCGCGGAGGTATTATGAAAGAAAACATCGGATTGCTGGCGGCAGCATCGTACGAATCGCTGGCGCTTTCGCTAACCTTTGGAATTAACTCGGCCTTGTTTCTGCAACCTTTTGGTAAGTTCGGGCAGGAAGAAGTTAAAAAGGAAGTTTTTGATCGTTTTCTGAATGAAAAAGCAATGGGCGGTTTAATGATTACCGAACCCGATTACGGCAGCGATGCGCTGAACATGCAAACTTTGTATTCAGAAAAAAATTCGAAATATCACCTGAGTGGCAAAAAACACTGGGCAGGATTAACCGGCTGGGCCGATTACTGGCTGCTTACCGCGCGCCAAAAATCTTCATCCGACCAACTGATGCGCGACATCGATTTCTTTTTATGCGATGTAAACGCGCCCGGACAAAACATAGTGGTGGAGGAGTTTTTTGAAAACCTGGGACTCTACGCCATTCCTTATGGAAGAAACCGAATCGAAGTACAGGTTCCCCGCACACATAAACTGGTGCCCGAAACCACTGGCGTAAAAATGATGCTTGATTTGCTACATCGCAGCCGGATGCAATTCCCGGGAATGGGAATGGGGTTTATACAGCGGATGCTCGACGAAGCTCTTGCACATACCCAACAACGTTCGGTGGGAGGGAGAAGCCTTTTTCAGTATGACCAGGTGCAGCAGCGTTTGTCTGACCTGCAGGCCTCGTATACCATTTGCTCGGCCATGTGTGTCAACAGCAGCAAAAAAGCCGGGCTCGATGTCGACCTCTCGTCGCAGGGGATGGAAGCCAATGCCGTGAAAAGCGTTATTACCGATCTGATGCAGGAAGCCGCTCAATCGGTGGTGCAGCTGGTAGGCGCCAAAGCCTATAAAATTAACCACATTGCCGGACGGGGTACGGTCGACAGCCGCCCATTCCAGATATTCGAAGGTTCGAACGATATCCTGTACGCCCAAATTTCTGAAGCCTTGGTAAAAATGATGAAGCGATCGAAAGAACACAATCTTTTCCGCTTTTTAAAGGATTTCGACCTTACAAGCAAGGCAGTGCATTTTATAAAAACACACGTCGACTTTACGCTGGACCTCCAGATTCCGCAACGCAAACTCGTTGAGATGGGAAAAGTGATTGGCCGGGTGATATCGCTGAACCAGGTACTTGACCTGGCAGATAAGGGATTTAAGAAAGAACTGATTGACGGGAGCATTACCTTTTTGCAGCAAGAGATCGGGAAGCTGATGTCGGCATTTAACTTTAAAAACAGTCAGCTGGCAATCGATGATTACCGGGAAGACAGTTCATGGTTGAATTTTGTAGCCGGATAAACCAGGCGACTCCTTCTTTTTATTTTGCCTCACGATTTTAGTATTGAGCAACGAATCGTGTAAATCACTTTTGGGTGTAATAAACACAGGATGGTGTTCCAATTTCCAACGCCTCCTGAAAACCTTTGGGCTACCGGTGTGACAACTTTTGTCCCTTTTCATCCCTCTGTCAGCCATAAAAGCTGACATCTCCCCCCGCCAGAAAAAGCGGAACCCCGAGACAAAACTGCGGGGAATTCTTCAGATTAAAAACGGGGCTTTCTTTGCGTGTTTGCCTCTTTGTATGTGTTGTCGTTTTAAGTGTTTTCGCAAAAAATAGTCTGGCTTCGGGCAACGAGGTTCCGCTAATTATTCCAGGGAAAAACTTTTCTCCTGTCTTTCTTTCTCCATCGATACAGCATCATTGTGTGGCTAACCTGGCTGGTTCCCTACATCGGAGGAATGATCATGGGAATGAAACACTGATTCTCTTGAAAACTGAACATTTCAGCACTGATCTTACGATTTATAGCTGGAAGCTTTATGCTTACCCACGGCGTTCCAAAGTTAAAACGATTACTGGCTGGCGAATTCCAGTTTGGCGATCCCATCGGCCTGGGCCCCGAAGTTTCGCTTGGCCTGGCAGTTTTTGCCGAATTTTTTTGCTCGGTACTACTCATTCTTGGTCTTGGTACCCGACTCGCAAGCATTCCACTTATTGTTACCATGGCGGTGGCGGCTTTTATCGCTCACGGCGCCGATCCATTTGGCCGCAAAGAACTCGCACTTTTCTACCTGGCTGTGTATATCGCTCTGTTCCTGCTCGGCAGTGGAAAATTTTCTCTTGATTATTTCTTAAAGAAGAAAAAGAAATAGCCGAAAACGACAAGTTTCAACTACTTTCGGACTGAATCCTGCGACTGTTTTATTAAAAATATTCTATCTGATCATTACCAGTACGGCGCCCGTAAGGAACGCAATTATCCACCAGATATAAGCCAGTAGCGAATAAAGATGCAGCATTTCGGGGACTTTAGCGTTAAAGCCTGCTTTACGTTGAATACGCCACATCAGCAGCGCATCGGTAAACATCGCAATCAGCGCCGAATAGCCCAGCATGCCGTGCAGGGTGAATGCGCCTTTTGTTGAGCCAAGGATCATAAAGGTTGTAGCTATCACATCGAAGATCACTCCCAATGTTAATACATACAATACAAACTGGCTCACCACTTTTTTCCGTTGTTCGGTAATTATCGCCACCGAATAGGCAGCCAGTGCAAATAGTACCACAATCGTCCCAACACGTAGTAAAACATTCATAATTGTTTGTTTTTAGCGGTTCGCAAAGTATAAAAAAAGTTGGAAGTTGGAAGCCGGGTGACGGAAGAAAAAAAGAAAAGCTGCCAGCCTGGAGCTTTCCAAAGTGACCAATGACTAATGACTCGTAGCTGCGGCTGAACAATGCAAACTTTCTTCAAGGTACTTTGTCAGTAAAGCGATTTAACGACCAACGGAACTTCCCAATTTGGGGTTCAGTTTGAAGCATTAAACCCAACCTTTGCACTGCCTGAATCTGGAACAAAATCGGCAGCAGTAGTTTCCGATTCCATTAGCTGGGACTCTGCACACCTGGTAGTATCCACCATAAAATTTGAGGCGGAATTAAAAAGCATGACGACTGGCGAAGACTCGATCTCGATTGAATACAAATGGCACGGACCCGAGTTGGCCGACTTGCTCAATAACCAGATCACGCTTGGCAACTTTGTATTACAGCCCGGGACTTACGACGAAATCGAACTAAAAGTTACCGGTACCCGCGAAGATGCTGGCGATCTTCCCGTTTTTTATCTCGAAGGAACTTATAAAAATAATTCTGGTAGCCGGCCCATTGTAGTTTGGGTAAGCGATGACGTGTATTTTAAAACCGAAAAAGAGAATGTAGGGGTTACCGACGAAGGAATCAATATCACCTCGGTTATTCAACTCTACCTCGACCAGTTAATGGCGAATGTTGACCCGGCTGATCTGGATAATGCCGACTTAAGCGATGGCGTCATTGTGATCTCAGCCGACAGCAACACACAAATCTACCAAATTGTGATGAGCAACCTGGCGCACGACCACCGCTCGCATTACAAGCACAAACACCAGAACGACGATCATGAACACGAAGGGTACGACAACGATCATCACGGCGATGATGATTAATAACCTTTGTAACTATCATTCACGTTTCCCTTCAAATATGGTTTCCGATTTCCTCCCCAACCGGGGTTGCAAAGATGGTTCAAATTTAATTTTTCTCTCAGGCCTTCAAGGTTACTGAAACCTTGAAGGCCTTGTTTTTTGAAGAAATGGATCATACAACTTTCTGCTTTCCTTCTTATCTTTACCCGTCTAAACCTAATAAGATCGAATTAAACCAACATTCTTACTTCTTCTGGCTTTGATCGCCGCTCAATCATTCTCCCAAAATTTGCAGGTACTCGATTTTCTGGCCCATTTTTTATGGCAGGCAAATTCTGTCGGGGCAACACAACAAGGAACACAATGCCGAACCTGCCAGGAGGATCGGCTACCTTAAAACAACTACCTGCAATACCTCACAGATAAAGGCTGGAGGTTTTGTTCCGGCTACTGTACGAAATGAACCAGGGAAAATTCTGGTGGAGAGGGCGTCCCGGACTAAACGGAACAGCTCAACTCTTCCGAATCGCCCATGGTTATTTTACTGACACAGTGGGCTTAAGTAACATCGTTTGGGTGTGGGGCATGCAGGACCTGGGCCGCGACATTGCTGATTACAACAGGTAAAGGTGAACAAAATCCAAAAGAAGATGAAGGTTACAACAAAGAATTGGCAGATGAGTGGAAATTGAATTGAAAAAGAAAGCAACATCACCGAAACGACTATCGAAATGTATAAAAACCCACGGGTACTCACGCTCGACGAAATGCCGGGGTAAAAGCGAAAGTGGGGTAATTTCCGTGCAGTGTAATTTAACCGTCGTTAATTTTCGCCGTTTTCGAGCTGCTTTTTTAAGGCTAACACCACTTTTTGCATATCGCGGGTAATAGATCCGGCAGATAAGGTAGCTCCTGAAATTGCAGAAATATCCTCCCCGTATTGTAAGGGCTTTCCCGAATAATTTTCAAACTGCGACAACCATTTTTTAGACGCAATTTCACCACCATGTTCCGAGCGATATTTTATTACAGCCACTTTTTGCACAACGGCTGCACTATTGATTATCACCAGGTAATCAAACAAGTCATAACGTCCTTTTGATTCGGTAAATACCGCATAAAAAACATCCTGCTTCCCGACTTCTGTAAAGCGGTAAGCCATCATTCTCTGACCAACTTCCGAACTTTCGCTCAACGGGAAACTTCCGCTTATCTCCAGGCTGTTATTCTTCAACTTTTTTTGAATAATCGATAATGCTTTATCCTCAGGATAAAAATCTGTTGCTGAAGCAGAAACTCCGGCAACAGTTAAAAGGCATACAAAAAATATTATTTGTTTCATGTTCTCTTCTTCTATCTAAAACCAAATCCCGATTCCGAGGTTGAACTGTCCGCTTTTTGTATCGGCTGAATTACTGAAAAACTGGTAGTCAGCTTTTAGTACGGTTCCGGAAGTAAGCCACCATCCTGCACCTATGGTAATATCGGTGCGGTCGTAGCTTTCATTTTTTACGAGACTACCCTCGGTTTTGGCGTGTGTATTGTAACGTTCGTAACGTACAAATGGAACCAGGCGCTGCCCGTTCTGATTTCCGTGGAGTAGGTCGTACCCGGCTTCGAGATACCATCCCAGCATCCTGCTTCCAATGTCGCTGCCGGTGTAGCCGTTATAAGCATCCGAATTGGAAATACCTGCGAAATTAAATTGTCCACGCGCCTCCAACCCTCCGTTACGGTAACGTGCATCCAAACCAAGCATATTTATTCCAACAACTGAAGAATCGGCTATGACTTTAGCATTTTCATCGTTTTCATCCAATCCATCGTAAAGAGTCGATTGCGATTTTCCATTGTAGGTACTAACTCCAAGCTTTAGTCCCGGAATTCCATAATAATCCAGGCGTGCCGCCAGAGTTGGCGAGCTCATAAACGATTCGGCTCCTTTTTGCCTGCCTTTTCTGAACCCGTCGCTGCCCCGAAATTTGGCGGCGCCGTCGTAGCCGTTAAAACCGTTCATTACATACGCCTGGTATTTGAGCGATGCCGCATCAAAACGGCCAGAAAAACCCAGACCAATCTCGCGCCAGGTGGTGGGGACCAGTTTGTTGTCGAGGTTTGGCCGTTCCACACCGTTAAAGGTAGGCGGTTCGTGGTACTCGTTGATGATCCCCATCGGGACCAGCATCAATCCGCCACGCAGATTCAGCCAGGGTAAAAATTCGTGGTTCAGAAAGGCCTGTTCTACATAAACCTCCGAAACATGTTCCAACTCGATTTCGCTTACGAAACTTGTCCTTTCGCTAAAGCGATAGCCAAACAGGAGCACAAGGCGGTGTATATCAAGTGTTGAATTATAACGTTTGCCGTCGGACACTGGTTGGTTAAAATCGATTTGGGCATATCCTCCAATCGATAGTCTCGGCCCGGATTGCAATAATGATTCGGCTGCATTTTTTACTTCACTGGTTTGGTTTTGGGCAATGGCCGCCGAAACGGTCAGGCACATTCCCAACATTAAAAAAGCATTGTTTAATCTTTTCATGATAATTAATGATTTGATTCGGGGGCAAAGCTATTTTGAATGATTCAAAATAATATCCCAAGAAATAGGGATTTTTAGGTTAAAGGGAGTGAAAGATTACAATAACTGATCGGGAGAAATTTCGCCGGGACCAATGATTTTCTGAATGATGGCGTATACCGTCAGTCCGGGTATCGACTTGATACCCAGCTTCTCGGTAATGTTTTTTCGGTGCGAGATCACCGTGTGCGTACTGATAAAAAGCTTATCGGCAATTATTTTATTGGTATGCCCCATGGCTATCAGCCGTAAAACTTCGCGTTCGCGGTTGGTCAGTTCATCATTCTGCGAGGTTTTTTCCTTTCTGAAATAAGATTCGGCTAAACCTACAAACTCACTTGCCGGATCATCAAGCGAAAAAACATGATCAAAAACCTTTTGATGCGGGGCTGCTGTTTTGTTGGCTGTTAAACCCACCAAACAATGCTCGCCAAGGTGGGTGCGTAATTCAAGCAGCTCGTCGGCATAACGGCAATCTGCCGGGACAAAAAGCAACAAGTTTTCCGCCGGGGTATGTTCCACAATTTTGATTTCGGAAAAGGAAGAGAAACAAAGAATGCGAATACCTTGCAACTCCTCCAGAACACCTGCCAGTCCGCGGCAAACCAGATCGAAAGGATGTACGATAATAATGGTTCTTCCTTTCATTTTGCGGTTTTCAGTAAGTGAACTACCTGCGGAATCAGGATCACATCTTCCATGCGGGAGTGTTCGCGAATATCCTTTTCGAAACTGTAAATCTCATCCATCAGTTTGTTGCACACCAGGGCGTCGTACTCCGGGACCATGTATTTCAGGATAAGGTTTTTCAGGTCGTCGAGCTCCAAATCGACGTGTTCGTGTTTTTTTTCGAAGTTTATATCAAAGGATCTGTCTTCGACCGTTTCGGGTTGCAACACCAGTTTCTCGACGTAAGGAAAAACCACCTTTTCTTCTTCTTCGATGTGTTTGAGCAACTTCTTTTTATAAGCCAGGTAAAAAGTCCCGATCATTTTCATTTCGCTGTTTTGAACAGGAGTACTTTGCAAGAGGCGATGGATCAGTACCTCGATTTGCGGCAGCGAAGAGTGGATATAATAATCGTGTGTTTTTCTGAGGTAATCCACGATCAGCAGTGGCGAAAACGAGAGCAGGCGCTCTTCAGGAAAGGAATGTTTATGATGAAAGGTGTTTACAATGGCCAGGAAAAATGCGGTATTCACCTGGTACTCCGAACACAATTCGCCAACCTTACGGTTTCCAAAACCCAGGCGGATGCCAAAACGATGGATCACCGGCAACAGGTTGTGGTTGGTCTGCACCAGGTGCAACATCTTGTCATTTTCGTTAAATTCCTGCATCGTATTTTTTCTTCAAAGAAACAAAATCTTTCTCTTTCCGTAAATTGGCTTCTGTCTTATCCACATTTGAAATGTCATTAGCCGGTGACAGATATTATTCAACCCTGTTTTCCCAGATTCTTTGAAAACATTATTTCCGCACAATTGTTTAAGTCTGGGTTGAACCGGGGCAATATCCCAACATGTTGGGATAAACGCTTGCAAGCCAACTCCTAATTTTGCGGGGTCGTACCGGAAAGATTTGTGATGAAGATTGACCAATTGAAAACTCAACATAGCTCCCCCCAATCAAGGCTGCTTAACTTACTTATAAGTTTATCGCTTTTACTATTGGTTTCTGCCGCTGCAGATGCCCAGATTTTAATCAAAGGCAGAATCATCAATTTTGCGCAGGAGCCTATTCCCTATGCATCGATAGTTGACAAGGAAAGCGGGACCGGGACAGCAGCCGATCTCCACGGCAGTTTTTCACTTCAGATAAAAACAGGAACTGAAACAGGGACTTTACAGGTTTCGGCCATTGGCTACCATACCCGCGAAGTGGAATACCAGGTGCAAAACAATTCCGTCGAGTTTAAACTCATCCACCTCGCCGAAAACAACAAAGAGTTGCAGGAAGTAATTGTTACCGGGGAAGTGGTTCCCACTCCTGTTGACAGTTCCATTTACAAAATAAAGCTGATATCGGCTGATAAAATTCAGCGTTCGGGGGCTTTGAACCTGAATGATCTCCTGCTTACCGAAGCCAATATCCGTATGTCGACCGACCTGGTGCTGGGCTCGCAAATCGAAATGATGGGACTTAGCGGCCAGAACGTAAAGATCATGGTCGACGGGGTGCCGGTTATCGGACGGCTCGACGGGAACATCGACCTAAGCCAGGTCAATGTCGACAACATCTCGCAGGTAGAAGTGGTCGAAGGTCCGATGTCGGTGGTGTACGGAAACAACGCGCTGGCAGGGACCATCAACCTCATCACCAAACAAAACAGCTACCACAAAATTGAGACTCAAACACGCGCTTATGCCGAAACCGTTGGCCGCTACTCGGGAAACCTGAGCCTGTCGTACAAAGCCGGAAGAAACAATTTCCTGGCCGATGGCGGTTATGAATATTTTGCCGGTAAAGACTACGACACTTCCACACGGTCGATGGACTGGAAACCCAAAAACCTGTATCGTGTTAACCTTGGGCACACGCTGAATTACGACCGCTGGAAACTGCATGGCAAAGTAGGCGTTTACAGCGACCGCCTGCATTACAAAGGCGATATCGTGGAAGGCTACAAGGTATTCGACACTTATTATTATACCAATCGTTACGATGCCAGTATCGGGTTGAACGGCGGCTGGAACGACCGTAACCACCTCGACGTGGTAGCTTCGTACAACGAATACAACCGCTCTGAACAGGAACTTTATAAAGATTTACGGACACTCGAAGAAATCCTGAACGACAAACACCGCACCCAGGACATGAACCAGAAGATGTTGCGGGTCATTCAAAACCATATTTTTATTCCGCAAAAACTTTCGCTGCAAAGCGGCGCCGACATCAGTATTGAAGAAATGAAAGGCGAACGCATTTCCGGAGGTAAACGGTCAATTGGGGATTACGCTCTTTTTGCGAACCTGCGTTATACCGTGGCGCCGGCGCTCGAACTACAACCCGGGTTGCGTTACTCGTATAACACCGGGTACAACCCGCCGCTGGTATATTCTGCCAATGCAAAATGGGACCTTGGCAGCAAACTGGTGTGGCGTGGCTCGGTGGCCGCCGGGTTCAGGGCGCCTACCGTCAAAGAATTGCATTATGTTTTTGTCGATTCAAACCACGAGATTTTTGGAAACAGCGAGCTCAAAGCCGAGTCGTCGCAAAACTTCAATTCAAGCCTCGAATACTCGGCCAGCAACATACACCAGGCCTGGAAAATCGCTTCCACCTTTTTTTACAACGACATCAGCGACCTGATTACGCTGGTACAGGAACAGAATTCATCGGCTTATACGTATAAAAACATCGACGATTTTAAGTCGCTCGGGGCCGACCTTACCATCGATTACGGCTATAAGGGATGGCTAAAACTTCGCGGAGGTTACGGGCTAACCGGCCGCCAAAGTTCGCTTACCGGGTTGGGCGGCAACGCCGGTTACCAGCTCACGCACGATGTGTTTGCCACCATGAAAATTACCGAGCAACACTCGCGCATCACTTTAAATGCCGATTACAAATACAACGGTTCGCTGCCTTTCTTTTATACCGACGAGAACGACCAGCAACTAAAGGAAGGAAAACAGGCCGCTTACCAAACCCTGAACGCCTCGTTTTCGCGGAGCTTTTTTAGTTACCAGCTACAGGTGGTCCTTGGCGCCAAAAACCTCTTTGATGTTACCACTGTCGAGCGTAAAGGTTCGGGGGGAAGTTCGCACGGTGGCGGGTCGGGCGTGCCCATTTCATACGGAAGATCGTTTTTTATTAGTCTGAATTATAAATTTTTTAAATAGAAACACTATGAGACAATTATTGGTATTCATTCTTGCTGTCGGCTTGTTTAGCGCCTGTAGCAAAGACGACGAGAAAGTAGAAGTAAAAGACTACAACCTGAAAACTTTCGAAGCCGACCTGGCTTATGATGCAGCAGCCGAACACGGCACCGTACAATACACCCGGCAAACCTATTTTTCGTTTAACAGCGCCACTCCGGTGGAAACCGGAACCTATGGCACCGACACATGGACCGATTTCTTTCTGGTTCCCGATACCTCGGCCTATAATGTAAGTACCGACGTGCAGGACTGGGATCTCCTCCTGTCGTTTTATACCGAGGCCCTCGACGACGAAGGCACTATCATTCCTTATGGGGTGGTGGGTGTTTTAATCAACACCGGCGAGAACATTAAAGTAGGTAAAATCGAATATACCGGCAGCGAAGACCCGACTGCGATCGCCGATGCTTTTGCAGCGCTAACGCCGGGCGATGTCGGTTCACTGGGTTATTCGGGCGATATCAACGCCATTGGCCATACCTGGAAGTCATTTAGCCTGAGCCAGATGGTTTACACCGTAAATTCAAACTGGTTTTACATCGTAAAACTTGGCAACGGCGATGTTTACAAACTACGCTTTACCGGGTTCTACGGAACCTCGACCAGCCAGCGCGTAATTAAATTCGAATACCAACTGATGCAATAAAGAATTGTTAGCTATACTATTTTTTTTCCCCCGGGACAGATTTTTCTGTTTCGGGGTTTTTTATGTGAGCTGTGAGCTTCGCGCT
>WOYV01000125.1:0-11870 GCA_011620585.1 Draconibacterium sp.
ATATTATGTGCGATTATAACAAAAATGCCATAAGCCATCCTGAATTGTCTGCTGATCGGATGGACAGAACTTGAGGTTCCTGAAGGTTCAGTATTCAAAATATTTAAGCATTTTAGCATTAAGGTATTCTGCATTTCTTTCCTGCAACGCCATCGTCTTTGGCACCTTCAAACGCGTAGACGGCTCTTCCATGTTTTCGTTTGGCAAACGGTACAATTCGCTGGTTTCGATACTCAGAAAGCCAAATTCTTCTACCACTTCGCCATAAATTAAATAACAGCCGCCACCCTTAAAAGGGTATTTTGCCGACACATCGGGAAATTCAACAGTATCAATCCAGTGGCCTTCAAAATCGATAAAAACCCCAAAACTCATGGTTTGTCCTTTATTGGTGCGGGTGCGTTTTACATGTACCAGGCTGCCCACAATCGCCACTTTCTGCCCGATCAGTTTTGGGAGATCGGCGGCCACTGTTTGCGGCAGTTTCAGGTCTTCGAGCAAACCAAAAGGCGAACGCGTAACCGGAAACCCGAGCAGTTCGATCTCGTCGTAAGCATCTTCCAGCGGATGAAAATACAGGTCGGGGATTGAGAATTCTTTTACTTCCTGCTGAAAAAGTGTACGGTCGGGCGATATTTTTTTTGATTTTGAGAGGATGAAATGTGCATTCCAGAGCAGCTCCTTTTTTGATTTTCCCGTAAAATTAAAAGCTCCCACACGAATGAGAATACTCACCTGCTCAAGCGAAATGGGCACGCGGCTCAGAAAGTCTTGCAAGTTGCGGAAGTAACCACTGCGGTGGCGTTCATCCAAAACCGCCTGAATAGTTGTTGTTTCAAGACTTTTTAGAAAGCCCAGCCCGAGAAAGATCACTTTTCCGCTAATCACGGTTTCCATGTTGCTGCGGTTTACACAGGGTGGGAAAATCTTGCCACCGTGCATCCGCGCCTCGTGGACATACAACTCAGTGCGGTAAAAGCCGCCACCATTGTTGATGGTAGCCACCAAATACTCAAGTGGATAGTACGCTTTAATAAACAGCGCCTGGTAACTTTCCACCGCATACGAGGCCGAGTGTCCTTTTGAAAAAGCATAGTTGGCAAAACTCTCGATCTGTGTCCACACACGTTCCACCAAAGTACGACCGTAGCCTTTTTCGGCACAGTTCGAAAAAAACTTGTCTTTTACGGTTCCAAATTCGTTGCGCTGCTTAAATTTCCACGACATGCCCCGCCGCAGAATGTCGGACTCGGCCAGCGTGAGACCGGCAAACAGGTGCGCCACTTTTATCACGTCTTCCTGGTACACCATCACGCCATAGGTTTCTTCGAGCAATTTGTACAGTTCGGGAGCTTCGTGTTGCGCGGCTACACAACGGCTGCGGTCGCGGTAGCGCAGGATGTATTCGCGCATCATTCCGCTTTGTGCCACTCCCGGGCGAATGATTGAACTGGCCGCCACCAGCCGGAGGTAATCGTCGGCCTCGAGTTTGGTGAGCAGCATCCGCATCGCCGGCGATTCCACATAAAAACAACCAATGGTATTTCCGTGTCTCAGCAACTCTTTCAGCCGCTCGTCTTCCTTAAAAGTCTTCAGGTCGTGAATATCGATCTCTTCTCCCCGGTTTTCGCGAACAATATGGATGGCATCCTCAATCTTGCCCAAACCGCGCTGCCCCAAAATATCGAACTTGGCAAAACCAATGTCTTCGGCTTCGAGCATACTAAAGTGAATCGTAGGAAAACCCTTGGGTGGCATGATCGTGGCTGTGTAGGTGCTGATTGGTTCTTCAGAAATAATGATTCCGCTGGAATGCACACTCAAATGGCTCGGAAATCCGTGGATGAGTTTACTGTATTTCAGCACTAATTTGCCAATATCGTCAAGATTGCGTTCGTCATTCGTGACCTGTAGTTTTTCGATTTCATGGTTGGGAAGCCCGAACACTTTTCCCAGTTCGCGGATCATCGATTTATACTGAAAAGTGATGTAGGTTCCCACCAGCGCGGTGTGGCCCCAGCCATGCCGGTCGAAAATGTAACGGGTGATGTGGTCGCGGTCGCGCGAAGAAAAATCGATATCGAAATCGGGCGGACTTTGCCGTGCAGGGTTGATAAAACGTTCGAAATACAGATCGAGTTCGAGCGGATCGACATCGGTAATTCGAAGCAGGTAGGCCACCATACTGTTGGCGCCACTACCCCGCCCCACGTAGTAGCAGCCCTGGCTGCGGGCGTACTGCACCAGGTCCCAGTTAACCAGAAAATACGAGGCAAAATCCATTTGTTTGATGATCGCCAGTTCTTTCTCTATTCGCTCCACCACTTTGGGCGAAGGCTCGCCAAAACGGTAACGGATTCCCTCCCACGCCATCTTCCGAAGCAAAATAAAGTCTTCGGCGGACGAGCCGGTAAAACATTTTTTATTCTTCGACTTTTTAAAGGTGAATTCGATCGAACACGAGTCGATTATTTTTTGTGCGTTTCGAATAAGTTGCGGGAAATCGCGAAATTGATCATAAATGTCCTGCCGGGGCCACATGATCTCGTCAGGACTGGCTTCCTCGCTTTTCGGAAGAAGACTTAGTAGCGTGTTGTTGTCCATGGTACGCAGCAGCCGGTGGATGTTAAAATCTCGTTTGTTCCTGAAGGTCACGGCCTGCAGCACCACCAGTTTATCGAGGGAGCTGCGTAGTTCGCCAAACACCCGGCTTACCTGTGTCGGCCTTACCCCGATAAATTCATTTTCCTTTAAATCTTTGGGATGAATTGTCCCGATGGGATAAATAAACCAGGCATCTCTGATCTCCGGGGCCCGGTCAGGGATCTTTTCGCCCGAATGTAAATGATAAGTCAAATGTTCATTTAGAGCCCTGAATCCTTCGTTATTCCGGGCAATCCCGATATATTTTTGCTGCACGCTATTTCTAAAATCGATGCCGACTACCGGTTTAATATCCTTTTCAGCACAACGCCGGATAAAATCGATGGTAGCCGAAGTGTTGTTGATATCGGTGAGTACCAGCGAGCGGTAACCTTTATCAATAGCTTCCTGAATCAGTTGCTCGATGGAGATCGTCCCGAATTTATAGCTGTAGTATGTGTGACAGTTTAGTAACATAAAGCCCCTCCCAACCTCCACAAAGGGAGGAATAAAATCGTTAATCGCCATTCTGTATTCATTATTCTTCAATCAAGTCCCCTTGGGGGATTTAGGGGGCTTCTACATTCTTCTATGCCCAAGGGATAACCGGCGACAATCCGTTAAAAGGATTGATCTTTTGCCCGACACCATGAACCCCAAGCGTGGATGCGCGAAAAACAGCATCGTCCCCAAAGCGGTTACGCATCTTATCCATTTGCTGATACAAACGAATCAGTTTGGCATTGTCTTCAAACAATCGCATCTGGTAGCTTCCGCCAATCAAATGACTAAACCGCACTCCTACCAAACGAACCAAAACCCGCCGCTTATAAAGCTGACCGAAAAGTTCCATCACCGTAGCAATCAGTGTATGATCGAGCGAAGTATAAGGAATGCGTTTCTGGTGGGTACGTGTATCAAAATCGGAATAACGCACGGTTACCGTTACAACCGAAGTGAGTTTATTACTGTTCCGAAGTGCAAATGCCAGCTTTTCTGTCATAGACAATAACAGGTTTTTTAGCGCCGTCACGTCAATGGTATCTTTCTCGAAAGTAAGCGACGACGACATGGACTTCCGTTCGCTGTAAGGTTCCACCAGGGAGTTATCAATTCCCTGCGCTTTTTTCCACAGTGCGACCCCGTTCTTCCCCATCACCTTTTCCATCAGCTCAATGGGCATCTCCTGGATGGTCTTCACGTATTTGATGCCCATGCTCAGCAGCATTTTGTAGGTATGGTCGCCCACCATCGGGATTTTTTTCACGACCAGCGGCGCCAGGAAACTCTTCTCCTGCCCTTCCTCAATCTTTACATGATTGTTGGGTTTTATTTCGTTGGTAGCTACTTTCGACACGGTTTTATTGGTAGATAGTCCAAAAGAGATCGGCAGGTGGGTTTCTTTGATGATCCGGTCGCGAAGTTCCTGCGCCCACTTGTAACTGCCGTAAAATTTGTCCATTCCCGTTATATCAATATAAAACTCGTCGATGGAAGACTTCTCATACAAAGGCGCCTGCTCGCTGATAATCTCAGTAATAGTGTCAGAAAATTTGCTGTAAACAGAGCCGTTTCCTCTAACCACAATGGCATGTGGACAAAGTTGCTGAGCCATTCGCATAGGCATGGCCGAATGAATTCCGTATTTTCGCGCCTCGTAACTACAGGCAGCCACTACGCCGCGTCCGCTGGTTCCACCTACCAAAACAGGTTTGCCATTCAGCTCCGGATTCATCAGCCGCTCGCACGACACAAAAAAGGTGTCCAGATCGATATGTACAATATTTCTGTTCAAAATGTCGATATTATCGTCAATGTTTCGACTATAATTTAGTCAAAAGTTTTATATTTGTGATTGGAGAGGGCGGGTTTTTTCCCACCAAGCTAAAGCATGGTGCAATACATTTAATAAACTGCTAAAAACAAAACTATGTATTTCGCTGACAACCTAAAATTCTTACGAACGCGGCGAAAAAAGTCGCAGATGGACCTGGCGGCTGAGCTTGGCCTGACCCGCACCACCCTCTCGGGCTATGAAAAAAATGTGCAACCGCCTTTCAAGGTATTGATTCGTATCTCAGAATATTTCAACATTTCGCTGGATGCGCTGGTCAAATACAGGCTCGAAGTGCTGTCGGAATTCCAGCTATCGCAAATCGAAAAGGGTTTCGATGTGGATGTAACAGGGAATAAGCTCCGGTTACTTACAATATCAGTAGACAATAAAGGCGAAGAGAACATCGAAATGGTTCCGGTAAAAGCACAAGCAGGTTATACCAACAGCTACGGCGACCTCGATTTTATTGCTTCGCTGCCAAAATTTAAATTGCCTTTTCTGCCAAAAGATAAGACCTACCGCTGTTTCCAGATCAAAGGCAACTCGATGTTACCTGTTCGCGAAGGCTCGTGGGTAACCTGCTCGTTTGTTGAAGACTGGACACAGATAAAGGATGGCAAAGCCTGCATTGTTGTTACCAAAGACGAAGGAATTGTTTTCAAGTTGATTTATAAAAAACTGGAAGATGGAAATCTCTTACTGGTTTCTTCGAACCGCGATTATTCGCCTTACGAATTGTCTGTGTCACAAATTCTTGAAATCTGGCAATTCGAAACAGTGAACAGTTTTGAATTTGATGAATAAAAGATATTACAGGAAATCATTTTAAACGGAAAGGTTTTATTTTAGTCGAACATTCGAAACCAAAAATTTACAGTATGAGATTCAAACCAGTATGCCCACTGTTTATTCTTTTTTTCTTAACGATCAATTTATTGGCTCAGGATAACTGGCCACAGTGGCGTGGTCCATTGGGAACAGGTGCAGCACTAAAGGGAAATCCACCGATAGAATTCAGTGAGACCCAAAACCTGAAATGGAAAACAGAGATTCCGGGAAAAGGAAATGCTACTCCCATTGTTTGGGAAGATAAGATTATTGTTCAAACTGCAGTTCAAACCGGTAAAAAAGGAAACCTGGATCATCCGAAAGATAGCAACTCCATGAGCCCGGTCAGTACTGAATACATTCACGATTTCAAAGTGTATTGTATCGATCGGAATTCAGGAAAAATTAACTGGGAAACAACAGTATGCAGCGAACTTCCATTGGAAAACACACACGAGCTAAGTAGCTGGGCATCGAATTCTCCATGCACCGATGGCGAACATATTTACGCTTATTTTGGGTCGCGCGGCCTGTACTGTCTTGATCATGAAGGAAATACACTATGGAAGAGAGATTTCGGACAAATGCAAAAACGCGCCAGCTTTGGCGAAGGCGCCTCTCCGTTTTTATACAAAAACCGATTATTTATTCAGTGGGATCATGAAGGCGATTCATGGCTTTATTGTATTGATAAAAACACCGGTGAAGAAGTATGGAAAGTAGCGCGAGATGAAGATACCAGTTGGTCGACACCAATTGTTGCCGTAGAAAATGGAAAACCACAGGTAATTACAACAGCATCAAAAGCGATTCGAAGTTACGATGTTGAAACAGGCGATTTAATTTGGTCGGGAACAGGATTAACCGGGAATGTAATCCCCAATCCGATGGTTGAAAACGGCATTTTGTACGTGATGAGTGGTTTTCGGGGATCTGCCCTTCAGGCAATCGATCTTTCAAAAGCTAAAGGCGATATAACCGGCACCGATGCGGTAGCTTGGGAATACAACCAGGACACGCCTTATACACCTTGTGCAGTTTTGATGGATGGTGAACTGTATTTTCTAAGAGCCAACAATGGTTTTCTGACCTGTTTGAATGCAAAAGACGGTTCGGTTATCTATTCAAAGCAAAAGGTGGAAGGAATCAGTACCTTGTTTAGTTCCCCTACTGGCGCAGCAGATCGTTTATACATTGCCGCCGAAAATATTTGCGTGGTAATCAAAGCCGGGGAAACATATGAGTTGCTTAAATCTAACCCGCTGGACGACAACTTTCATGCTTCACCAGTTGTAGTTGGCAATCAACTCATTTTAAGAGGGTTTAAAAACTTGTACTGTTTCGAAAATCAGGAATAAAACAACGCCGAAAGGTATTTTACATTTCTTTTTCTATTTCCTGTCCGAACACGGGTTGCGATTTGAAAGCAATTCCTTTTTAAAATGAATCCAAATTATGAATTATCTTTGGTTTGGGTTCATTTTTATTTGTGCACACCATATTTTCATATCCAAACACAACAAGCTAATATACAGACATATAAAATTTATTTCAACAAAATAATTCAATTCGCAACCATACTGTCCAATAAATTTATTATGCACATATGTTTGTTTAATGTATTTATTTATCTAACTTTGCTTTGATTAATGAAATGAATTAAATGAAAACAATTATTACTTCGACAGGCGACAATTTAAGTGCAAAATTCGACCAGCGTTTTGGCCGGGCCGGATGGTTTTGTATTTACGATCGTGGGGATAAAAGCACCTACTTTGTAGAAAACAACTTCAAAAACAGCAATGGAGGTGCCGGAACCAAATCTTCTGAAATGGTAGCTGAATTGGGTGCCGGTCAAATTATCTCGGGTGATTTTGGGCCAAAAGCTAAAACCTTACTCGAAAAACTTAATATTCAGATGATTATAATTGATGAAACTGAATTGAGTGTGCAGGATATTATTAATCGAATCGCTAAGAACTAGAAAAATGCCACATTTTGACGGAACCGGCCCCCTGGGACAAGGAACCCAGACCGGAAAAGGACAAGGAAGATGTAAAAACAGACATCAGCAAGACAGTACCCCGACAACAGGGATAGGTCGGGGAAGGAGATTTGGAATGCGTTTCTTCACAGATGAGCAGGAAGAATTTTTAGGTAGAAACGAAAGTGCTATTGGCTGGGGAAGAGGAAACCGCCCCAGACGAGGAATGGGAAGATTACACCGGGGAAATAAATTATAAACGAGTAATTATGAATAAGAAAATTGCAGTTCCTGTAGACGAAAACGGCATATTGGACGGTCATTTTGGCCATTGTAAGTTTTTTGCCGTGCTATCAGCAGATGATAAAAAGGTTGTAGAGGAGAAAATGCTGGTTCCACCACCACACGAACCAGGGTTGTTGCCCAAGTGGCTGGCCGGGCAAGGGGTTACCGATGTATTGGCAGGTGGTATGGGGCAAAAAGCCATTCAAATCTTTAATTATAACGAAGTAAATGTTTGGGTAGGTGCACCAAAAAAATCAGCCAGGGAATTGGCCGATGGTTTTCTGGATTCCTCCATCCAGTTTACTGCCAATTACTGCGACCACTAAAAAGTACTTGATTTGAATTGAGTTATTTCTTAAACAACTCTGAAAGCGTTAGCTACGAATCGGATTTCCCCGAAGGATTTCTTCGGGGAATTCTATGTAACGAAATCCATAAGTTTGAATTTCTGACGTACACTTATTAAAATGAAAATTGCCATTGCCAGCGGAAAAGGAGGAACCGGGAAAACCACAATTGCCGTCAATCTCTTCTATTTTCTTTCTCAAAAAACCGGGGATAAAGTACAGTTGATCGACTGCGATGTGGAAGAACCCAACGATCTTCTTTTTTTTAAATCGGCACGAAAGAAGCACTCACAAGAGGTATTTACATTGGTTCCCAAAATCGATACCGATAAATGTACTTATTGCAAGAAATGCTCTGAATGGTGCGAGTTCAATGCCATTACGATCGTTAAAAACCTGGTGTTTACCGATGTCAGCAACGATCTTTGCCATTCGTGCGGTGCATGCAGTGTTGCCTGCGGGTTTGGTGCCATTGCCGAGCATCCACGGCCTCTTGGAGTAATTTCAGAATATTCCATCGAATTTGGTGCGCGTGTTATCGAAGGACGTTTGGAAATTGGTTCAGCGCTTCAGACCTCGTTGATTAAAAAAGTAAAAAAATATGCCGAACAAGAAGAATGGATCAGTTTGTTTGATGCACCTCCCGGAACCGGTTGTCCGGTGGTAGAGACGGTTTCTGATGCCGATTACATTATCCTGGTCACCGAGCCTACCCCATTTGGCTTGTACGATCTTCAGCTTACTATCGAATTGATCTGCGAATTGAAAATTCCTTTTGGGGTGATCGTAAACAAAGCCGGGCTCGGAAGCAAGCTTATCTATAAATATCTGGAAGAAAATAATATTGAACTGATCGGAAATATCCCTTTTTCGAAAGCCTATGCATCAAGATACTCGAAGGGGGAACTACTTCAAAATCTTCCCGAAGAAATGGCTGGCTATTACGAACAGACTGTCGAAAAAATATTAAGTATTACAAAAGTCAAATGAAAGAAATTACCATTTTAAGCGGGAAAGGCGGGGCTGGAAAAACCACAGTTACAGCAGCTTTGGCATCGCTGGCTACTAATGCGGTGTTTTGCGACAACGATGTGGATGCAGCCGATCTTCATTTGATCTTTAAGCCTGAGATTCTGGAAACACACAAATTTTCAAGCGGTTCAATTGCCACTATTAATCAAGATGCGTGCACGAACTGTGGATTGTGCGAAACCAGTTGCAGGTTCGATGCTATTCATTCCAATTCAGATGGATATCCCGAAGTCAATCCGTTCCAGTGCGAAGGATGCCGTTTATGTGAACGGATTTGTCCGGCAGAAGCGATAACGACACATGAAAATTTCAATAACCATTGGTTTGTTTCTGAAACACGCTTTGGTGCATTGGTGCATGCTAAAATGGGCCCCGGAGAAGAAAACTCGGGAAAATTGGTAAGCCGAATTCGCGAAAAAGCCCGCGAGATTGCGATAAAAACCAAGGCTGACATTATTATAAACGACGGCCCTCCCGGAATCGGATGTTCAGCCATTTCTTCGATAACCGGAACCAACCTGGTCCTATTGGTGATTGAGCCTACAATTTCGGGGTTGCACGATGCCAAACGACTTATTGAATTAGTGCATTCGTTTAAAATTCCAATGCTTGCCCTGATTAATAAATACGACATCAACACCGATTCGACGGCAGAAGTAGAAGAGTACCTCAAACAAAATGAAATTGAGATCATAGGCCGAGTTCCGTTCGACACAAAGATGGTCGACTCAATGGTACACGAACAGAGTATTGTCGAATTTTCACCTCGAAGTAAAGCATCAGAAGAACTTAAACAATCCTGGAATCTAATTGCTCGTTCCCTGGAATATTATCAATAAATCAACATTCTTTAAAAACTCAAAAAAATGAAACAATTCGATGTAATAATTATCGGCGCCGGCCCGGCAGGGATAATAACCGGTGTTACGGCAAAAAAAGCTCATCCTGAGAAAACAATGCTAATGTTCAAAGAAGAAGAAAAAGGACTGGTTCCTTGCGGAATTCCTTACATTTTTCATAAACTGAATAGTGTAGAAAAGAATTTGATGGGCCCGAAACCCTTTATCGACCTGGGCGGTGTGGTAGAAACCGATCCTGTTACCGACCTAAATCTGGAAAAACGTTCTGTGACAACTGCTTCAGGAAAAGAATACGGATTCGACAAACTTGTTTTTGCCACAGGGTCAAAAGTAGTGGTTCCGACTTTTATTCCAGGTTACGATCTGGATCGTGTTTATTACATCAAAAAAAGCTACAACTACATAAATCGTCTTTTTGCAGAAATTCAGAATTTAAACAATGTTGTAATCGTGGGTGGAGGTTTTATAGGTGCCGAAGTTGCAGAGCAGCTAGCAATGAATCCCAACAAAAAGGTTACTTTAATTGAAAGTGAATCAGAATGTTTCTCAAAAGCTTTTTCAGCCGGATTAAGTAAGATTGCTACCGATGAATTACGTAAAACCAGGGTTGACGTTCGAACTGCCGTAAAGGTTGAAAGCGTGAACGGGGTGGACGATAAGGTGCATTCAGTTTCGTTAAGCAACGGAGAAACTATTAGTTGCGACGCGGTAATTATGGCTATTGGATACCGGCCAAATACAGAACTAGCCAGAAAAGCCGGTCTTGAGTTAAATAAACGAGGCGCCATAAAAGTAGATAATTACGAACGAACGCAAGAACCAGGTGTTTGTGCTGTGGGCGACTGTTCGCAAACTATCGGTTTTTTAACCGGTCGTTCTGACTATGTTATGCTGGCTTCGACGGCTACTGCTGAAGCAAGGGTGTTGGGACACAATCTTTTCGGGGTCAAAATCCGCAAACCATTTATTGGAACGCTGGCTGTATTTTCGACCGAAATCAATGAATTGGCCATGGCGGCAGCCGGTGTGAACGAAACTACGGCAAAAGAAGCTAACATTCAGGTACTTTCTGCCGAGTTTAGTGATTTCGATACACACCCCGACAAATTCGAAGAAACATCACCTTTGTCTCTAAAACTCTATGCTTCGCCTTGCGATGGTTCAATCCTGGGAGGAGAAGTTTGGGGAGGCAAATCGGCTGGCGAGATTATTAATACAATTAGCTTGGCAATACAAAAAGGAGTAACAGTATTTGAGTTGATTTCCTTCCAGATCGGGTCACATCCTTTACTGACTGCAGCTCCCACTAAAACCATCCTGATTAAAGCAGCCGAAAATATTATCGATCAGATAGAAAAAATGAAATGAACGAAACACAAATTAATACCCGCAATTCTTTTTTTTAATAAAACAAATTTAATTATCAAAATAATTTAAACCTTTGCGCCACAAAATTTTGCCAAGTGTTATCCGAAAAAATATCGAAACATAATTTTAGGGCCTTTCTGTGGCACGCCACATTTCTGGCTTTGGCAAAAAATTTCATGGATGTCGACACGGTCATCCCTGCCATGATTGTTGAATCGGGAGGCGGTGCGCTGCACATTGGGATCATGACTGCAATAATGTTGGGGGGTTCGAGTTTCACCCAATTGTTTTTTGCGCCCTACATCAGCAATAAAACCTACAAAAGGAAATACCTTCTGTTTGGGATAAATACCCGTATATTTTCACTTTTCGGCCTGGGAATTCTGTTGTATCTACTTACAGGACAGCACAGCAGTTATGTGCTTTGGCTGACATTCTTTTTTATTACCCTGTTTTCGCTGGCCGGTGCTTTTGCCAACATCAGCTATAATGATATTCTGGGAAAATCGGTCAATCAGGACCGGAGAAAAACCTTTTTCTCTTCGCTTCAGATCATCTCGGGAGTTATTGTGCTTGGCTCAGCTTTTTTGGTAAAAAGAATTCTGGTATGGAAAGCATTTCCCGAAAACTATGCGTTTATGTTTTTTGCAGGCGCCGGCATTTTATTGATTGCCTCAGGAGGTTTC
>WOYV01000125.1:11970-25625 GCA_011620585.1 Draconibacterium sp.
TGCGTTTATGTTTTTTGCAGGCGCCGGCATTTTATTGATTGCCTCAGGAGGTTTCCAGGCCTTTTTTATATTGTTTATGATAATTATGGCTTCGGCAGCTTTTTTCATTTATAAAATCGACTGTAAAAAATAATCCAAGTGAATAAGAAAATATATCCCGGTTCGGGTGTTGAACTCACCCCATTTATTGCCCGGCATTACGATGGTTTAATGAACACACTTTCGTTTGGTTTGTATCGTGGTTTTATCAACATGGCCATTCGTGATATGAATATTGCTGCAAACAGCGACATCCTCGATCTGGGGTGCGGAACCGGCCGCAACGCTGCATTAATGGCAAACTATCTTGGCGCCGAAGGAAGTATCACCGGGATGGACATTTCATCTGAAATGGAATGCCAGTTCCTTTCGAAATTCAGCGCCTGCCGGCAGGTTACTTTTGTCAACCAGTGCATCGATACTCCTTTTAACCTGGAGAAAAAGTTTGATATCGTTTTGTTTTTAAAAGTGTGGAATGTAAATATGCTTTCGACTACATCAAACGTGATTGGAAAGAAATTCTTTCTGAAAACGGGTTTACTAATTTCAGGGAACATTTCTACCTGAAAAAAATATGTGCGATTGCTTGAAGCCGTTAAAACTGAAGAATGAAACTAACGATCCTGACGGACAATATTGCCGGAGGCCGGTTCCTGGCCGAACATGGCCTCTCCTACCTGATTGAAATCGACGATGAAAAAATTTTGTTCGATACCGGTCGCTCCGATGTGTTTTTACAAAATGCCAAACGACTCGGAATTGATATTCAGAATGAAGTACATACCGTTGTGTTAAGCCATGGGCACTGGGACCACGGGAACGGACTTTCGTATTTATCGGGAAAAACGCTGGTTACACACCCGGCAGCCTTTTCAAAACGATATAGAAAAACAGATAAAAGTTATCCTGGCCTCGAACCCGAAAGCGAAGAATTGAGCAAACGATACGCTATCCACACTTCGGAAAATCCTGTTCAAATCACTTCTAATCTTTGGTATCTGGGCGAAATTCCCCGGGTAAATGATTTTGAAGCTCAAACTACTCCTTATATGCTTGACAACGGCGAAGACGATTTTATATTCGACGATTCAGCGCTCGTCGCAGTGGTTGGTGATGAAATAGTGGTTGTTTCGGGATGTGCGCACTCGGGCATCTGCAATATTTGTGAATATGCCAAAACAATTACAGGAATTACAAAAATTAAATGCGTGATCGGCGGTTTTCATTTAAAAGACCAGGGCTGGCAAACGCAGAAAACACTCGATTATTTCATCGAAAATAGAATTGAAAATCTTTTGCCTTCTCATTGCACCGAATTACCGGCCAAAGCGCTTTTCAGACAAAATTTTGAATTTCCCGAAGTAAAAACAGGAATGTGTTTCGGGTTTTAATATGCCTGCTGAAAAACCAACTCACTTAACCCGGCAAGGGTCTTCCCTGTATTGTCGGAATAAATACGGATAGTAAGTTTCCTGTCTTCCACTTTCACCACTTTTTCCGAAGTCCATTTTTGTTCGCCGGCTCCCAAAGAAAAAGTTCCGGCAGGCACACCTTCAAATTCAAGTTTTTGCCACGAAGCAAATTCCACATCTCCAACCCTGCCCCGAATACGATAAACTCCATTTCTAACATTTATCTCGTAATCGCAAAAATCAGATGGATTGGTACATTCTGCCGGTGTTCCCTCAAAAAGCGTTTTTGAAATCCGAACATTTCCTTCCTCGTTTTTTGATACCCAGTCAAGCTTTTCGGCGGTGTTCCACGAACATGCTTTCCACCCTTTTCCAAGGTTTTCTTCAAAAGCCGAAACATTCAGTACGTTTCCATTTTGCGGATTTTGGCGACCAAATTCTATTCTTCCTTTCGAGAAATAATTACTTAGGCTAAACGACTCGCGATAATACAGGCCAAAAAACTGCGGAAAGAAATTCACGCAATTAGTAAAACGGTTTTGATAGCCGGGAGCTGTTTCGGCATACACAACCGCAAATTGCAAATGGCCCCAGTTGTCGTCGCCCCAGGCAGTTCCAATCAGTTCGCCTTTTTCCAGTTTTTGTCCTTTTCTAACCTCGACCGTTTGCGTGAAAAGTTTATCGTACACATAGTAAATACCCGGACTTTCGTTGCTTGCCAGTAAAACACATGAAACATATTTGTCGCTTTCTTCAACCCAAACCACGGTGCTGTTTTCAATCGCCACCAGCCAGTGTTTTTCGATGCCGCGTGCATCGTGCAAATCAATTCCTATTCCAGGATATGAAAACAACGTTTGATTGTCATTTTTTTTGCTCAGCGAGAAAATATACGAATCTTCGTCACCACGCCAGGAAAAACCATTGTTATAACTCACCGGGAAAATAAATTCATCGGGGTTTAACCATTTCCCTTTGATGTCGGAAGATATACAAACTAAAGCATCTTTTGTAAGCAGTTGGTGTGCCGGATCGCCGGGTGTGAGGTTGGCCACATTCCGATTGTCAGCGACAAACAATTGTATGCCATTCGAAGATGTGGCTAAACTGCGACGGGCCACACGTAGATTCAGCGTATCACGCCCTATCAACAAACGGGTAAACTGGTGGTCGACTGACAGTAGCCGGATGTTTTTATCATTAAACCGAACACTGTCGCCAATGGCAAAGTTGTAATAATACGAATTGCTCCATCTGAAATCAGGTTCGGAATTTTGCGCATTTACCATCGCCAGTGCATCAATCAATAAGAATATGAGGAAAAAGAATTTCAAACGACAAGGGTATTAATGGTATTTAGCGATGAAAAGACTTCGAAATAAACTGAAGTCCGTCGTATAAACCGGCGCGCCAGTAGGGCCATTCGTGGCCTCCGTTTCGAACGCGGTATTCGTGCGGGATTTCCAAATCTCTCATTTTCACGTGGAGCGCTGAATTTCCTTTGTAAAGAAAATCATCGTCGCCACAATCGATGTAAAACCGAATTGATTTCAACTGTTCTTTATCAACGGTATCAAGTAAATACAACGGACTGTTTGCCTTCCAGCGCTCACTCACCCCATTCTTCGGTTTTTCGGAATAACCATGCAAAAGATATAAAACCGGATAACTTCGATCTGACGTTTCGTAATCGGACGGAAGATAAACGCTATATTTCACTGGATAAGAGACAATCTGGCTGTTGAAGACCAGCGATTCGAGTACTTTTCCGTGTTGTGCAACCGAAACAAAAACAAGGCACACAAAAATCAAAAGAGAGAGATATTTTTTCATGATTCAGGTTTTAATTGTTCAACACTTACAAAACTATTACTATTTGTCAGATTCTACCCCATCCAAGCGAAAGAGAATAATGTGTGTACGATGAAAAATTTGCCAAATATGTGAAGGTTTTTCTCGTATTATTTAACTTAAGTCGAACTGATTTTTGTAAATTTGGTTGGTTCAGAAAAAGAAAACAAACAGAGTTTTATGTTTAAAAAAACGATAATCCTTTTAGCAGTTATTATAATTGCTTTTCAGGCTCGCTCGCAATCGGTGGGTTTGGTATTAAGCGGTGGCGGCGCCAAAGGCATGGCACACATTGCCGTAATTAAGGTTTTGGAAGAAAACAACATCCCGATTGATTATGTTGCCGGAACTTCGATTGGAGCCATTGTTGCGGGTTTATACGCCGCCGGTTACAGCACTGACGAAATGGTGGAATTATTTAAATCGGATGATTTTTATTTTTGGTCGACCGGGCAGATTCAACGCGAATATCGATACTATTTCAAAAATCAGGAACCGGATCCCACCTGGTTGCAGATGAACCTGGCACGTAAAGACGAAAAGGTAAAACTTCTGCCACCAACAAACCTGATTTCATCTGAACAAATGAATTTTGCGTTTATGGAATTAACGGCTTCGACAAGCGCTGCCTGCCACTACGATTTTAACCAGTTGATGGTGCCATTTTTTTGCGTGGCATCCGATATAAAAAACGACAAGGCTGTTATCCTGCGTGAAGGCGACCTGGGGAATGCCATCCGGGCATCGATGACCGTTCCTTTATATTTTAAACCAATCGAGATCAACGGCAACTTACTTTTTGATGGCGGGATACTAAACAATTTCCCTACCGAATACATGAAACAAATTTTTAAACCCGATATCATCATCGGGCACACTGTTGCCGAAGGAAAGCGATCTGTGGATCCAGATGATCTGATGGGGCAAATCTCTACTATGATCATGAGGCCGACTAATTTTAAAATTGACTCTGCAACCGGAATGCTTCTGGAAACAAAATTTGAGGAAATTGGCCTGCTTGATTTCGACAAGATTGATTTGGCGCTGGAAAAAGGAACAAATACTGTAACGAACGCTCTCGACAGTATTAAAACCATTGTTACGCGAAGAGTTCCGAAAGAAGAGGTGACCAGGAAAAGAAACAACTTTAAAGCACGAAAACCGGCCATGTATTTCCAAAATATTCAGGTAGAAGGTGTTAAAGACCCGATGCAGCGACAGTTTATTATTCAAAGTATCAAGCACCGCTCGGATGTGGTTTCGCTGGCCGATTTAAAAACCGAGTATTTTAAACTGGTTGCCGACCAGCACCTGAAATCAATCCAGCCGATCACTTATTACAACGAAAACAGCGGCTATTTCGATCTGCATCTGAAAGTTGAACCCGAAAAGAAGATTGACCTGAATGTGGGTGGTAACCTTTCAACAAAACCAATCAACCAGGGGTTTGCCGGATTTAACTACCGCAGTTATCACCGGAGAGCTTATACTTTAAGTTCTAACCTGTATTTTGGACGTTTCTACAGTTCGTTTAAAGCGGGCGCGCGTATTGATTATCCTACACGTTTACCATTCTATATGTCGTGCTTTTTTACATTGAACCGTTGGGATTATTATGCTTCGAGCTCCGAATTGTTTTTCGAAAATGTACGCCCGCCATACATTATTCAGGACGAACTGAATGTGAGAGTTGAAAGCGGCCTGCCCCTGGGTTTGCATAGTAAGCTGTATGCCGGAATTGCATACACTTCTTCTTCCGATGAATACTACCAACTCGATGAATTTCAGAAAGAAGATACGCCTGATAAAACTGTTTTTGATGCTTTTGTTGCACAGCTTGGACTCGAAAATAATTCGCTCAATTTCAAACAATACGCCACCGAAGGATCGATGAAAAGTATTGAAATGAAATACATTGCCGGAAATGAGAATTATAAAGCAGGAACTACCGCTATGCAAAGTAGTTTAAACAAGAATACTCATAACTATTTTTTACTGAACGGAGCTATTTTGAAGTACTTCAGGTTTAGTAAACGATTTACGTTAGGCACACATGCCGAGGCTACTTTTAGTAACAAACCGCTTTTTAAAACCTGGCAATCCATGGTTTTATCGGCCCCCGGGTTTCAACCTACACCACACAGTAAATCGATGTTTATTTCCAATTTTCATTCGAATAATTTCCTGGCAGGAGGACTAAAAGGAATTGTCAATCTTTCATCATCGATGCATTTCAGGATCGAGGGTTATGCTTTTCTTCCGGTCAATGAAGAACTTATGGCACCAGACCAAAGTGCCTATCACAGCGATAACATTTTTGAAAATTATTACTTACAGGGAATGGCGTCGTTGGTTTACCAAACGGGGGTTGGACCGGTAAGTTTATCCTTGAATTACTACGATAAGGAAAGCACCCAATATTATGTGACACTTAACTTTGGATACATCCTGTTTAACAAACGTGGATTGTAATTTCAGCCCCGTATAAAATGCGGCATTCCCACCAGTTGAAATGAAATCTCAACCAATCCCTTTATTTCGCCGTTTTCCTTCCACGGCGTTTGATAGAGTATTTTTTTTACTCCTGGTTTTTCAATAGTATACATGTTGTCTTCAGGATGTTTCAGCAATTGGGCCAGTTTTGTCGGTGCCGGTCCGGGATGACATTCGAGCAGGTTAGAACCGATGAGTTCTTCTCCCCCGTCGACTGCAAACTGATCAATCGACGTTTTGTTCATATATACGATTGGTCTCAAACTGTAACGGCGCCTTTAAATTCTGTTACCCAGTCCACATCAGTATTGTTCAACTTCATTTTATGGTGTAACATTTAATCCACAAAATTTCAAAATTCAATGGTAAAGCCGAAGCTTGTATTTCTTCTATTAACAGCGAAGAGGCAACAAGGTGCGATGGCTGATTAAAATCTTTGTTTTCAACTCTTAGAACTTCAACTTCGTTTATTTTCCAGGTAAAAGCAGAAGCTTGTTTTTCGAGTGAAAATATGTATTCGCCTTTTTTTAGATTCGATATTTCCAAACCGCTGCTCTCCACTTTCCCATTTACTCCCAACACGCTGGTTCCCAAATTATTTCGGGCTCCCATTTCCAATAGATTTACTCTTGCGCCGGCTTTTTCTCCCTCGAGGTAGAGCGAACTAAGAACCTGTTTTGTGGGGTCGAATTTTATTTTGGCCTCCACAATTCCGTCGACCAACCGAAACGATGCGTGGCTCGAAACCAGGCCCGAAGTATATTCAAATTCTGCAGGAACGAAACCTGCTGGCATCTTCCATACTTTTCCCTTCGCCTTTTCCTTTTTTACCTGTAGTTGTAGTTTATTGTCAACTTTCAGATTTTGTCCCTTCGTAAAAATATTCAGGTCGCCCGGCATCGCGTAGTTTTCGCCGAGTAATTTATCTGCTACCGCGGTACAGGTACTCCATTTTTCGGTGTCGAGTTTTTTACCGCGAAAATCGTCATCGAATACCAAATCCCTTTTTCTAAAACAATCAAAGTCAGCAGAATCTTTGTACTTAAAGTAGTTAACATACTCGGGACGTGCCTTTTCCTTCAAATATTGCTGTAGTTTTTTAAATTCTTCGGTTTTCTCCCAGCGTTTTTTATCGTCGAGCCAGGCTTTTTGCTTTTTGAATTCATCTGATTGAGTCAGAGTTTCCAACTCGTGATAGCGTTTCAAATCGAATGAATCTTTTACATCAAGGTAATTTTTATAAAGCGCCGACTTTTCGAATTTCAATACAAATTTAACCGTGCCGTCGGCTGCCAGTTTTTTGTAATCGTTGAATTTCCGGAACGCTTCGCTTTTTTCGAATTTCTTTTTGTCTTTCAAAAATACTTCACGTTGTTTAAAATCGGCGCTTTCAACGAACGTTTTAAGTTCGAGATATCGTGTTAAATTATGACTTCCCGATGTTTCGCGGTAAAGTTTTAATTTTTTGGACCGTTCGAACTTAAAATATGCTTTTATTTCGATATCAGACGAAAGCTTTTTGAATTCGGTTTTTTGGCCTTTATCGAGTTGAGGACTGTACTTCAAATCGACATACCGTTTAAGCTTCCCGCTTTCTGCCAACTGTTCGTGCTTGCGTACGGCATTCGACCCCTCGAGTTCGAGAAAAGCTTTGATACCCGCTGATCTAGCCAGCTTTTTAAATTCCAGCGCATGTTTTTCTTCAACCGAGCCCCTGAAAACCTGCGCTGTGATTTCCTTTTTTTCTTTTTCGAACTGGCCTTCTTTTACATAATCAAGAAGCTGATAATAACGTTTCATCTTCTCCGATTCACGTTCTTTTTCAAATCGGGTTAAATCCTGCGAGCCTTCTGTCTTGAAATATTTCCGAATGGCCGACAATTTTTTTAGTTTACCAAGCTCTTTGAGTTCCTTTTCCTCCTTGCTTCCTCTGAACGAAAGTCCTTCAATTTCTTTTTTCTTGTTTTTAAATGAATCAGAATTGACCCATTTTTCGAGTTCAAGAAAAGCTTTTAATTCATCAGAACTTTCGGTTTTCTGAAAAACGGTGTAGTCATCGGCCAGTTGGGCCCTTCGTTTTTCGATGACGGAAACCGGCTTTATTTTTCCGCTTAGCTGGAGAGAAAAGATTTTGAATGACATGGATTAAGTATGGATTAAGTTTCTTACTCAAAAATAAAAATTTCGGGCTTACTTTGGGCAATCCTTTTGATTTCGTTTAAAAAACCGGCAATTTTTTCTGAATTCGTCCCTAAATAATACGTTGTTAACAAAAAATCGAATACTGTAAATTTTTTACGCTCTTGGGTGTTTATATGTTTTCGGGCTAAGTACTTGAATATCTTCATTTTTTAAATATTTTTGAAAAAATACCAAGCGAATTTTGTATGATTAAACCATCAGAATTGTTACTAAATCCGGACGGATCGATTTTCCATCTTCATCTGAAACCAGAGAATATTTCGGACCAGGTTATTCTTGTGGGAGACCCGGCCCGTGTGGATACCATTGCCTCTTTATTCACAAAAATAGATTTTACCACCCAAAACCGCGAATTTAAAACGGTGACCGGCTGGTACAATAATAAGAAGCTCACACTGATCTCAACCGGAATTGGAACCGATAACATCGATATTGTAGTTAATGAACTGGATGCATTGGTGAACATCGACCTGAACAAGCGGGAGATCAAAACCCGTCACCGGGCATTGAATATTGTACGAATTGGGACATCGGGCGGTTTGCAAACCGATTTGCCCGTGAATTCGTTTGTGGTTTCTCAAAAATCGATTGGTTTTGATGGTTTGCTGAATTTTTACGCAGGCCGGAAAAGAGTGAGCGATCTTGAATTTGAAAATGCATTCAGGGAATACACCAATTGGGATGCCTCCCTTCCCTCGCCTTATGTATGCGATGCTTCGGAAGAACTTTTTTCAAAGTTCGATTCTGATGAATTTTCGAGTGGCGTTACCATTTCAGCTCCTGGCTTTTATGGCCCACAGGGACGCGAATTGCGAATTCCGCTAGCCTTCCCTACCCTGAACGAAAAAATCGAATCTTTTCGTTTTAAAGGTCTTCGGATTACAAATTTCGAAATGGAAAGCTCGGCTATATACGGTTTGTCTAAACTACTCGGCCACCATGCTTTAACCGTTTGTTTAATAATTGCCAACCGCGTGAGCCTGACCGCGAACGAAAATTATCGCGACGAAATGAAACGTTTGATCAAACTTGTTTTGAATAAGCTAACCTTATAAAAACGACATGAAAAAAACTAAACTGGAAGCTCTGTTCAACCTTCTCGACGATCCCGACGAGTCTGTGTTCGGGATGGTCCAACAGGAACTCCTGGAAGAAACCGACGACATTATTCCTGAACTGGAAAGGAAATGGGAATCGAGTTTCGACGAACAATACCAGGAACGTATCGAGAACATCATCCAGGACCTGCAGTTTAAGGAAACATCGAACCGCTTGCGTTTGTGGCTCAGGCGCAAGGAAGAAGAACGAAGTTTGCTGAATGGTTTTTGCCATGTTGACCGTCTTCAGTATCCCGATCTGAATCCGCTTTATATTCAAATGAAAATTGAAAATCTTCGGAAAACAATCTGGCTCGAACTTAGCAATTCGCTTACCTTACTCGAAAAGATTACGATCTTAAACCATTTCCTGTTCAATCTGAATGGATTTTCGATCAACCTAAGCAACCCACACTCGCCACAGAATTGTTTTTTAAATCAAATAATCGATACACGAAAAGGCAACCCCGTTTCGATGAGTATTTTTTATACGATAATGGCCCGTCAACTGGAATTACCGGCCCGACTGGTGGATTTTCCCAAAAATCCACTGGTGGCCATTGTCGATCCAAAACTGGCCCGTAAAGTACACGGAAGCACGCATGATTCGGATGTGTTATTTTACATCAATCCATCGAATAAAGGTGCGATAACCAGCCGAAAGGAAATTGAATACCACCTGAAGAAAAACGAATATTATCCATTTCATGATTATTCGGAACCCAAATCGGATGTGCTTTTTGTACGCCGTCTGTTGGAAACCATTCAGGAGTCGTACCAGTCGGTTGGATTTTCAGAAAAAGAAGATAAAATAGAAGAATTGCTTAACCTAATTGAAGTATAATTTCAACTACAAAATAACAAGCAAAAAAAAAGGTCTCTTCTCGGAGACCTTTTTCTTTGTATCGTAATTCCTGTTAGAATCTTTTTTCCTTGATACGGGCTTTTTTACCGGTAAGACTGCGTAAGTAGAAAATTCTCTTACGACGTACGCTCCCACGTTTGTTGATTTCGATCGAATCGATGAAAGGAGAATACATCGGGAAAATTCTTTCTACGCCAATGTTTCCGGACATTTTACGAATGGTGAAAGTTTTAGTGGCCCCGGTTCCGCGCACCTGGATTACCACGCCACGGAAGTTCTGGATTCTCTCTTTGTTACCTTCACTAATTTTATAACTCACGGTAATGGTATCACCCGCGCCGAATTTCGGGTAATCTTTTACTACCTCGAATTCCTTTTCTACAACACTAATTAAATCCATTTTATTTTCTTTTAAATAAAGTTGGCAATGTAATCCGTCACGCGACGGAAAAGAGATTGCATAAAATCGGCTGCAAAAATAGTATTTTTTTTATTACTCCAAACTTATTTACAGATCAATTTTCCGAATTATCATTTTGATTGTCAAGAGTTAGAAAAAAATGGCCGCTTGATTTTGGTCTTTTTGAAATACCAGGCAGCGCGCTATCTTATCTTTCCGGCTCACTGTTATTCTATTTTAAAACCTTCAGGTCGTTTCCGGCGAACCGGGACCTTAATATTAATGTTTCATTTTTAATGACTTGATCCTGTTACTTTAAAATGATCGCCGGTGGCATTTACAATGGCACGGTACCACCACTCGGGATATCCTGCAAAAATGGGTGAAGCCGGCATGTCGGTTTCTGTGCGTTTAAACTTACCGTTTTCTTCGCGTTTGATGTTGCCATCGGTGTATTTTACAACGAGGTAATTCTTTAACTCTTTCCAGCGTTTGGTCATATTGTTGGCTTCGTTTACCGAAAATTCAGATATAAACCGGCGGGCTTCAGCTTCGCCCAAGGTGTTGTACAAATTTTCGGCAGCTTTGTCCATTACCGGAACATACGTTACAAATTTGTCTTCCAGTTCTTTCTGAACTTTCTGTACGTCTTTGATCATGTCGTCGTAACGCAAATAAGCGTAGTTGGCCACTTCGCTAAAAGTCCAGAAAGCTGCTGTTTCACTGTAAGTGAGCATATCGCCGTTACCCACCTTAAAACATTCGGGAATCTCTGTTATTCCACAATACATAGGAGCATAACAGGTACTGTAAGCATCGTCGACACCAAACCAAAGCACTCCGCCAATTGGATTTGGCAACCAGCTACGGCTTTGAGCCACAAACGAAAAACCAGTTTGTTGTGTCGAAATTGCCCGTTCGTTGCAATACTCCACCGAATCAACCTGCCATGTAAGCCCTCTCCACCGATATGGAAGACGATACGGACCGGCGCCAATATCCTGTGTCATATCAAGCTCGGTGCCTTCAAAATGGTCGCGCATCATTCCCATTACATCTTTTACAGAAAGCTTTTTGTCGGGCTTCACCCACAATGGCAAGCGGTTGCTGGCAAAATTATGGCCTCCACCATGTTGTACCATTCCTTTGGCATAATCAGTGTAAGCTTCCATACCAGAAGCCACTTTATTAAAACCGGCCCAAACACGGGCATCGCAAAAGCGGGCAGCGCCAAAATCAACGGGCGCATATACATCCGAAAAACTGAATTCCTTGTTAGGGCCACTGTACCAGCCTTTTTCGCGTGCAAAGGAAATTACATCTTTTGCATAAATACAATTGTCTTTATCGTCGAGCGGAAAAGTGGTTATACGTGCCTGGTTGGCATGGCCACTGATATATCCATCAGGAATACGAACAGCGACCCAAATTGCGCCTTTCTCTCCTTCTCCCTTTCCAATCAATTCGAGTATCCACACTTCGTTGGGATCGGCAATCGAAAAGGATTCGCCCGAACTGTAATAACCAAATTCTTCCACTAAATCTGTCATTACCTGGATGGCTTCCCGGGCAGTACGGGCACGCTGTAACGCAACATAAATCAGGCTGCCATAATCCATAATTGCACCTTCCTGGCTACTTAATTCAGAACGACCTCCGAAAGTGGTTTCTCCAATGGCTAACTGGAATTCGTTCATATTGCCGATAACACTGTATGTATGAGCTGGCTGTGGAATCTCACCCAAAAAATTACCGGTGTCCCATTCATATATTTTCCGCATAACCCCGTCCGGATAATCTTGTGCCGGCTGGAAATACAACTCGCCGTATAAAGTATGCGAATCGGCTGCGTAGGTTATCATCGTAGATCCATCGGCTGAGGCACTTTTTGTAATTAGAAAATTGGTACATCCGTTCGAAACTTGCTGGTTAACCATCAGAAACGCCGCTATGAGCATCCCCGCCATCGAAATCTTCTTCATTTTATTCTATTTTAATTTTTTATCAGAAAACGACAAATATAATGAAATGGATCTTAGGGATTATGTTTTTTGTCGTAACACCACTCTTTCCTTGACATGAAATCAATTAAACACAAGTGTATATTTACTCAAACATTCAGCTTTTTAAACAAAGATGCTATTAAACATTTTGCAATATTTTGCCCGTAAAATTTCAACTACTTATTTTCGCTGATACAAAACCCTTAAACTTTTTACTAATGATACCAAACGTTCTTACTTCATTTAAAAAAATTTCAACACCTCTCTGGTTATTTTGCATATTTAGAGATTCAGTTTGCATTATTGATAATTCCACTGGAGAAGCTGCAGAAGATATTCTGTAATTGACCATGTCGACACCCTTTTAGTAAAAGATTTACCCTGTTAAATCCACTTTGTGGAAGGCTGCCTTATTTAACAGGGTAAATGGTTAAAAAGCCCGGACAGCACGCACCCTGAAGAGGTTGTCCTTAGTGCCGTAGATCTGGCCGCCATTGCCGAAGCCCCGTCCATTCACGAAGGATATATTGTTCTCGGTAGAACTCCAATAGTAGTTATTATTAGCAAAACTGCTGCCTCCGTTTGCCGCTGCGGTAGCATCAATAGTTGCCTTGTTTTGATACATTAAATTCAATTCTTCTTTTGAGGGAAGGTACCAGTCGCCATAAGTTTTGCCACCTTCGGTAATTTGTAGCTCATTACAAATACGCGCTGCATAAGTGCTACCATCATCACCAATAGCTACTTGAGCTGCAATAATTATTGAGGTATTTGCTTCGCCCGCATAAGGGCCGTCTCCTTTTGCCTGAGTATCGCCATCAGTACCTGCATACCATCTCACTCCGGTGCTTTGGTCGTCTTTAGCAGCTACCAAACCATGTTGTCCTGTTTCGTCTATCCAGAATACGATACCGCCCTGGGCAAAGTCGCCTACGGAGTAGATGGTTGAACCACCGCCTGCATTATCATCAACATATTTTTTTGTGGCAGGTTCATAATCTGCATCGGGTGTAAATGCGGTAGTATTGTCCAATTCAAGTACATTAGATTTTAATGCCAAGGCCCTTAAATCCTGGTCGCCTGTATTTCTTCCTGACAAGTTACTCAAATGGGTAATGTCGGTGGCCGTAATGTTGGCTGCCTCGCTAACTGAATAAACAGGGTCGGTTTCAGAAGTTAAGAAACCGCTTACATCGGGTATCTCGCTGCGTACCTGTGCCGTTGAATCGCCTAAAGCGGTTTTGGTTGCCAATGTACTAAGGTCTTGGTCGCCGGTGTTTACGCCTGATAAGT
>WOYV01000068.1 GCA_011620585.1 Draconibacterium sp.
TCAACGACTTAAATGTTTCAAGAATTACAGCCGCTAATTATTTAAATAAACTGGCGGAAGATGGAATTTTAAAAAAAGAAAGAATTGGAACCGGAAATTATTATATAAATGAAAAATTATTCAATCTCTTGACAAAAAGATGAAACCACTTGCGGTAACAAAGTGCAAATATAATGCGGACGGGCTTGGTATTCAAGCGTTTGTACCCTGTTCAACTACCGCCAATCCGGTAGTACGCCGTTGTGTGTAATGTTTGGCCCGTCCTAAAAAATGTAAACACAATAATAAATACTTCTCAAAAACATCTTATGATAAGTTTTGTGTGGCATGAATTGCATTTTCAATTTAATTTCAAATACATTTGACTATGCTTGAAGAAGCCTTACCTTTATAAAGTAAAAACAAACCAAATGGAAAGTGATTTTAAACTGGCCGTTTTGATCGACGGCGACAACATACCTTCGGCATACGTAAAAGAAATGCTCGAAGAAATTGCGAAATACGGCAACCCAACCATCAAACGCATCTATGGCGACTGGACCAAACCAACCTTGTCGAAATGGAAAAGCGTTTTGCTCGAGAACGCCATCAACCCAATCCAGCAGTACGGATACACGCAGGGAAAGAACGCCACCGACTCGGCGATGATCATTGACGCCATGGACATTTTATACAGCGGGCAGGTAAACGGTTTTTGCCTGGTTTCGAGCGATAGCGATTTTACCAAGCTAGCCACCCGCCTGCGCGAAGCCGGGATGAAAGTTTTTGGCATTGGCGAAAAGAAAACTCCCGAACCTTTTATTGTTGCCTGCGACAAATTCATTTATATCGAAATTCTGAAAAACAACACAAAGGAAACCGAAAGCAATGTGGTACCCGATAAAACTCAGAAAAAGACCGAAGTAGATAAGATCACCCCCAAAGTGGTGCGGTTGATTTCTTCCACAATTTCGGACCTTGCCGACGACGATGGCTGGGCTTTTATGGGCGATGTTGGTAGTTTACTCCAAAAACGTCAGCCCAATTTCGACTCACGAAATTATGGTTTCGAGAAACTTACCCCACTGATTAATTCAATCGGCAAATTCGAGATCGACCAGCGAGATAGTTATAAAGGCAAATTCAAACTGATTTATGTGCGAAATAAAAAGGGAAAGTAGGGGGAAGCACGAAGTTAGAAGACGGAAGTTGGAAGCACCGCCCTCCTAAAATAGATATAGAATATAGTAGCTTATACTACATGGAACCCGAAACCCGTAACTCTCAACCCGGGCACGCGGTCAGAAGCAATTAATAATGTTTTATTTACAGTTTAATCAGACGTAAATAATTCTTTTACCGAAACAACTCCACCATCTCTTCTTTTGAAATCTGTTGAAAGGGATCGTTGGAATTAATAAAGGCATCAGCCAGGGAACTTTTGCGTTCTTTTAGTTTCTGAATTTTTTCTTCAATCGAGTTTTCGGTAATAAAACGGTACACAAACACGTGCTTGTCCTGTCCGATTCGGTGGGCGCGGTTAATGGCCTGGTTCTCGGCTGCAGGGTTCCACCACGGATCAAGAATAAACACATAGTCGGCTTCCACGAGGTTAAGCCCCACTCCGCCGGCTTTGAGCGAGATCAGAAAAATTCGGTTTTCAGGGCTATTCTGAAATTGGCTGATCACCTCCTCGCGTTTCACGGTTTGCCCGGTAAGTTTCGAATATTTCCACTTTTCCTTTTGTATCCCCTTTTCTATCAGTTCAAGATGCGTTACAAACGAGGAAAAGATCAGCACTTTGTGTTTTTCTGCCACCAGGTAGTGCAACATTCTGAAAATCTCCTTGTATTTTCCCGAGCCTTCTCCAGCGTTTTCTTTGAATAACGAAGGATGATTGGCCAACTGCCGCAAGCGCGTAAGTCCTTGTAAAACCACAAACGCCGACTTGTTAATCCCGTCTTTCTCAATCGCCGAGAGAATGGTGTTCCGGATCACCGATTTTTCGGTATCGTATAGTTTTTGCTGTTCATCCACCATCGGGCAAATCCTGGTCTCCTCCATCAAAGGTGGCAGATCGCTTGCCACTTCTCTTTTGGTGCGCCTCAGGACAAAGGGCCGGATCATTAGTTGCAGCTTTTCCTGCTGCTCCTTGCTGGCATGCTTTTCAATGGGTGTAATAAAAGCCCTTCTGAAAAACGGCAGACTGCCCAGTAAGCCGGGATTCAGGAAGTTCATTTGCGACCACAGATCCGACAATGAATTTTCGATCGGCGTACCCGTGATCACCAACCGGTGCCGGGCCTGCATTTCCATCAGCGCTTTGTAGGTTTTCGAATCTGAATTCTTAACCGACTGGCTTTCGTCGAGGACCAGGTAGAAAAAAGTAGTTTTCGAAAGCTGATCGCTATCGTTTCTCAAAGTCCCGTAGGTAGTTAGTATCACATCGTAGAAACCGGCTATTTTGCTGATGTCTTCCACTTTTTTTCGTTGAATACCCACATATTTGTAAACCCTCAGCGAAGGCGTAAATTTGGCGATCTCGTTGTACCAGTTATGTACCAGCGAGGTGGGAAGTACGACCAGGCTTGCTGCCTGATCCGTTTCATTTTTCTCCTCAACAGCAGAAAATATATCAAGCTGTCCCGGATGGCTGGCCGGATTTTTTGTTTGAATAGCCTGTTGTGTGCGTTTTAACTTTAAAAGCAGGGTAAGCGTTTGCAATGTTTTGCCCAGCCCCATATCATCAGCTAAGCAACCCCCCAACCCATTTTTATACAAGCCATACATCCAGCGAAACCCTTCCTCCTGGTATGACCGCAACTTCGCCTTTAGTTTCGATGGCAATACGATGTCTTCCTTTTCAGCCTGTCCCAGTTCGAGGTATTTCTCGCGGACCCCTTTATCGACTTCCTGAATTGAGTTTTGCAGCAGTGTAAAATGGTGTTTCTCAAAACGAATATGATTCCCGTGGTCCTTTCCAAACGGAAGCAATCCACGGTAACGCGCAAACCATTCTTCGGGCAAAATCGCTATCTCGCCATTGGGCAGTTCAAATTCGCGGATATTATTCAGGATGTATTTTTTAAGACGGATAAAAGGGATGCTAAACTCGCCAAAACGAACCACTGCATATACATCAAACCAGTCGGCTTTGGTTTGAGTTTTTATCTCAAGGTATTGTTTCCCTGTAAAATATCTTTTTTCAGTTTGGGTTTGTTCTATTCTTATCCGGTTTTGTTCCAGTTCCGACCGATGTTCGTTTAACCAGTTAACCAGAAAATAAAAAGCGTTTTGTGGCTCAAGGTTCTCCAATCCAGGCAAAGTAAAATACCCGTTCTTTTCAATCAAACCGCTTGATTCGATAGCATTAAATATTTGTTTTTCCCATTCCGGGTTACGCCGTGTTTTATAAAACACAAACGACTTCCCGGTTTTTGAAAAAACTACCGAAGTCTTTTTAAGCGAATTGGGCAGAAAACGCTCCTGACCATAATGAAAACGCAATACCAGTGCAGGCTGATTGTGCAAATCCTGTTCAAGCGACAACACTGCTTTGGGCCCGGCTTCCACTTCGCGAATATCAAAGCCCACGGCTTTCACATCGAAATCGCGGATGGTCTTTAAAACAAAACCCGAATAATACTGATCCTCGATCGTGTTTGGCACCGAAACAAATTCCTTTTCAAAAAAAGGCAAGAGCTTTTTGGCGTTTAGTTTTTCAAAAGCCAGCAATTGGTTTCGGTACAATAATAAACAGGGTTCGTTGGTTACAACCTGGCAAGTGCTACTTGAAAGTAAAATTTCTTTCCCCTTCATAAAAACCTTGAGTTGATAGCGTGTCTGAATCTCTGTGCGCTCGAAATAAAACTCGGGGCGGGCAAAAAAAGGTGAGACCTCGATCTCGTCTTCATCATAAAGATTCGAATATTTAAACTCCTTTTTGAGCAAGCGCACCGGACTCAGCATCAGGATCGATACCACCTCCATCATTTGTTTTTCGACAAACGGGATCACCTGTCTCCCGAATACGCCAGTGTCGATTGTTGAATAAAAGGCAGTTACGCTACCCGCTCTCGAAAATTTTTTCACCAGGCTTTCGTCGCTGTATTTTTCGATAATGTTCACGAGCTTCTTTTCCCAGGGTTTCCACTCGTGGTCGCCGGTGTCGAAATCGTGTGGCCGTGCAAGCCGGAGTACCGTATAGAATTTTTCCATTTTCCGGATCAGGAAAGCCTGAAATATTTTTCCCAGGAAACGGTGTTCGGTGAGTGCTATCACAAATTCGGTTTCGCCCATATTTTAAACAAACGCTTTCAAAAATTTTAGAATCTCTGTTACGCGGTTTTTAAACGCAGAACCTCAAATATAAAAAGCCTGATCGAATAGCTTTCTATCAAACGGCGCTTTTCTTATCTTTAATCCGAAAACGTAATACAGTTTTAATGAAAACACTGACGGTCCCGAAAGTTAATACAAAACAAATGCTCATGCTTGACCAGGCATCAGGGTTAATTAAAAAAAACAGCTTACCACAACCGATCGGTTCACTGAACTGGAAAGCCTATCCCTATAAACCCGGGGTGAAATTCAGGATCGCACACACCGGCAATGAGATATGGTTAAAATATTACGTTCGTGAGAAATACATCCGCGCACTGGAAACCCGCACCAATGGCGATGTTTACAAAGACAGTACGGTGGAATTTTTTATTGCGGTTGACGGGAAAAACTACTATAATTTCGAATTCAGCTGTATTGGCACCATTCATCTTTCGCACGGCCCTGGCCGTGGAAACCGAACCCGCGTTTCGCCTGAGATTGCCGAAAAAATCCGAATCAAATCGTCGCTTGGCAAACAGGCATTTGAACAACTCACGGGAGATTTCAGATGGGAAATGATGATCTGTATCCCGATCGAATGTTTTGCTTTTGACTCATTAACTACTTTTGATGGTTTGGAAGCAGGCGCCAATTTCTACAAATGCGGCGATGCCACCACCGAGCCCCATTTCAT
>WOYV01000110.1 GCA_011620585.1 Draconibacterium sp.
ACTATGAAAAAACTTTTAACGACCATTTTCTCAATCGCATTTCTTTGCGGATTTTCAATGTTATCACGTGCACAAACGCACGATGGTATTGGAAACAACATGAACAACCTGTACCGGATGTCAAACGCCAAATCGCGTTCGATAAGTGCCGAAAACTTTACCGGCGAAAAAGGGAAAGGTGGAATGGCCACCGAAGGCATAAGTCAGTCTGCAGCCCGTGACCTTGGACAAGGCTGGAAAGTAAGTCCGGCAATAAGTATTAAAGCCGAATCCACTTTTACTCTGGCCGATGTGGCCGGACAGGGAGCTATTCAACACATCTGGATGACACCTACCGGAAACTGGCGCAACCTCATCATTCGGATTTATTGGGACGGTGAAAAAGAACCCTCTGTGGAAGTTCCGCTGGGTGACTTTTTCTGCTCTGGCTGGGGAAAATCAAAACAGATTTCGTCGCTGGCAGTTTGTGTGAATCCGGCCAACGGATTTAATTCATACTGGGTTATGCCATTCAGAAAAGGCTACAAAATGACCGTTGAAAATCTGAGCCCTAAAGATGTGGTATTGTTTTTCCAAATCGATTATTCCCTGACGGATGTAGAACCGGATGCCGCTTATTTCCACGCACAATTTCGCCGGAGCAATCCTCATCCCTACAAAGAGGATTATGTGCTGGTTGATAACATTAAAGGACGCGGACAGTATGTGGGAACTTATATGAGTTGGGGAACCAACAACAGCGGTTGGTGGGGCGAAGGCGAAATCAAATTCTTTATGGATGGCGATAAAGACTTTCCAACAATCAATGGCACGGGTACTGAAGATTATTTCTGTGGAGCCTACTGTTTTGTGGAAGAAAATGAGTACAAAGACTTCTCAACGCCCTACTCAGGTTTTTATGCACTCACACCCGATAAACTCTGGAATTCGCAAATGCGTTTTGGCTTGTACCGCTGGCATGTTACCGACCCTATCCGGTTTGAAAAAGACCTGAAAGTGACCATGCAGGTACTTGGTTGGCGCGAAGATGGCCGTTATTTACCAATGCAGGCAGAAGATATTTCTTCAGTGGTTTTCTGGTACCAGGCTGAACCACACGCTGCCTTTCCTAAACTTCCGGAAAAGGATGAATTGACAGTATATTAATCTCATTGAAATTCGTTCGGTAAAATGCCGCGAAACGTCGATAAAAACAATATTAAAACATATTCATTGAATCCGGGACCGGTCGATCTTCAAGTAAGAGGGGATAAAACAACCTTCACTTTTGCATTCCGGCAGGGAAACAACGAATTTACGAATGTGGAAACAGCCGATGCCAAATTCCTTGCCACTGAAACAGTTGGATTTTTTACCGGTGTTTATGTGGGTTTATATGCTACCGGGAATGGCAAAGCTTCGGAAGCCAATGCTGATTACGACTGGTTTGAATACCTGAAAAAGTAGTCGTACTTAGAAATTTTTAGTTTCTTATTGAGCCACCAGTTTTCGGAAATTCTGAATCCGAATCTGGTGGTTTTTTTTATGCAAAAAAAACTGATAAAAATCACATACTTGATTAAACCCCAGAACTATATCTGCATCTAACTAACATAAAACCAAAAATTTCAACCATGAAACGAATCAAATCAACCTTCTTTCGACTGTCACTTTTTTCTTCCATCCTTCTTTTTTCCTTTCTTACATCAGCCCAGGAAGAAGTTCAGATACAACCGCTTAATGGTGAAATTGAATTCGATGGCCTGGTTAATGAACCGGTTTGGAAGGCGAGCCAGAAACTTCCGATGACCATGCACTTTCCGGTGTACAATAATCCGCCTTCAGAACAAAGCGAAGTATTCATGACATTCGATAACGACTATTTATGGATCGGTGCCATTCTGTATTACGACGATGTTGAGAATATCGTTTCCACCAGTAAAAAAAGAGATGAAGAATCGGAGAATTCGGATGCATTTGGAATTCTTCTCGACTCGTACGACGACAACGAAAATGCACTTGCCTTTTTTACGATGCCTTCAGGAACAAAAATCGATTATTCGATTTCAAACGATGGTCAGGGTGAAGGACCAGGAATGGATTCGAAAAATTACACCTGGAACTCATACTGGGATGTTAAAACCACGATTTCAGATAATGCATGGCATGTTGAAATGCGTATCCCATTTTCCAGTCTGCGCTTTCAAAGCGTGAATGACATTACAAAAATGGGGCTGATTGTAAACCGCAACATCAGCCATTTGAACGAGATGGACACATATCCTGCGATCGACACAAAATATGGTCGTAGTGTCAACACCCGGCCATCGATGGCTCAAACCATTATATTCGAAAATATCAAACCGCATAATCCGGTTTACATATCGCCCTATGTGTTGGGCGGAACCACTCGCAGCTACGATTTGAACGAAACAGGAACAGCGTATGAACAAACCGATGATCCTAAATTTACAGGTGGATTGGATGTGAAATACAATGTAAACAACAATGTTACCCTCGACCTTACCGTTAATACCGATTTTGCACAGGTAGAAGCTGATGATGAGATAGTAAACCTTACCCGTTATTCGCTATTCTTCCCCGAAAAACGACTCTTCTTCCAGGAACGATCAGGTATTTTCAATTACGAACTTGGCGGGCCACAGAATCTTTTTTACAGTCGCAATATTGGGATTGCCCAGGGCGAACCGGTAACCATTTACGGAGGGGCGAGGGTTGTTGGCCGGGTTGGAAAATGGGATATCGGTTTTCTGGACATGAACACAGCCGAATTTAATGGAACACCCGCAGAGAACTTTGCGGTAGCCAGGTTGCGCAAGCAGGTTATAAACGAGAATTCGTACATCGGGGGAATGTTTACAAGCCGAATTGGCTTCGATGGAAATTACAATATCGCCTACGGTTTCGACGGAATTTTCAGGATTACAGATGTGGATTACCTCGATATTAAACTGGCACAATCGCAGGATAAATCGATTGAAGCAGAAGTATTATCTCTTGATCCTACTTTCTTTTCCATTGAATTACAACGGCGTGCCGAGGAAGGTTTTTTGTACGAAGCTAAATATGCATACTGGGGTAAAAACTTTGACCCGAAATCAGGATTCATTTTCCTCAATAATATTCACGAAATCAGAGCAGAGATGGGATATGGCTGGTTTCCCGGAGAAAAGTCTCCCATTTTTAACTATTCTGTTGGAACCGATTTTAATTTAACCAAAAGAATCGCTGATGGAAAAATTGAAACCATGCAAATTGCGCCACAATTTATAATGGACTTAAAAAGTGGTTATGGTATGTTTATTTCCTATGGCTACAACCGGGAAGGTTTGTTAAACGATTTTTACCTGCCGAACGATATTATAGTCAAAGCCGGAGAATATAATTTCTGGGGATTTGGTTCGCATTTTAACACACCAAGAACCAAAAAAGTAGTGGTAAATTTTGGCGTTGATGGCGGAGGTTTTTATGATGGGAAACAATTTTCGGGCAACATCGAAGCTGAATTCAATCTTTCGGCGAGTGTTCAACTTTCCGCCTTCTATAATTACGACAAAGTCAAATTTCAGAAAACCAATCAGCAATTCACCAATAATCTGGCGAGGTTAAAAGCAACCTACATGTTGAATACCAAGTTATCGATGAGCGCTTTTGTGCAGTATAACGAATTGGAAAACATCGTTATTTCCAATTTCCGATTGCGTTTTAATCCACGCGACGGAAACGATCTCTACCTGGTGCTGAATGATTCGAGATATGCCGATAAAACAGACCTCGCACCCAAACCTGCCAGCTACATTAATCAAACAATTATGTTGAAATACACCCACACATTCAGGTTATAAAAATTAACATGAACAGATTTAAATTTATACAGAACATTTTACTGACAATAGTAATGCTGTTACTTATGGATCCGCGCTCATTTTATGGGCTTGTATTTCATGAGTGGGCCGGACTCATTATCGGGATTTTTTTTCTTATACGTACTTTCCTGAATTGGATCTGGATAAAGAAAGTTACTGTTGGCTTCATCAGGCAATCTCTTGGCAGGGCCCGGTTGAATTAAGAGAAGGCAGGTTAGGAAGTTTCCCTGATGGACGTGGTGAATTCAGGGAAAAGAGACCTGATAATGATGACCGCCGCAGACATGATTTTAGAAGGGGAAACCACGTCCAGTTAGGAAATGTAAGCTGGTTTCTGGCTGTATTTGCCTGATTTACAGTACTTACTATTTATACTGACCATTTAATTAAACGGAAAAATAAAAAAGTTCAATAATTGTTTATGAAAAAACGGTTTCTATTCTTACCGGTAATCCTTCTTTTTATGCTCACTTGTTATCAATTGAGAGCACAACCTATGCCGATTGAACTGATGTTCGGGAACGATTACGGAGCGTTTGAGCTATCATTCAGCAAAAGCCTGGTTAAGGACTCAAAACTGGGATTTTTCCACATGAATTCCGTGGAATTCGGGTACGATGAAAATTACAGCAGCATTATTTTGCAGGATTTACTTTACGTTGAAGCACTCAAAAACTTTCGGATTGCTGGTGGCCTCGCCTATACTCCGCGTGGTTTTAACCCGACAGCCGGCTTGCAATACATAATCAGTGGGCCAAACTTCTTCTTGTGTGCCCCACGTGTGAATATAAAAAGCGATTTTTTAAATAGAAGTACGTCAGTATGCGAATTGATTCTATTCAATTCACCGGAAGTACTCTAACTCCGGATGGAATCAACAAGAGAAGGGGTGAACCTATGTATTCTTTTAATTATGCTTATAAGCTGGAGGAAGTCAGGGATTATCTTTTCAACTAAAACAAGAATAATTGGACGTACTATTGAAATGCCAGGCTGCCGCTTATCAGTGCAGGCTTAATAAACATCATTTAACGCTTCCTTTTTCGTATTCTGCATTCATTGTGTTAAA
>WOYV01000109.1 GCA_011620585.1 Draconibacterium sp.
TAGGAAACTGTTTATTCTTCAACTTTTATAGAGTAGAGCAACTTTTCAATTTCATTGATTAGTGCGGAATGTGAGCCCTGGAAATGATTAAACATGATCGAAAAAACCAGGCGGCGTCCTGAATCAGTAGTCAGGTAACCCGAATAACATCGTACGCGGGTCATGCTGCCGCTTTTAGCTTCCAGCGTGTTTCCCGGAAAATGTCCTTTACTAAACTGATCCAAGGTACCGTTTCCAGCTCTTGGTAGTGAATTTACAAATGCCTCATTTCCATCCATTGCTGTGAGCAGTTGAACAAAAAAACGTGGCGAAACCGCGTTGAAATGCGAAAGCCCGCTTCCGTCTTCCATAAAAAACCGGTTGGTTCCCAGTCCGTTTTCTTTCCAGAATTCCTTTACAATTTCGATGGATTTTTCGCGATTCCCGATACCATATTTTTCTACCGAAAGTTGTTTAAGAAAGTGCTCGGCAAACAGGTTAACACTCTCGTGGTTCAGCACTTTGGCAATATCACCCATATTTGGCGATTCCTGGATGTAAATAGTCTTATGGTTGTTTTCGTCACCCGTTTTAAATCGAACTCCGCCGTCTATAAAAATCCCTTTGCCCGCCAAAGCATTAGTAAATGCAGTGGATAGAATTTCCCCGGGTTGCTGCACCGATGCTTTTATGGTGAAGGCTTTTCTTCCAGCCGGAATAGTCCCCCGGATAACCCGTACCTTGTCGAGCGGACTGCCAAAAACATAGGCATTGTCGGCATTCACTTCCGACGATATTACCTCGTTTTGGATTTCGAGCCCGTCTATTTTGGGGTAAGTAGCCATGATTTTTGTAGCTCGTCCCGATTGAGAAGGCGACTGAAACGTGATTCGAAATAAATTGTCATAAACGGTAAACGCATTAGCTCCGGCGCCATAATAATTACCAAGGTCTTCCCAAATCCAGGTGGCAGGTACCTTTTCATGGTCGTAAACCGAGGCGTCCAAAACCAGGTCGCCTTCCACTTTTTGTATGCCTGACAACCTCACACTCTGGGCCCATTTTTCTAAAAAGTTGTAATAATGGTTCTGAAAATACTCAGACCCCAACGTTGGATCGGCTCCACCTATCAATACCAGGTTACCGTGTAAAACTCCCTTCTCATCGATGTTCCCGCTGTATGCGACACTTGTAGTAAACCGGTATCCGGGCCCCAGAATTCGAAGCGCTGTTGCCGAAGTTATTAGTTTCATGGTCGACGCAGGAATCAATAACTGGTCAGGATGATATGAAAGTAACTCTTCACCGATTGCCGGATCAACCACCAAAATCCCAACCGACGCTTGTCGGTATTCATCCTTATTAAGAATTTCGTTAAGTATATTTTGAACTGAACGTTGCCCTATTGAAATCAGGGAAAACAGACTAAATACCAATGTAAGACAAAAACGTGAGATCATTTTTTATTACTTTTGAAAAGCTAAAAATAAAAGAAATAATGCTGCGAACGATTTTTATTGTAGGCGCCGGAGGTTTTATCGGAAGCGTACTTCGCTACCTGGTCCAGGTTTTTGTCGAAAAAGGACTGATGAGCACTTTCCCGTGGGGAACTTTTGTGGCCAATATCGCAGGAAGTTTTATTATCGGAGCAGTTTATGCGCTGGCAGAAAAAGGAAACCTGATGAGCGCCGAATGGCGTATGTTCCTTGCAGTGGGAATCTGTGGCGGTTTTACCACTTTTTCGTCGTTTGCTTACAATAACCTGACCATGCTGAAAGAAGGTGTATACGGACAATTTATCTGGAACGTTGGCGGCAGTTTATTTTTTGGCTTGCTGGCAGTATATATGGGGATGTTGCTGGTTCGTGCCATTTACTAAAAATTTCTTCTGAAAATACTGTTTTATAAATCCCCTTCTTTTGTAACTTCCTGAGCCACATTTCTGTACAATTGAACAAAATCGACAATTAAAAGCATAAACAAATGAAAACTTCAGAAAAAACAGGGATTCTTAAAATTTATGTTGGCGAATCGGATCGAATAAATGGCCGTGTATTGTTTGAAGAAATTGTGTTTGAGGCACGAAATGCAGGATTGGCAGGTGCAACGGTTTACAAGGGGATTATGTCGTATGGCGCCAGTCACTCTATCCACACCATGAAAATATTTGCACTCTCGAATGATTTGCCTGTTATTATCGAGATTATCGACAACATCGAAAAGCTCGATGAATTTACCAGCACTGTCAACAATATAATGGAACACAGCAAACGAGGTGGCCTGGTCACTTTCCAGGAACTAAGTGTGCTCAGATACGAAAAAGGAGAAAAATACAGGTAGGGGTTGGATACTGGATGCTGGATGCTGGATATTCGATACTGGACACTTGTGGCTTGAAGCTTGTGGCTCCTAACTTTAACACTTTTTAAGTTAACCCAATATCAAATTGTAAGTCCTCCGGAATAAGGGTCTGTTCTGGTATTCGATAAATTACTAACTTTGACCTGCTTTAAAAAACCGCAGTTTTAATATCCTGATTTACTGCAAATAACAGAATTATAAGTTAAACAATAAAAACTACTCACAATGTTAATTAGCGACGTAAAAGCAAGAGAAATTTTAGATTCACGTGGGAACCCTACAATCGAGGTAGAAGTATTGCTCGAAAGCGGTGCATTTGGCCGTGCAGCTGTTCCATCAGGTGCATCAACAGGCGAAAACGAAGCACTCGAATTGCGTGATGGCGACAAAAGCCGTTACCTCGGAAAAGGTGTTTTAAAAGCCGTTGATAATGTTAATACTATTATTGCCAAAGAAATTATCGGCATGGATGCAACCGATCAGGTAGCTATCGACAGCAAACTGATTGAAATGGATGGTACAAAAACAAAATCGAACCTGGGCGCCAACGCTTTGTTAGGCGTTTCCCTCGCTGTTGCCAAAGCTGCGGCTGAATATTCTGAACTTCCTTTGTATCGTTACATTGGTGGCGCCAATGCCAAAACACTTCCGGTCCCGATGATGAACATCATCAACGGTGGATCGCACTCGGATGCAACTATCGCATTCCAGGAATTTATGATCCGCCCAATTGGCGCAGCATCTTTCCGCGAAGGTTTGCGCATGGGCGCTGAAGTTTTCCATGCGCTGAAAAAAGTACTGAGTGCAAAAGGACTTTCAACTGCCGTTGGCGACGAAGGTGGTTTTGCCCCAATGTTGGGTGGAACAGAAGAAGCCATCGAGTCTATACTTACTGCAATTAAAAATGCCGGGTACAAACCGGGCCGTGCCGAAGACGGCGGTGATGTTTCTATTGCGATGGACTGTGCTTCATCTGAATTCTACAAGAATGGAATTTACGATTACAGCATTTTCGAACCAAACGGGGTAAAACGCACTTCTGAAGAACAAGCTGATTTCCTTGCTGAACTGATTGCTAAATATCCTATCGATTCTATCGAAGATGGGATGGATGAAGGCGACTGGGATGGTTGGGTTAAATTAACTGAAAAAATTGGCGACAAATGCCAGTTGGTTGGCGACGACCTGTTTGTAACCAACGTGGAATACCTCAAAAAAGGTATCGAACTGGGTGCAGCCAATTCAATCCTCATTAAAGTAAACCAGATTGGTACTTTAACCGAAACTTTGGACGCCATTGAAATGGCACATCGTGCAGGTTATACTTCGGTAACTTCGCACCGTTCGGGCGAAACCGAAGATTCAACCATTGCCGACATTGCTGTTGCAACCAATTCAGGCCAGATCAAAACCGGATCGTTAAGCCGTTCCGACCGTATGGCAAAATACAACCAGTTGCTCCGTATTGAAGAAGAACTGGGCGCCAGCGCTATTTACGGCTACAAAAAAATCTACAGGAAATAAGATAGATTAGGTATATTTTTAAAAACCGTTTCATCGATTGATGGGGCGGTTTTTTTATGTTTTAACGAATCCCAAGATATAAAAAACGAGCTGGCTTAATCAAGACATAATACAAAAGGATCCGATCTTGCAAAAAAGACCGGATCCTTCAGTTTAACCCAACTATTTCTATTTAGGTTCCCAATAGCAGCGCTTTGGTGAAACAATTTTTTCTTCCACTTTTAGCACTTTCATGGCCTTCTCCACATCTTTTTTGTCAAGACCTGCGGCCTCGGCAATCTGGCCAGCACTCATCGGTTTTCCGGCTGCCTGCATGGCTGCCAATACTTTTTCTGCACTCATTTTATACTATTTAATGATTAGTTACCTATTCAGCAAACCGTTCTGAAATCACTTTCCAATCCAGAATTTTCCAGAAATCGGCAATATATTGAGGGCGGGCATTTTGCTTATCCAGGTAATATGCATGTTCCCATACATCACAGGTTAGCAAAGGTTTTTTACCGTCGCGCATTGGGTTTCCGGCGTTGCTGGTTTGTACAATTTCAAGTTCGCCGTCAGTATTTATAACCAACCATGCCCAACCCGAACCAAACAAGGTAGCTGCTGCTTTCGAAAATGCGTCCCGGAATGCCTCAAACGAACCGAATTTCTTTTCGATAGCTGCTTTCAGTTCATCTTTTGGCTCTTTACAACCGTCGGGGCTGAACTGCATAAAATAGAAAGTGTGGTTCCAAACCTGGGCTCCGTTATTAAAAATCCCGCCATCGGCATGCAGAATAATCTCTTCAAGAGTGGCATTTTCGAACGCGGTTCCAACAATCAGGTTGTTCACGTTGCTTACATAGGCCTGATGGTGTTTCCCATAATGAAAATTGATGGTTTTCTCACTGATAACTGGTTCCAATGCATTGGCTGCATATGGAAGTTTTGGTAAATTAAACGACATAATAATACGATTTAAGGTTATTACTCTTCTTTTGATTTTTACGTAAAGTTATAACG
>WOYV01000127.1 GCA_011620585.1 Draconibacterium sp.
GGAAATTAGGAGTCAAAGTTTCCCAATTTTCTGATTAGTCGGATAATAGTGAAAATTTATAATTAATTGTAAATTATACAAGTCGGGATATTCCCGCCTTTTTTGTTTCTGAGAACAAGCAGGTGAGGGTATTCTGTCGAAATACGGAATTAAAACTTCCGGGTAAAATCTCTCAGACTATGTTCAGCTTTCTGGTCATTTGTTAACATTTCTAAAATATTTTTCTATTTTTGAGTTAAACTAAATCAAAAATCAAAAAAGGTATAGAATGGAAAGTGCTGATAACAAGGAGGAAGTTGACTATTCAGATAGCAAATTCAGACAAGAGATTCATTCAAAAGTAATTCGTGCAGGGAAAAGAACCTATTTCTTCGATGTAAAAAGTACCAGAAATGATGAGTATTACCTAACCATCACCGAAAGTAAAAAGCGTTTCGACGATAATGGGAAGTTTAATTACGAGAAACACAAGATCTTTTTGTATAAGGAAGATTTTGAAAAATTCATTGGAAGTTTGCAGGAAGTATTCGATTTTATTTACAGCAAGCAACCCAAGGAAGACAGAGGTGACCGGGCTGTAGATGTGACTGAAAAAGATGGTTTCGAAGAGAATGAACCGATAAAAAAATACACCAATGTCGAGTTTGAAGACATTTAGAATGTAACGGATAAAATGTTAACCCAGTTCACTTAATTCGAGCCAGCGAAACTCTTTCTCGTCGAGAAGAGTTTTTATTTTGTCCAGTTCCAGCGCTTTCTCATATAGCTTGTCGTGCGGCAAATTCCCGGTATTTAAAAGTTTCTCCAGTTCCAGCGCTTGATTTTCGAGTTCCGGAATTTCTTTCTCCAACTGTTCAAATTCGCGTTTTTCGCTAAACGAAAGTTTCTTTTTATCTGCAATTGATTTATTTACATGCGCTACGGATTTTCCTTCTTGCCTTGCCTTTTCTTTTATTTTTACCCGTTCCTGTTCTTCCTCAAGCTTGTTCCTGTAAATGGTATAATTCCCGGGGAAATCGATTATTTTTCCCTCGCCTTCGAAAACGAACAAATGGTCCACGATTTTATCCATAAAAAAGCGGTCGTGCGAAACAATAACCACACAACCGCCAAAAGCTTTCAGGTAATCTTCCAACACGTTGAGTGTCATAATATCGAGGTCATTGGTCGGCTCGTCGAGAATTAGAAAATTCGGGTTTTGCATAAGAACTGTACACAAATACAACCTTCGCTGCTCGCCGCCGCTTAGTTTTTCGATAAAATTATACTGGGTTTCGGGCGGAAACAAAAAACGCGTAAGCATTTGTGTAGCACTCATTTTTGTTCCGTCTTCGAATTGAATGAATTCGGCAATCTTCTGCACCGCTTCAATTACTTTTTCCTTTGGATTAAAACTGATCCCGTCCTGACGATAATAACCATATTTAATAGTTTCTCCAATATCCACCTTCCCCGAGTCGGGAGTTATCGAATTTGAGATGACATTAAGGAAAGTAGATTTCCCGGTTCCATTCTTTCCAATGATCCCTACTTTCTCGAAACGTTGAAACTTGTAAGAGAAATTTTCGATTAACCGGACACCCGGGTACGATTTGGAAACATTTTCCAATTCAACTATTTTTTTTCCCAGACGAGCCGATTGTATCCCGATATCGACTTTGTTTTCGCGAAAATTATGCGAGGCTTTATTTTGCAGATCGTAAAATGCATTAATGCGGTATTTGGCTTTGTGACTGCGTGCCTGTGGCATTCGTCGCATCCATTCGATTTCGGTGCGTAGCAGGTTTTTTGCCTTGGCTACGCTGGCTTGCTGCATCTCAATCCGTTCTTCACGTTTTTCCAGAAAATACGAGTAATTTCCCAGGTAACGATAAATCTGGTTATCCTCCATTTCTAAAATTTCGTTGCAAACACGGTCAAGAAAATACCGGTCGTGCGTTACCATCAGCAGTGTGGCTTTTGTTTTATCCAGGTAATCTTCGAGCCATTCTATCATTTCCAGGTCGAGGTGATTGGTTGGCTCATCCAAAATCAACAGATCGGGTTTATCGATTAGAATTTTAGCCAGCGCCAGTCTTTTTTTCTGGCCTCCCGAAAGTTCGGAAACTTTTTGTTCAAGGAAGCTGATCTTTAACTGGGTAAGGATTTGCTTAATTTCCACTTCGAAAGTCCAGGCATTCAGCTCATCCATTTTTGATGAAATCGCTGTAATTTCTTCCTGGTTATTGTGTGCTACCGCCAGCTCGAAAGCCTTGATGGTTTTTAACTGCTCGTTTTCCGCTTCAAATATTTCTTCGATTACGGTGTTGTTGGGATTAAGGTGTGGAATCTGTTCGAAATAACCCGTTTTAATATCGTTGGTAAGTGTGATTAACCCGTTGTCGGGCGTTTCTTTCCCGGCCAGCAGGTCCAGCAAGGTTGATTTTCCAGTTCCGTTTTTGGCGATCAGGGCCACCTTTTGTCCTTCAAAAACGGTGAACGAAATATCTTCGAATAATAGCAGCTCACCCCAGCGTTTCGAGAGATTTTCTGCTTGAATATATGGTTTCATAAATTGATTCAGGATTTATCGATATCCGAGGGTTCCTCTTTTTCTTCGAGTGCAATTCGTTCTTTTTCACGGAAAAGCATGTTCAGGAAAGCAGGGATATTCTTGGCGGTTTCGGCGCTGGGTGAGTTACAAAGCAGGGCAATTCCAATTTCTTCTTCTTCGCAAAAAGCAATTTCAGCCTTGTACCCTTCAACAAATCCACCGTGATAAGCCACGCGGTGCCCCCTGTAATCAACAATTCTCCATCCGATTGAATATTGTTTCGATTGTACGCCTTTTCCCCAGCTTCTAAAATAGGTGCTGCCCAACGGGGATTTTATTTGCGGGGTAAATACCTTTTCGCGCGTTTCTTCCGAGATCGCTTTCGAGTCGGGGTCGGTAAGATTCACCAAAAAGTTCCCAAGATCGGAAATGCTTGCATTAATACCGGCGGCAGGAGTAGTATTGTAATAGCGGTCGTTTAGTCGCATTGCGCTAAACTTATTGTGGCCGCGGTTAAAGTGCGGATATGCTTTGTTTTGGTTATTCTTAAACGCTTTAAAACCTGTTGATGCATCTTTCATACCAAAAGGTTCGAACAGCTTTTCGTGAATAGTGGCGTCGAAACTTTTATGGGTTTTTGTCTGCGTAATCGGGTCGTAAATGCTGTATAGTACGTTTTGATAACCATACGTTTCTCCTGGTGGAGAAGTAATATCAACTTCGTTCAGTTTAGCTAAAATCTGATTGAGTGGAACGTGGTCTTCCACCATCAAATCATAAGTGTGTGGAATCAGCCCCGATGTATGGCTCAACAAATGCCTGACTTTGAGTTCCTGTGTATTTTCTTCATTTTTTAATTGAAGAGAGGGGAGATAATCTGTTACTTTATCATCGAGTTTGATGATGTTCTCATCGTCGAGAATCCCAGCTAAAACGCCAGTAATTGGTTTTGAAACCGAAGCCAGCCGGAAAATCGTGTTTTCATCAACCGGATCTTTTTCCCCGGCTTTGCGCACCCCGTAGCATCTTAAAAGCGCTATTTTGCCTTTGTAACTAATTACTGCCGCTGCTCCAACAATTCCTGACTGTTTTAAATTTGCTTCGAGCAAACTGTCGAATTGCTGAAGAGTACTTTCGATTTCATCAACAGGATTATAGGATGGGGTCTGAGGTCCTTCAACTTGAGCATCAAGGGTATCCTCTTTGTTTACAAAGGATTGCAGCTTGAAGGCGAGAATTGTCAATCCCGCCAAAACCAATATGAATAAGTGTTTTTTCTGCATCATCCTCTAAATTCCCTTCAACTTGTTTCACAAAAATAGAATTTATCCGATACTATGAAAGCTATTCTGCTTACAGACTTATTATTTTTATAAACCAAAACGTTTTCATAACCCATGAAAGTGGAAATAAAAAAAGCCGGCCAACGCCGGCTTTTAAGTCTGTTAATTGTTAACTTAAAACCATTTCTTTAAAAAGGGGAGAAATGGTGTTCAAGCATTATACTTATATAGACTAAGCTTTGCCTGTTTTGTTACACCTAGCTATCAAAAAAAATCAATTATTTTTGAAATAAAATAGAAAGAATGCAAAAGAAAGAGCTATTTGCCTATGTGATTCAATATTTTGAACAAGAGATGCCGGTCGCGGAAACCGAACTCGAATACGGAAATCCTTTTGACCTGATTGTAGCCGTAATACTTTCGGCACAGTGCACCGATAAACGTGTGAACCAAATAACTCCTGAATTGCTCAAACGTTTCCCAACTCCCCAAAAGATGGCTGCTGCTGATCCGGCAGAGGTTTTTGATTATATCCGAAGTTGTTCGTATCCAAATAACAAAGCCAAACATTTGGTTGGCATGGCGCAAAAACTCATCGAATTGTATGATGGTGTGGTTCCGGACGATGTGGATGATTTACAAAAATTACCAGGTGTTGGTCGAAAAACTGCGAATGTAATTGCATCGGTGGTTTACAACAAACCAGCTTTGGCGGTAGATACGCATGTATTTAGGGTGGCTGCCCGGATTGGATTAAGTACCAATGCCAAAACTCCGTTGGCCACCGAAATGCAACTGATGGAGTACATTCCGAAGGATTTGGTCCCCAAAGCCCATCACTGGCTCATTTTGCACGGCCGCTATGTGTGTGTGGCACGAAATCCCAAATGTGCTAAATGTGGTCTTACCGAAGTTTGTAAATATTATACGAAGGAAATTGCTCCGAAAAACAAATAAAAACACCCAATGAACGGTACACCGGGTGTTAATTACTATCGTTTTAACAAATAATCTATAATCCTTTTGCTAGCAGGTAATACACTTCGTTCCATTTTAATTCTTTTTTGAATTCAGGAACTTTTGTGTCTTTGTCGATCACAACAAATTCAACATCTGCATATTCTGCAAATGTTTCAATGTATTCGGGTGTTAGTGCAAGGGTAAATACCGAGTGGTGCGTTCCACCGGCATAAATCCACGCAGCAGCACCATCAGCCAGGTTTGGCATCGGTTTCCAGAAAGCCGAGGCAACCGGTAATTTTGGCATTTTTTCGAGTGGCTCGATCACATCCAGGGTGTTTACAATAATACGGAAGCGATTGCCCATGTCAATTAAAGTAACATTTATTGCATTGCCAGTGGCACTCTCAAAAATGAGTCGGGCGGGGGCGTCTTTGCCGCCAATTCCAAGGGGCTGAACAACCAGTTTGGGTTTCGCGGCAGCAATCGACGGACAGATTTCCAACATATGGGCTCCGAGCACTGCTTCGTTGGCCGGATCGAGATGATAAGTGTAATCTTCCATAAACGAACTTCCGCCTTTCATTCCTGCCGACATGGTTTTGATAATGCGGAGCAGGGCAGCTTGTTTCCAGTCGCCTTCGGCACCGAAGCCATAACCGGCAGCCATCAAACGTTGCGATGCCAGTCCGGGTAACTGGCTCAATCCAACCAGGTTTTCGAAATTCGTTGTAAAGGCTTTAAAGTTGCCTTCTTCCATAAATTGTTTTAGCGCTATTTCATAGCGAGCCTGAACACGCACATTCTCGTGGAATTTTTCGCCCGGTTTACAATCTTCAGCTACTTCGTAAAGTTTTTCATATTCTTTATATAAATTATCTACTTCGGATTCAGTCACTTTTTCAACGCCTTCAACAAAATCGCCTAAACTGTAAGCGTTAATCTGCCACCCAAATTTAATTTGCGCTTCAACTTTATCTCCTTCGGTAACAGCTACTTCGCGCATGTTGTCGCCAAAGCGGGCTACTTTCAGTCCTTGCGAATCGGCCCAGCCAATGGCAGTACGGCACCATATGGCCACCTGCTCCTGTACTTTTTTATCTTTCCAGTGGCCAACCACCACTTTGCGGTTTTTACGCATACGCGCGTTAATAAAACCATATTCTCTGCCGCCATGTGCACTTTGGTGCAGGTTCATGTAGTCCATATCGATTTCGCTCCAGGGTAAGTCGCGGTTAAATTGTGTATGCAAATGCATATATGGTTTGCTCAAAGCTTTCAGTCCGCCAATCCACATTTTAGCGGGTGAAAAGGTGTGCATCCAGGTAATCAACCCAATACATTTTTTATCAGCGCTGGCCTGTACGCAAATATCCAGGATTTCGTCAGATGATTTTACAACGGGCTTAAATACTATTTTAACAGGTAAGTTTCCCGAACCATTCAGACCTTCCACTATTTTAGCAGAATCTTCGTCAACTTGTTTAAGAGTTTTAGCTCCGTACAGATTTTGGCTGCCTGTTACGAACCATATTTCCATATGTTTAATTTCTGTCATTTTTTATTGATTTAATTTTGAAGCTAAAGTATAAAAAAATATTAAAGCGTGAAAATTACACTTATATGAATGCAAAGATTTTTCAATCATTTGTGTTTGAGCTTCGAAGTTTTAATTTATTGAAGGTTTGCCGCGGTTTCCCTGATGATTTTCCAGGCAGCTTCAAGGTGTTTTAATTCGGTGTTGGTTTGCCCAATGCTCATGCGTAAAACAACCTGGTTGTTTAATTTTGTATGGGTAAAAAATATTTTCCCGGTTTCATTAATGGTGTTCATCAGTTTCAGATTAAACTCATCGCCGTTTTTATGCCGGAAGCAAACCAGGTTCAGTGGCGGTGGTACAAGCAATTCAAATTCTTCAGATTCATTTACCCATTGGGTGAAAATTTGCGACATCTCGACGTGTTTTCTTATGTGAAATTGGAGGCCTTCAACACCATAATGTCTGATCACAAACCAGAGTTTTAGCGCCCTGAAACGTCTGCCCAATTGAACATGCCAGTCGCGGTAATCGAAAACGGCCCCCGATTCGGTTGCCTTGTTTTTTAAATATTCAGGAAGAATAGAAAATGTTTTTATCAACTCGTTCCGGTTCGCAACCCAAAAAACATCACAGTCGAAGTTGGTAAACATCCATTTGTGAGGGTTGAAAACAAAACTATCGGCCAATTCAACCCCATCCATTAAATGACGAAATTCGGGGCAAAGCATGGCTGTTCCCGACATGGCGCCATCGATATGAAACCAACAATTCTCTTTTTGGGCAATTTCCCCTATTTTACGCAAGGGATCCATCGCATTTGATGATGTTGTCCCGAGTGCGCCACACACGAAGAAAGGCTGAAACCCTGCTTCTTTGTCCTGTCGAATCTGTGCTTCCAGTAAATCGGGACGCATGGCAAATTCTTCGTCCACATCGATCAACCGCAGGTTCTCTTTTCCAATCCCGGCCATTTTTATAGCTTTTTCCAACGACGAGTGAGTTTGCGTAGAAATATATGCCACAAGTTTTTGACGAATGCCTTTTTCATTGGCTTGAAAATTGGTAGCCCGTTCGCGCGCCGCAATAACCGCTGTAAGCGCTGAGGTAGATGCGGTATCCTGGATAACACCTCCGCCGCTTGAAGTCGATTTGAATTTTCCAGGCATCCCCATCATTTGTGCCAACCAGTCGAGTACACGGGTTTCGAGTTCGGTGGCTGCCGGACTGGTAGCCCAGATCATTCCCTGAACTCCTAATCCGGATGAAACGAGGTCTCCCAAAATAGATGGAAAGGAAGTGTTGGAAGGAAAATAGGCGTAAAAATCAGGCGATTGCCAGTGGGTTATCCCAGGCATTATTTTTTCATCCAAATCGCGCATCATAACATCCAACTGTTCTCCTTTTTCAGGAGGGTTTTCTGGTAGCGACGAAAGAATCTCTCCCGGTTTTACTTGCGATAGCACAGGGTACTTTTCAATTTGTTCGTAATAATCGGCAATCCAGTCGATTACTTTTTTTCCTTCTTCCCGAAACTGCCCGGGGCTCATATGGTAGTTTTTCTTTTCCACTTCTTCGATAAAAATATGGTTGAAATGTAAAGATATTAATAAAAGCGGGTGAAGCTTTTCAAGATGCAATATTTTGTTTAGTTGAAGGCAATTACTATTTGATTCTGAAATCGGAAAATACCTCGCCGGGAGTAACAGGAACGGCTGAAATGTGTGTAACCCTCGACATGGCCGGTCCAATCCGAAGGTAGTCGGTAAAAGTGTCGATCACTTCTTTGTCGCCTTGTACCATCACCAGTACACCACCATCGGATGTATTACGCACCCACCCTTTTAAGTTAAAAAGCTGTGCTTGTTTTTGCGTGTAATAACGGAATCCAACGCCTTGTACCCGGCCTCTTATTCTTATTTCATATTGAACCATCTCAACGTTAAAAAGCGATTATTCCGTTTTGAATAATTCTGTTGTTTCGGTTTGCGAAAGCGCCCAAATCGAATATACACCCACCGCGGTACCGATCGGAAAATTAATAAGGTCGAGCACCGAAATAATCAAAGTCAGAATACGTGCCCACTCTTTTCGTTTAAATAACCCGATTCCGGCCAAAATGCCGGGAAGGCTTAAAAGTAGCAAAACGATTATAATAATGTTGGCAATGATCGATAAAACAAATTCTGCTTCAGGATCGTCGGCAAAATCGCCAACAAAATGTAGGATTGCGAAAACTACGGCTACTATGATCAGGCGTAAAATACTCAAGCCGATCTGCAAAGAAGCGATGACGTTTACATGTTTTTCCATGATTAGATTGTTTTTTGTTTTTGTACCTTGAAGTTACACAATTAGTGATAAGTTACTGCAAGTTTTAGACGAACGACAACAATTTCTCGTTAAAATGGTTATAATGATACCTTATATTTTGTTACAAACATTAATTTTGCAACGCAATAGAATAAAGAAAACAAAATGGCAATTTTTAAAGTGATATTGGCAGCGATCGTTTTGGTAGCGCTCGGGATAGCAGGGATGGCAATTACCATTTTAGTAAAAAAAGGTGGTAAATTTCCGAATACTCATGTGAGCGGGAACAAATACCTCAAGAGCCAGAAAATTCCATGTGCACAAACCCAGGACAGAATTGCACAACGCGATGCCTGGAGAGAAGTAAACTACAAGAAAGTTTCGTTAACACCAAATATGAAAGCTGGTAAATAGCCGGTTTTTGTTAGTTTTTAATGTAGTTTTTAAATCCGTCCGACATATACACCTGGTTATTCCCTTCTTCGTCGGCATAAATAAAATACACTTCCAGGCCCGGAACCTTTTTTAAAACTTCGATACCGGCTTTTTTACCAAGAACCATAAACGCGGTGGCATAAGCATCAGCAGTCATGCAGTCGTTCGCCAAAACAGTGGAACTTAGTATACTGTGCTGAACCGGATAGCCTGAACCCGGATCGATGGTGTGCGCATATTTTTTCCCATCTTCTTCGTAAAAATTCAGGTAGTTGCCCGAGGTAGCCAAAGCATGATCAGGTAGTTCGATTGCCGCATCCAGGTCACTTGCAAAAGGATCTTCATTGGGTTTTCGTATTCCGATGGTCCAGGTGTTGCCTTTATTGTTTTTCCCTTTTGCTACCACTTCGCCGCCAATGTCGACCATGTAATTTTCACAACCTTGTTGAGCAAGAAAATCTCCGACAAGATCGCAGGTATACCCTTTTGCAATAGCGCTCATGTTTAACTGCATGGCTGGATTTTCTTTTACAACTTTTCCGTTTTCCAAACGAATCTTTTTGTAACCTGAAATAGCTTTAAGAGAATCTACTTTCTCCTGTGTCATTTTTATCCGGTCTTCGGGACCAAAACCCCACGCGTTGATCAGTGGTGCTGCAGTAATATCGAACGCTCCGTTAGTTCGTTCAGAAACTTCCATCGCTTTGTTGAAACAGCTTACAAATTCGGGCTCAAGTTCAGTTTCTTCGTTACGGTTGATTTTCGAAATTGTCGAGTTCTTTTCGTAATGCGAAAAAATCTGAGTATAACGCGCCAGTTCCCTGTCGATTTCTTCTTTCAGGTCCTTCCCGCCCGGACTTTCGTATTTGATGTTGTAATAGGTTCCGTAAACCGTACCGTTGTTTGCCACATAACTTGTTGTCGGATTTGAACATGCTGTCAGAATCAGAACGACGCCAATGAGAATGAAAAATAAATTCCGCATATTTTTTATTTGAACTGGTTGCAAAATTAAGAAATTTCAGAAGAGTAAACTTAAAACACTCGGGATATTCTTCCTTTAATATGGAATTCTAAATGGCAATTTTATGACGATATTGTAATATGTACAAAAATAAAATGAGACTTGTTTCTGTAAGTTGTTTTCAGTAATATTACTCCGCAATTATTGTAACACAATTGAAGTGTAGCACGATCTAAATCAAAAACTCAAAGGCCGACTATGAAATTAAACCTAATCGACATCATTATCATTTTTGCCTACCTGGTTTCGACGGTTGTCATCGGGTTGGTTCTCAAAAAAGTAGCCCAAAAAAGTAAATCGAATTACATGCTTGGAGGAAACAAGCTACCTTGGTACATGCTGGGTTTGTCGAATGCCTCGGGGATGTTCGATATTTCCGGGACCATGTGGTTGGTTACACTGCTATTTGTTTACGGGCTAAAAAGTGTTTGGATTCCCTGGCTGTGGCCGGTTTTTAACCAGGTTTTTTTAATGGTGTTCTTAAGTATTTGGTTGCGTCGTTCGAAGGTAACCACGGGTGCCGAGTGGATCAACACCCGCTTTGGCCGATCGCTTGAAAGCAGCCTTTCACACGGTGTGGTAGTGGTTTTCGCCCTTATCCTGTGCCTGGGGTACCTTGCCTACGGATTTATTGGCTTAGGAAAATTTATGATGATTTTTATTCCGTGGGATATTGTGGCTCCTCATATTCCGTTTAATGTTCCTTTAGAATATGTTCCGCACATTTATGGAATTGCTTTCACCATGTTTGCGGTATTTTATGCGGTGCTTGGAGGGATGACCAGCATTGTTTGGGCCGATGTATTACAATATTTTATAATGACAATCTCGGCCATTCTGATTGGCGTGTTGGCCATGAAAGCACTCGCCGTTGAAACACTGAATGTGCCAGAAGGCTGGCATTCACCGTTTTTTGGCTGGAAGCTCAACGATCTCGACTGGAGCGGAATCATTGACGAAGTGAACAGCAAAATCTCAAGCGACGGATATTCGTTTTTTTCTATTTTCTTTATGATGATGTTGTTTAAAGGAGTGCTGGTTTCGATGGCCGGGCCAGCCCCAACTTACGATATGCAAAAGATATTGTCGACAAAATCGCCAAAGGATGCTGCAAAAATGAGTGGTTTTGTATCGGTAGTTTTAATGCCTATTCGTTATTTCATGATCGCGGGTTTTGCCGTGCTGGCTATCTTGTATTACGATCGCCTCAATTTGTTGGTAGCCGGTGAAATTGATTTTGAACAAATTTTACCGTCTGCCATTGCCGAATTTGTACCTGTTGGTTTTATGGGCTTATTACTGGCCGGTCTGCTGGCAGCGTTCAACTCAACCTTTGCCGGAACCTTGAATGCCGCTCAGGCCTACATTGTTAACGATATTTATTTACGATATCTAAAACCTGAAGCCGATAACCGCCAAATCAGAAACATGAACTACATAACTGGTGTAGTGGTGGTGATCATCAGTATTATTTTTGGTGTTTTCGCCCAAGATGTCAACAGCATGTTGCAGTGGATCGTTTCGGGATTGTATGGCAGTTATGTGGTTTCGAATGTGTTGAAATGGTACTGGTGGCGTTTTAACGGTTACGGTTATTTCTGGGGAATGGTTTTTGGTTTAATTCCGGCGCTGGTATTTCCGCGGATTACCGACACACTCGACCTTTATTACTTCCCCTGGCTGCTGATTATTTCCATCGCGGGTGCTTTACTGGGCACGTTGCTAACCAAACCAACCGATGAAAAAACGTTGAAGGAATTTTACAGGACCGTTAACCCCTGGGGATTCTGGGGGCCCATCCGTGATAAAGTGGTAGCCGAAAATCCGGGCTTTGTCCCGAACCGTACTTTCAAACGCGACATGTTCAACGTTGTGGTAGGTGTTATCGCGCAAACAGCGCTGGTTGCTTTACCCATATATGTAATATTGAAAGACACTTTACCAATATGGATCACTATCGGTATAACAATAGTATCGGGTTTTATATTAAAGAAAACATGGTGGGATACATTACCCGAGGAATAATCGCTGTACTCATTCAGCTAATACTTTCAGTAAAAAATTTGACGAAATATGACATCTGCAAAAGAGCAATTTGAGAAACGACTGGTTCAGTTAAAGAAGGACCACGAAAAGTTATTAAATAAGAAAAATAAGAAAGTTACGAGAGCATACAACGGTATTTATTATCGTTATAAACGACCTATTCTTACCGCCGAACATGCACCTTTGCATTGGCGTTACGATCTTAACCCCGATAGTAACCCATTCCTGATGCAGCGGATTGGCGTAAATGCCACTTTTAACAGTGGTGCACTTTATATCGACGGGAAATACCTGCTGATGGTGCGCGTAGAAGGGTGGGACAGAAAGTCGTATTTCGCAGTGGCAGAAAGCCCGAATGGAATCGACGGCTGGAGATTTTGGGAGCGTCCGGTGACCATGCCCGAAACCGAAGATCCTGAAACCAATGTTTACGACATGCGCTTAACCCAGCACGAGGATGGCTGGATTTACGGCGTTTTTTGTTCGGAACGAAAAGACAAAAACGCACCGTCAGGCGATACATCAATGGCGACAGCCAGCGGTGGCATTGCCCGTACAAAAGATCTTGCGGACTGGGAACGGTTACCCGATTTTATTTCGCATCACGGTCAGCAGCGTAACCTTGTATTACATCCCGAATTTGTGGATGGAAAATATGCTTTTTACACCCGTCCACAGGATGGGTTTATCGAAGTTGGCGGTGGTGGAGGAATCGGATGGGCGTTGGTTGATGATGTTACCAAAGCGGAAGCGCCGGTTGAGGAGATCATCGACGAGAAAATCTATCATACCATAAAAGAACTAAAGAACGGACAGGGACCGGCGCCTATCAAAACTACAAAAGGTTGGTTGCATCTGGCCCATGGTGTTAGAAATTGTGCCGCAGGGTTACGTTATACGCTGTTCATGTTCATGACCGATCTCGAGGATCCTTCAAAAGTGATTGCACGGCCCGGAGGGTATTTCCTGGCGCCTGAAGGGGAAGAACGCATTGGCGATGTTTCGAATGTACTGTTTGCCAATGGATGGATTTGCAACGAAAACGATGAGGTGTTTATTTATTACGCTTCTTCCGATACGCGTATGCATGTGGCTACAAGTACCGTCGATCAGTTGGTTGATTACTGTTTGAATACGCCTGAAGATAAGGGACGTTCGGCAACCAGCGTTCAAGCCATAAATGAACTTATTGATAAAAACGCGGGAAAATATTAGTTTCGCGTATTATGAGTGAAAACAGGAAAATATACAATTGGGCAGTATTGGGATGTGGAAAGATTGCCAATAAAATGGCGCACGATTTAAAGTTGCTTCCAAATGCATGTTTATATGCTGCTGCGTCAAGAGACTGCCAGAGAGCGCAGGATTTTGCAACCGGGTGGGGATTTGAAGTAGCCTACGGAAGCTATGAGGAGATGGTGGCCGATCCTAAAGTGGATATCGTTTATATTGCAACGCCACATTCGCATCATTTCGAACATACCTTACTTTGTTTAAAGCATAAAAAAGCGGTATTGTGCGAAAAGGCATTTTCGCTAAATGTAAACGAGGTGCAACAAATGATTCATGCAGCCCGGGAAAACAATACTTTCTTGATGGAAGCTTTCTGGACAATGTTTCAGCCCAGTTTCCGGCAGGCACAGAATATTTTACAGTCAGGCGAATTAGGCAATCTAAAAATTGTTCGGTCTGATTTTGCTTTTAATGCCCCGTTTATTGAATACAACCGATTATACAATATTGAATTGGGTGGTGGTTCACTGCTCGATATCGGCATTTACACGGTTTTTGCGGCGCTTACTTCGTTGGGTGTGCCTAAGCTCATTAAAACTTTTGCCGAGTTCAGCCCGACAGGTTCAGAAGAAAGCATTAGTATGATTTTTAAATATCCCGACGGAGCCATGGCCAACCTCACTTCAAGTTTTTCGGCATATTCGCCAACGCAAACTGAATACTGGTGCGAAAAAGGCTACCTGGTTCTAAATCCCCGGTGGTACGCACCCACCAACATCACTATTTTTAAAGAAGGAGAAGAACCGCAAACCCTTCCGAAAGAACATTTCGAAGGCTGGGGTTACCAGTACGAAGCTGCTCACGTAATGGAATGCCTTGATCGGGGGATTATCGAAAGTCCGTTAATGAACTGGAAATTGAGCCTCGGCCTGATGCAGGTCCTCGACCGCATCCGCATCGACGCAGGCATTTTCTTTGGCGATCGAGATAAGAATCTGTTTTCCTGATTCACTCCGGAATTTCAGTATTTATTTTTTTGAATTTGCCATAAAAGTTTTTCTACCTTTGGCGACAATTGGTGATGCGAAAGCACTAAAGGGAATCCGGTTCAAATCCGGAGCTGTACCCGCAGCTGTAAGCCATAAAAATTTGATTGCAACTATGCCACTTTCTCGTTTCACGCGAGATGGGAAGGCTGCAATCAGAAAAGGCAAGCCAGAAAACCTGCCAGTAATATTTTAGATGAACGAACTTCGGGATCAAAGTTTCGGGAATCATTCACTTGATCCTGTTTCTTCCCGTAAAATTATTTGTGCGACATGAAAATTAAAGGCTTTGCCATTTTCGTACTTTTACTGATTAATTTTTTGGGTTTTGCCCAGGAAGTTAGTCGGGTTGTTTCTCTGGCTCCGTCGATTACTGAAAATATTTATCTGATCGGGGCACAGGAAAAACTGGTGGGCTGCACGAGTTACTGTACCGATGCAGTACGCGACGAGGTGCCGCAGGTTGGTTCGGCAGTCGATATCAATATTGAAGCCCTGTACCAGTTAAACCCCGATATAGTTTTAGCTATGAAACTGACAAAACCACAGGATATTGCCACCATGGAAAGGCTGGGCATTAACGTGGAGGTGATGGATTCGCCGCGTAATTTCAAAGAAATTTGTGAACAGACCTTACACATTGCCGGGTTGATCGGAAACCTTGACGAGGCAAAAAAAGCGGTTGCTGAGGCCGAAAAGAAAGTTAATGAGATTAAACAAATGTCTTCGAAACTCCCACGTTCAAAAATATTTTTTCAGTTAGGCGCTAATCCCGTTTTTACAGTTTTGGAGAATACATTTATGAACGATTATATTACTTTTTGTAATGGCGAAAACGTTGCCGCAGGACTTACCAAGGGAACTATTACCCGTGAAAGTGTGGTGGTAAATAACCCGGATTATATTTTTATAGCAACCATGGGCGGTTTTGGCAAAGAAGAAATGAATGTTTGGAAAACATACACGGGAATTACAGCAGTGAAAAATAATAAGGTTTTTCTGATCGATTCGGAAACATCGTGCAGCCCAACACCCATTAACTTTGTGAGCGCACTCGAAGATGTGTTTGATGGAATAAGAACGAAATAGTTGGACAATAAGTGATTAATGAGAAACAGGTATTTTAAATGGATTGTTTTTACAGCGGTTTTGCTGCTGCTCTTATTAACTTCCGTTGCCATTTCTCTGTCGTCGGGCGAAGTGAACATATCACTTTTGCGTCTTCCTGAAATACTTGCCAGTCCCGAATCGATTTCGTATGTGGTGCTTACCAAAATTCGTATTCCACGATTAATTCTTGCTGCATCTGTGGGAGGGGCGCTGAGTCTTTCAGGTGCTGTTTTGCAAGGTATTTATCGGAACCCGCTTGTTGAACCATATACTTTGGGAATTTCAGGAGGCGCTGCGCTTGGAGTATCGATTGCCATCGTTTTTGGACTGAATGCCATTTCTTTTCTGGCCTTGCCACTTTTTGGATTTGCAGGCGCTATTATAACTCTCTTTTTGGTTTATTTTTTAAGCATTAAACGCGGTGGATTGAGCATCAACAGTATGTTGCTGATAGGTGTGATGGTGAGTTTTGTTTCATCTTCGGCCATGATGTTTTTGATGTCGATAACTACCACTGATAACGTGCAAAGTATTGTGTTTTGGGTTATGGGGTCATTGGATGAAACTAATTATATACTGATAAAAATTGCTTTTTATGCATCACTCAGTGGTTTATTGTTGAGCTACTTTTTTGCCCAGCCTTTAAACGCGCTTCGATTGGGAAATGCAAAAGCACAACATTTAGGAATTAATACCAATTTAACCATCCGGATTTTATTTTTTTTGGCATCGCTGCTTACCGGAATCGCGGTGGCTGTTGCCGGTGTCATCGGTTTTGTAGGTTTAGTTATTCCGCATCTCATACGTTTAATCATAGGTAATGATTACCGTATTCTTTTATTGGGTTCATTTTTAGGCGGTTCTGTTTTTTTGATTCTTTGCGACACCGTTGCACGCACCATTATTTCACCCAACGAATTACCAATAGGCGTGATCACTGGTTTTGCGGGAGGACTTGTATTTATCGCCGTTTTGAGCCGTTCAAAATCGCATTTCAAACTGAATTAGATGGATAGTTTCTTAAAAATCGATCACTTTTCGTGCGGCTATCCGGGACGCTTCGTTCTGGAGGATATTTGTTTTGAAATCAAACAAGGAGATTTTGTTGGAATTATCGGTCCGAATGGTTCAGGTAAAACCACGCTTTTTAAAGGAATATCCGGGGAGTTAAGTACAATAAAAGGTAAATGTATCCTCAACGAAAAATTGTTGCAGAAAATGGGACTGAGGGAACGGGCCCAGAACCTGGCAGTGGTAACCCAAACCATCGAAGCCGGAAATATTACGGTGGAAGAATATGTTTTAATGGGTCGTTTTCCATACCGCAGGCGATTTCAGTTTTTTGAAACTGCTGACGATCTGGAGATCGCCCAGAAGTACATGAATCAAGTGGGTGTCGTTCATTTAAAAGATAAACCCATGAATGCGCTGAGTGGGGGAGAACAGCAACTGGCAGGAATTGCGCGGGCCTTGGCACAAGAGCCCCAGTTACTTTTACTTGATGAGCCAACATCACATCTCGATATTACACACCAGGTGCAGATTTTGAATTTGATACGACGCTTGAGCCACGATTTAAAACTTACGATTCTGATGATCATTCACGACCTGAATCTGGCTGGTGAATACTGCGATTCGCTAATTATGATGGAGAATGGTACAGTTCGAAAGGTTGGAGCGCCGGCAGAAGTACTCAATTATGAAGATATCGAGGCGGTTTATAAAACAGTCGTAATAACACGCACCAATCCAATTTCAGGTAAACCGGTTGTATTCCTGGTATCGGAGCAAGTTCTTAATAAAAAAAACTTTAATCGAAGGTTGCTATAACTGTTACCTGCAAAACCCACTTTCTAAAACTTTTTGTTTGTTCAATTAGCATCCCTTTTGCTATAGTTGTAATGTGCAGATTACAGCGTTGGAATATGTCGGCAAAACAATCGGCAGCACCCACATTTTCGACTACAACAAGCTTTTTCAACTATCCGACCGATTGAATGTTAAAATTGCGATCCTGTCGACACCAAACAGCGTTGCGCAGGATGTGGCCGAGGATCTGGTCAGTTGCGGTATCAGGGCAATCTGGAACTTCACTTTGACCAACCTCGACCTGCCAGGGGAAATTATTGTGGAAAACACATCGATGAGCAGTTTTGCCGCCGTTCTATTACGACGATTTAACGATTCACTTGAAGAATAATTTAAACTCAAAGCCATGAAAACAATTGTAATATTTTTAAATTGTGTGAAAGGTAAAATAAAGAATAAATTCTTTAAATGTAATAAACACGAAAAAAATCAGGCATACGAACAGTGGAAAAAAATTGCCGACGAGTTAAATGCCGGAGTTGGTGAAAACGGCGTGGAGGAATATCTCGTAACTACTCGCTGGCAAACAGTCTGAGAAGTTAGGCTCAAAGTATTAAATTCAACTGATGAGTTAATTTTGTTGCACGGTGTTGGCTTTTCTACAATTTGAATTAACTACCTTAGCAGCAATAAACCAATTTGATCTTAATTATGAAAAAGACTTTTTTAATGTTTGTTTTGATCGGGATTTTCCTTGTACCGAACATGTTGAATGCCCAGGAAAGACCCGATCCGCAACCGGCTCCTGAAACTCGTGAATCATTTAAATTAGGGGTAGCCGGTTATACCTTTGTAAAGTTCGACTTGGAAACAGCGCTAAAAACCTTGCAACGTTGTGATATTCATTATTTATGTATAAAAGATTTTCATTTGCCTGTTGAAAGTACCGATGAAGAAATTGCTGCCTTCCATGCCAAGTGTGCCGGATATGGAGTAAAAGGATATGCCGTTGGACCTTTATACATGCGTTCGAAAGAGGAGATCGATAAAGATTTTGAATATGCAAAACGCGTGGGGGTTACTACCATCGTGGGAGTTCCGAATTACGATTTGCTTCCATATGTCGACCAGAAAGTAAAAGAATATGGCTTTACGTATGCAATTCATCTTCACGGTCCTGACCAGGAAATTTATCAGGATGCCGAAGTAGTTTGGGAAAAGACCAAAAACCTGGATCCCCGAATCGGGATGTGTTTAGACATTGGACATGATACACGAAACGGAAAAGACCCGGTAGCCGATCTTAAAAAATATCACACCCGTATTTTCGACATTCATTTAAAAGATGTAACCGGAACTACAAAATCAGGTTATTCTGTGGAAGTAGGGCGCGGAATCATCGATTTCCCCTCGTTTGTTAAAATGCTACGCGAAGTTAATTATACGGGCTGTGTTAGTCTCGAGCACGAAAGAAATATGGATGATCCTTTTATGGGGATTGCCGAATCGCTAGGTTATTTTCGGGCAATGCTTGTTGCCACGAAATGAGCATGTTGGTTAGTACATTCAACTGTTGGAGATTAACAATATGTATAAAAGTTATGAAGTTAGCGTTTAACGAGCGCTGACCATTTGGTCGGCGCTTTTTGTTTAGAATCCGGTAAATAAGTTTTTGTCATCGCCATTTACAAAGACTTTGGTACAACTTAATTTTTTACATTTGTTGAGTGCAAAAGCTAAGTAAAATATACCGGCGAAATATTTACGGGGTGATGGGCACCTTAATTTTTCATATCCTGTTATTATTCTTTTTTTTACTGGCTGATGTAGATATTAAAGGCAATGTTAAAGAAGAAGAAATTCTGGTTGAATTTCCTGAAGATATGCTTGAGCCGGAGTTGCCTGAGGCAAAGGAAGAAAAGCCTGTCGAAGAAACACCTCCGGCTGAGGACCGGATCAACAACCTTACAAATACGGCTTCAAACCAACTGGCAAAAGAAAATACGACGTCATCACCTGATAAATTTTTTGACAACGATTATTTGAAAGAAGTTGAGGCGGCTAAACAATTACGTTCAAATGTTAGCGCCCAGTTATCTGAAGAGATTGTGGATATGAGTGAAGTGAAAATGCCGGTTGAAACCACCCAAGATATGGATCGTGACTCGATCAGGAATGTAATTTACGTCGGAGAAAGTAATATTGTGTATTACCTTGAGAACCGTTATCACGTGAGTTTGCCTGTTCCGGTTTACCTGGCACAAGGCGGGGGCACAGTAATAGTTGACATCAAAGTCAACCGAAATGGGAGAGTAACCGAAGCAGTTCCACGCCCCAATCCGGCTATTCGCGACAATCAGATTTTTCTGTACGCAAAAGAAGCCGCCTCACGGACCCTCTTCAACAGCGATAACTCGGCGCCCGTTTCACAAAAAGGAAGCATTCACTATACTTTTGTAGCTCAATAAAATCAATTGTTAAGTATTTTTCATCTTTAACATGATTTAACAACTTTTTTTTGTTGAGTAAATCCTGTGCCGTTATATTTGCAGTACGTTTATTTTCATAAGTTTAGGTTTAGTTAGGTTAGTTAGTTTAATGAGAAAAGGATAGGTTGTTGAACCTGTCCTTTTTGTTTTTCTGAACACAGCAATTTCCCATATTTATTTTTTCTTTTTAATTTAATTTTTATCTTTAGCACACGATGTAAAGCATTGTTTATTAGCGAAATTGCCACAATGAGTGCTATTTGTTAATTAAGTTGTGAATAGAATAATTTTAAATTGAGGGTTACCTTTTACCCATTAATCGAATTAATATAATAGAACATGATAAGTTATACGGATGCGCAAATCCTGAAAGGTATCTTACGACATGATAATTTAATTTTACAGTACATATACAAACAGTATTACTACAAAGTAAATTACTTTATCAAGAAGAACCAGGGAAGTGAAGATGATGCCAGCGATATTTTTCAGGAAGCAGTTATCGTAATTTATCGAAAATTGAAAGAAAACGATTTGATTTTCGAGAAGAGTTCTTTTCAAGGCTATTTATTTTCGGTTTGCAGGCTGCTTTGGTTGAAACAACTGGAGAAACGAAGAATTGAAAAAGAGAAACTAAACGATTCGTTACCCTATCAGGAAGACATTTACGATGATAACCTGATTGAGTTAATTGAAAAAAACGAAAAGTACGGTTTGTATCAGAAGCATTTTAAAACCCTTAGTTCTGATTGTCAAAAGTTGTTGCAACTGTTTTTTGAGAAAGTTCCCCTTAAGGAAATTGCCCGAATCATGGGCTATAAAACAGAGAAGTACGCAAAAACCCGAAAATTCAAGTGTAAAGAACTACTTATCAAGCGCATTAAGCAAGATACAGAATTTAAAAAGATACTTGAAGATGACACCTAAAACAGAATTATTTGGACGCATTGAAGACTACTGTCTCAATTTATTGGACGCGAGAGAAAAAGAAGATTTTGAAAAAGAGTTGACCCTCAACGAAGAATTAAGAGATGAAGTTAAACTTCACCATGACATCCAGGACGCAGTACTTGAGTTGGATGTTATAGCCCTTAAAGCTTCCCTCGAAAAAATCCAAAGAGAAAACACGCTTAACAGTTTCGAAAACGGCTCCTTCGCATTACTCGAAGAACTCGATGAAATCAAGGACTTAAAAGAAGAATTAACCTTCGAACAGTTGATCGATACTTTTGAATCCCTTCCAAAAGTACACGTTTATCAACACGGAAAAACAGCAAACGAAAACATTCATCGGTTCTATGAAGAACAAAACGGTTCGGAAATGAACGGTTTTGAAGATGAGTTGGAAGGAATTGAACTGGAAGAACTTGATGGGTTGGAAGAAGCAATCCTTGAATCCGATATTCTCAATTTACGCGATACACTGAAACAAGTTGCCAAATCAGTCGAACCTCAGTATTCGGCAGAAGATATCGACTCGTACCTAAACGGTGAGATGGGGGACGAAATTTTAGCTGAATTTGAAGCTGAACTTGAAATGAACCAGGATCTTCAGTTCGAAGTTAATCTTCACAATGAGTTGGATAACGCCTTAGGAGAATTTGACGTGATGAACCTGAGGGATAAAATGAAGAATATAATGTCAGCAGAGACTTCATGGAATGTTAGCGAACAAACCATCGAGGATTTCATTGATGGGATGCTTGAAGAAGATCTGTTAATGGAATTTAACGCTGAGTTAAAAGAGAATACGGATTTAATGGCCGAAGTTTCACTTCGTAATCACATAAACAAAGCCATTGGAGAATCCGATATACTGTCGCTTCGTGCAAAACTGGCCCACGCAAGAAAAGAATCGGAGAAGAAGGAAGTAAAATCGATAGTGATGCCGCAATTCGACTTAAAATCTACCCGTTTTTGGAGAAACAGTGTGGCGATGATTATTGTGTTGGTTGGTTTGATGGGAGCACTGAATACCGGGCTACAATCGGTTGACAAAACCTACAATAAATATTTCGATACGCCAACATGGGCTTCCGAACGTTCGATAAACACAAGTAGCGTTGATGAATATCAAAAAGTCAGACAGTACTTTGCCGAAGAAGATTATACCAAAACGATCGAATTACTTGAACATACCACAACAACTCCTCAGGAGGCCTTTGTGAAAAACTTCTACCTGGCATTAAGTTACCAGAATCTAAATCAATACGATAAGGCAATTGAAGCTTATACAAGAGTCATCGATCATGGAGATAACCTTTTTATTGAAGAAGCTGAGTGGTACAAGTCCCTGTGTTACCTTAAGCTGAACCAAAAAAATGAAGCTAAAAATGAATTACTGGCTGTTATCGAAAGAAAAGGCCACTACGAGAATAATGCCAAAGCAATTGTCCGAAAATTGAAATATACCATCAAATAGTTCATCTGACTTTATTTAGGTTGATTCGGTTATAAATACACATTCACCATTTAGATTGAATCGACAACAAAATACACATTCAAGAAAATAGATAAATTCGTAATACACATTCAGGAAGCCTGCCTTTTACGGCGGGCTTTTCTTATTCTGATAACCTGGTCGATTGAGAAGAAAAGAATAAGCGCCATCAGTATAGCAAAAAAGTAAATATCATTACTTGTGTAAACCGGAGAATTATCGCCAATGCTTTTGAAACTCATCCAGTAATGTGGATGTGCCAGGCGCGAATTAACATTTCCGAGGTATTCCAGTTTGGCAGCTCTTAGCGCAGCGTCTTTGGTTTTACCACGTTTCAGGTTTTTATAAAACGATGTCATAATTTGAGTCCCGGCATTGTCTTCCACTTCCCACAACGACATAACAATTGAAGGACAGCCCGCATACAAAAAGCCACGGGCAAGGCTCATCAACCCTTCCCCTTTTTGCATCTTCCCAACTCCTGTATTACAGGCGCTTAAGACAGTCAGGCGAACATTGTCCAATTTAAGGTTGTATATATCGGCTGTATTTAGCCAGCCATCTTTCAGAATGTCATCCTCATTTGGTTCGGGAGAAAAGGCGAGTCTTGAGAACGCCGGAAGCGAGTCGTTGATGTAAGCGTGCATGGCCAGGTGCAGAATATCATAATCTTGACTGTTCTCCCTGAAATTCTGTTCAGATGCTTCTTTCGCACGGAAAATTTTTGTTTTAACAGTCCTGGCAATTGCATCTACTTCTTTTTGAACTCCCGGCAATGGCAGGAGAGTATAAGAAGCATTTGAGAGTTCAAATTTTTCAGATTCGTATTCCGGGGCAAAAGCCAGGATGCGGTTTTGTACATTTCGGTCCGAATGCCGGTACTTCATTAAAATATTCGCCGAATTAGCATAGTTTACATTGAAATCGCGCACCAGGTAATCGAGTTTTGTAAAGTCAATTACCTGATTAGTGTCGGGAGTGGTTCTCAGCAGGCCGTCAAAGGCGATATAATTCAATTTCCCATCCGGGATGATAATGAGGTTCTTATTTTTTATTTCTTCGCTAACCGGCCCGATAAGCAGTTTGTACATATTCCCGGCTGCCACGCAAAATTCTTTGGAATCTTCGTTCGTGGTGAAAATGTAATTGGGGGTAGTCATGAAATGAAAAATGTATTCCATGGATTGCTCGGTCCCGGCAGAAATCGACTGTTGAATTAAGCTGCTTTTCTCTTTAGTAATCAGGAAAGTATATAGCATTCGGGTAGAGTCTGATTCATTCAGGACATATTCCAGGATGGCTTCTTTTTTATGAAGTTTTGCCTGGATATCCGAAATGCCCAACATCGATTTCGAATATTTAAGGTCGTAATAGTCCGGATAATTATCTTCCAGGAAACGATTCAGTTCATCGCGTTGCCTGGAGGCTTCAAAAATCTTACTTTGAAATTCATTTACTAACGAAGAGTCAGGTTCATCAAGGCTGCTTTCTTCGAAAATCTTCTCGTTGCAATAGGAAATTGTGTTATTAAGTTTACTTTCCAGTTCAAGCAGGCTATCCGGGATAAGGCTGTTTTCCTGTGCGATATCGGTGGATATTTTATCAAAAACCGCACTGCTCTTTAATTGCTCCGAGTTCGAAAATGCAAGTTCAAGATAATCTGCATTACCATTCAGATCGTAGGCTAAATATGCTGTCTCGATGATTTTAGAAAATGTTTCGTACTCGAGCTGAGCCAGTTGTATTTTACTTTCATCACCAGATAATTCCTGGCGGGC
>WOYV01000070.1:0-157854 GCA_011620585.1 Draconibacterium sp.
CAAATGAGGGAACTATAAATCGAGAATATGGAAATTTACTTGAAATATCGGATAACTTTCCAAAATATGTTGTGACTATGGATGAATTGACTGAAATATCAACCTATAAGGGAATTAATCGAATGCATATTAAAGACTTTTGTTTAAAAATGGTGTGACAGATGACAAAAAAGCCAGTTGGCAACATGGATTATCAGACATTTGATTTAAAAAAAACAACGAAACAACAATGTATAAAATAATAGCCGGTTCAGTAGTAAATTCAAGGGTTATAGCCAGCTTTAACTTTTTTGTAACTTGACAGGAAAGTACCACGCAATCTGCCACTACTCATACAATTTACCGTTGGCGGTAATGGTTGAAAGGCTCTGCTATATTGGAAATCTTACAAGGAAGAAAAGGATAATTTGAGTAACTTCGTGAAAAAATAAAATCTAATGAAAACTCATCATAAAATAATAAATGGAGACAGCCGACAAATGAATCTTGTACCTGACAAGTCAGTGCATTTGGTAATTACTTCTCCTCCTTATTGGCAACTAAAAGACTATGGAACAGAAAATCAAATTGGTTATCATGAAGATTATGAATCTTACATTAACAACTTGAACCTTGTTTGGAATGAATGTTACAGAGTCCTTGATAATGGCTGTAGATTATGCGTGAATATTGGGGACCAATTTGCCAGAGCTGTTTATTATGGTCGATATAAAGTAATTCCTATCCGGACTGAGATAATCAAATTCTGCGAAAGTATTGGATTTGACTATATGGGAGCTATTATTTGGCAGAAACAAACAACAACAAACACAACAGGAGGGGCTTCTCTTATGGGAAGTTTTCCAACCCCCAGGAACGGAATTTTGTCAATTGATTACGAGTTTATTTTAATTTTCAAAAAATTAGGAACCCCTACAACTAAAGTAAGTAAAGAGATAAAAGAACAATCCAAACTGACTACAGAAGAATGGAAAGAATATTTTGCAGGTCATTGGAATTTCGGGGGAGCAAGACAAGATGGACACATTGCAATGTTCCCGGAAGAATTGCCGAAAAGACTTCTTAAAATGTTCGCGTTTAAGGGTGAAACTGTCTTAGACCCATTTATGGGTAGTGGTACAACTTCCCTGGCTGCAAGAAACCTGGAAAGAAATTCCATCGGGTACGAAATAAACTCCGAATTCATTGAAATAGCCAAAGACAAATTGAACATAAGACAGAAAGACTTAGCAGGGACAACATATGAATTCCTTAAAGATAAAATTAACATTGATGCTAATAAGGAATTTGAAAATTTACCATATCGCTTTATTGACTATCAAAATCTTGATAAAAAAATTGACCCGAAAAAATTACAATTTGGTTCTAAAATAGATAAGAACAGTGGGGAGCGGGAAGATTATTACACGGTCAAAGAGATTATTAGCCCAGAACTAATAAGGTTAAATAATGACCTAATTGTGAGGCTCATTGGCGTTAAAGAAAAGAAAAGTGCGAACGGTTCGGCTAAAAAATTTTTATATGATAAAACAAATGGGCAAAAAGTATATATGAAATTTGATAGTCAGAAATATGATGAAGAGAATAATTTGATGTGTTACTTATATCTAAAAAACAAGACCTTCATTAATGCCCACCTAATTAAAAATGGGTTAGTTCAGGTGGATAGTGGAATTAATTTTAAGTACAGAGAAAAATTTATCAAATTACATAATGAACAAACAACAAATTAAGACCCAGATTTTGGCAATTATCAATAAAACCGCTAATTATATTACGGCTGATGAAATATATAATCAACTTTTACAAGTAGTTGACCCTGGACGTACACAGGAAACCATTAGAAAATACATACGGGAATTGGTAAACGAACAAAACAATTTAATAGGAAGTTCAAATCAAGGATATTTTAAAATAAACACCCCTCAAAAAGCACAAGAAGCAATTAATTATCTGTTAAGCCGAATCCCTGACTTACAAATGAGAGCAGATAATCTTAGAGAAATTTGGAACGCCAATAATCCTAACAACCTAATTTAAAATGGCAAAAGAATACATATCCGGTTCAGACGGACATAATCTGAAATTCAAAAGAGAAACATTATTAAATTACGGAATGAACCGTTGGGGATTAAATAAAGCTCACAGCGTTGGTTCAACCTCTGAATTAATTAGAACATGTGCCCCTTCAAAATATGAAGAATGGGAACAATTTTATTTTACTAAAGCCAAGCAAAAGAAAAAGGACGGCTTGCAAATCACGAGGGAATATATAACAGGTCTTGGACAAACTCTTTATGTTAAGCTCTCCGAAGTTGTCCAACACGAACTTGAACAGATTTCAGAAGAAGAGTGTATTGATTATGCATATAATCTTGTTTTAAATCGGACTTATGAAGGCTACAGAACTGAAATAGAAACAATTTACGGGCAACTTGAGGGCGCGATTGGACAAAAGATTGAGCCTGCGCCAGATAACTGGGATAGAACTTATGGTGTTGATTTTTTCGTTAAAATCAATCAAAAATACATTGGTATTCAAATAAAACCGATAGCATCAGGTTAGTCATTAAATCAATACCAATGGATTGAAATGCACAGAAAAAATCACGAACGTTTCGAAAAAAAAATTGGGGGTAAGGTATTCTTTGTTTTTTCAACTAAAAGTTCAAGCGGGACTAAAAAAATTTATAATACAGAAGTAATCGAACAAATCATTGTAGAAATAAATCGACTACATAACTGAAAGAAAACCACATACCGCCACGCGCGTATAGTTAATTGCCGGTGCAGCAGGTATTCCAGCATTTCAGCCCGTATCAAAAGTAGTTGTAACTTGACAGGAATGTGCTTCGAAATGCCAAACGTTTTATATACGTGCCCGTTAACGCCAAGCTTGAAAAAAACAAACTGACGCTATATCAAAAATCATTATCTTTGTTTTATGAGTAAAAAAGAGCAAATATTACAGCTGATAAAAATGGTCGTTGACAAAAATGCACCTGATTCAGAAGTTTATTTGTATGGTTCTCAGGCACGTGGAAATGCAAAAAAACTTTCCGATTGGGATTTGTTGATTCTGCTCAATTCTGCAAATGTGTCGTTTGACTTTGAGACTAAATTCATGGACGAATTCTATGAATTGGAATTAAAAACAGGAGAAATTTTTTCGCCATTGATTTATTCAAAAAATGACTGGAACTCAAACTACTCGATTACTCCGTTATACGAAAATATTCAAAAAGAAGGAATTAGACTAAAATGACCGGAACAAAAAATGAATTGATTAATTATAGAATTGCCAGAGCAAAAGACACCTATGACGATGCATCAATTCTTGCAGAAAGGGAAAAATGGAATTCGACAATTAACAGATTGTATTATGCCGCTTATTATGCAGTAATGGCTCTTCTACTCGACTCTGACTTAAAACCAACAACCCACAACGGAGCAAAATCAAACTTCTCGGAGTATTTCATTAAGACTGGTAAGATTGACTCAAAATACGGTAAAATGTATTCTCAATTGTTTACTTGGAGACAAAAAGGAGATTATGACGATTTATTCGATTTTCACAAAGACAATGTAGAACCTTATTTTGAACCAGTTAATGATTTCATCTCGATGATTGAAAGCATGATACAAAAATAAAAGCCAGGCGTTAACAACATTGTAAATTGCATAGCCGGGAAAGTGCAAATTTCAGGCGGCGAGCCAGCGGCATTATAAACCTTCTTTTGAACATATTGCTTGCATAAAAAGCCGGTTTTCCATACCTTGAAAAGGCAAAACGCACAAACAACAAAATTGCTAATTTTTAAATCTTACAAACATGGAGAACAAAATCAATTTTATACTGCCCGATGAGGTAGTTACCCAGGCACAGCAAAAACTGGAAGAGGTGAACGCCAGTTACAGCCTTACCTGATAGCCCTTACTCCCGACGAGCGGAGAGAACTTCCGAAAATGAGTGATAAAACCATTCCCTTTGTGGAAAAAACGCTGGATTATACCGTGAGCGACCCGCAGTTTGCCCCGCCGTATATGAACAAGGAAGAACTGGCCGGCGATATGAAGGCCCATGGCCAGTTAACCGGCTTGTTCCGTATGGTGCAGCAGTTAAACAATGGCCTCGACGACACGGCTATGCAGGCCGGCGCCGAAAGCTACATTAATGCGCTGAGCTACTACAACGCCGTAAAACAGGCATCGAAAATGAATGTTCCGGCATCCAAATGAAACGACGAAAAAAACAAAATACCAAACTGTTAAAACAGGAAAGCCGTCATCAGAAAAAACAGTATTTCGAACGGCTGCACCGGGTGATGCGCGACCTGGGCAATCCAAAAGCCTGGGGCCTGCTGAATTCAGCAACCTATGAAATGGCTTATGAAACGCGTTTACGGCCCCATAAATTTGTAGCCCCTGTAAGTGGCAGATATACGATATCAAATTCCATACTCAAGGCCTTGAATAAGGATTTGAGCCATTTGTTGCAGGCCTCGTATATTGAATTGAAAAATTTAAAAAAGCGGATGAGCCTTTACGATTATTCGTTGTATGCTGAAATGGTATTTATGATGTATCGCAATGTGGATGTTAACAAGGGTGTTGATGCCGAAGCTTTTCGCAGTTGTTTCCCGCTCTTTACCGATGATCTTGAACCCACCAGGCTGGATGCACTGATGGAGATAAACGAAAAGATAATCCTGCTGTGCAGTTATCACTCCGATGTATCGGGGTTGATGTTACGTACAGTTTCGAATAGTGAGTTAGAAGACGGACAAAAGTGGGGGCCAACATGCTTTTTCAACAACCACGTGCTCGATATCATGAAGGCGGAAAAGGAGCCGATGAAAATCGATGGCCATACACGGCTTGTACAACAGGTGTATATTCTGGGCGAAAAGGGTTTCGAAGCGCTGACCCGCACTCCTGCTGACCTTGGAATAGGTGGTCCGATGAAAGATTACCCGCTGAAAGTGTACATTCAGCAGCATGTGTTTGAGCGGATAGCAGAACGTTTGTCGCCCCACTTTGCCCAACATAACTACCTATTTATTTTGCCTGCACTGGTTTCGCCGGAGCCTGTTAAAACCGGGCGTAGCCTAAGTTTTTTGTTTCCGGTAACCTTTGGCGGAATTAAACTGGGTTACCTGGTGGCCGATGTGCTGGGCGACAGACTGGTGGTGCGCACTTTTCTGCTTCTTACCCATAACGGAACACCCGAGGGCGACCGCTTAAACGAACTGCTGGGGCTCAAAAAAGCCGATTCGAAATACTGGGGCATCGACCGGTTAAAAACCTTGTTGTTTTCGGATATTGAACAAAACGAAAAGCTAAAATCGCTGTTTTGTGAAGCCGGCTGCGGTGGCCTGTTCAAGGTAAATAAAAAGCTGTTGGAATACGGCAGTCATAAGGAGATTGCCACCGCCGATATGCTGTCGCACTACCTGGGGATTGAATAAGGAGCGATGGGCTTTGAGCACAGCGCCTTGAGCTTGTTTGGTATTCCAAGTTGATTATTCTGCATTAAATATTGGGAGCTACTGACAAAAGAAGATCGCGGCGGTCGTAAGCTCCCTCGCGATGACAGTAAACGGGTATTTCCTGCAGCGGACAACAACGAATTCGGTTCTGACATAATTTTTTACTGTCCGCTGCCGACACATTACTGAAATAGTGTCATTGCGATCCGGCGCAGGAGGAGAAGCAATCTCACAGCCTGTCCCGATTTGTTACAGGTGTGCGGTATTCTTTGAACCCTAAACTTTTAACTCTGAACTGCTTATCCTTTCGGAACCTTTTCACCCGGGAAACGGTTGGCATATTCTTTCCAGAACGATTTTACTTCGTTTTTCATTTCTTTCGACAAAGCCAGTATCCCAAACAGGTTTGGGATGGTCATCAAAGCGATGGTGATGCCCGAAAGTGTCCAGATGATGGTGGTATCGGTAAACGAGGCCAGAAAAAACCCGATCACATAAATAATGTGGTAATAAATTACTTTTCCCGAACCAAACAGGTAAGTGATGGCGCGGTCGCCATAATACGACCAACTGATGGCCGTCGAAAATGCAAACATCAGCAGGCCAATTGAAACAATGTATTTTCCGTAGTCGCCAAACCAGCTCCGGGTAAAAGCAATGGTGGTCAGCGGTGCGCTGTGCATCAGCGATTTTCCACTCAGTTTGAATTGCTGGTCGTTTACCAGTTTCCCGTTGTTAAAGGTAACCTGGCCCGAATACAGTTGGTCGTTTACCCAAACCCTCACGTCTTCGGCCACCGAACGGGCATGAAGGATGGTGGGCTGATCGGCGATGATGCCGTTTTCAACCTGTAGGGTTCCGTTGTATAAAGGCAGGTCGTTTTCACCCATAAGATAATCGTGTAAAGCTACCACATCGGCATCGTTTTGCTCCGAATAATGGCCGCTTAGTACCACAAGGTCCGATTCCTGGAACTGGTTGTCATGTTTTTCGGTCCAAACGCCCGACGATAAGAGTACCAACCCGGTGAGGGAGCAAATAATGATGGTGTCGATAAAAGGTTCGAGCAAGGCGACCAGGCCTTCCGAAACCGGTTCGTGGGCGCGGGCGGCAGCGTGGGCGATTGGCGCTGAACCTTGTCCGGCTTCGTTGGAGAACAGGCCGCGGTTTACCCCACGGTTAAAAGCAAAAGCTATGCTTCCACCCAGAAATCCCCCCATGGCAGCGGTTCCGGTAAATACATCACCAAAAATGGCACCCAGCGAGGGAATAATATTTTCGTAGTTGTAGAAAATAACGGCAACGGCCCCCATAAAATAGATGATGGCCATTAGCGGAACCAGTCGCGAAGTTACCTGTGCAATACGTTTGATCCCTCCAATAATTACGAATCCAAGCAGCACTGCAAGTATTCCTCCTGACAGCATGTGGTTGATACCAAAGGTTTCGAAAAGCGAACTGGAGATACTGTTAATCTGGGGTAAACTTCCTGTTCCGAAAGAAGAAAGAACGGTGGCAATCGCAAAAATCACGGCTAACCATTTCATATTCAGGCGGTTTTTCATGTAGTACATGGGGCCACCCGAAATCGATCCGTCCTGGGCCACTTCGCGGTATTTGTGCGAAAGCGTTACCTCAACGAATTTGGTGGTCATACCCAAGGCGGCGGTAACCAGCATCCAGAAAAGTGCAGCCGGACCGCCAAGATGGATAGCCAGGGCAACACCGGCAATGTTACCGGTTCCAACGGTTCCTGAGAGTGCAGTTGTAAGTGCCTGGAAATGCGAAGTGTCGCCCTGGTCCCCCTCTTTGTCGAACTTGCCCCGGACAATGCGCAACGAATATGTCAGGTACCGAAACTGGGGGAACTTCAGATAAATAGTAAAAAAGATGCCGGTTCCGAGTAATAAAAAAACAAACCATTGTGATCCGCCAATATAGCTGTCGATCACGGAAAGAACTTCGTTGAGTTTGTGCATTGATTAAGTGTTTTTTCAGTAAAGAGCTTAAAAATAACATTCTGATTTAATAAGCTAAAGAATGAAAGCTTTATTTTCGGAAGAATATAACCCGGGCATGAACTTTGTCAGGATTTGGCATTATCCAGTTGGTTTCTGATTTTAAAAGTATGCCAATCACAGGAAATATTTGATATGGCGTTAATTAGAGGTTTTTGTCGCAATTAACCGGATATACAAATTACTTTTTTATTTCTTTTCGCAAGGAGTTAACAGGTGGAAAAGATATTATTGTATTTTAGCTTGAAATACTAAAATAGTAAGCCATGTTACCAAAGTTTTTATTAGCCGACAATTCGCAGGAAACTCCCGACACTATTTTTGTGGTCCACACCGAAACTCCCCGTTTTATCGTGGAAGCCGACATTGAAGATTTCTGGAGTAACCAACACATCCACTGGATCGACGGCGAACCGGGCGATGAGGAATTAATCGGTGAACTGATCGAGGCAGCCGAAGAGTTTTTGGAAAAAGAATTCGAAAACGAAGAATTGCTTGCCGACGAAGACGAAGAATAGTTATGTCTTCGCGACGTTTATCCCGGTTGCGCGACCGGGTTTTGGGTGGCGTGCTGGCAGGCTTTGCCGAATACACCGATGCCAATAAGATGCTGGTGCGTCTTTTGTATGTTTTGCTGTCGTTGTTTTCTGCGGGTTTTTTCGGCTTTGTGGGTTATGTCATTTCCTGGATTATCACTCCGGAGATACCAACTGGGAAAATTCCTTATTCTTCTGGGCTTATTTTTGGATTTTACGGTTCTTTCTACAAAAATTGACGCGGCGCTGTCGCTAAAATAAGCTGTAGGGCAGCAAAATATTATTAAAATAAAAATCTGATATTTTACCGGACAGTGGTGAAAATGATAGTAAATTTTTCGTTTTCAAACTTTTTGGACAGCCTCTTCTTTTTTATGCCTTTAATGTTTTAGTAATGCTGTTTTTCTTTTATCAGTTACATAACTGAAACTGTTTACTGCGACTTTTCCTACCCCGGGTCATACTCCGATTCGTTCAGTATTTTCTGATAATCTTTTTTCGCCATTAATTCAGCCAAAGTTACTTCAGGGTGTTTTTTCATGTATTGGCGGACAATCTGCCAGCCAATCCAAACTCCTGTTCTTCCGGGCGATTCAAGCGGAAACCCACTGGTGGTGGGAGCATCGTTAATATAGCGGACAATGTCCATTCGTTTGGTTGAGTACAACATTTTTTGCTCAATAAGGTAAGTCCACATGGCAGGTGCATTGGCAACGCACCAGTCCAGTTGTTGGGCAGTATATCCAATTTTTATGGTATCGTGTGTGTCGGGCAACATTGCGTCGACGAGATACATCATTTTACCTTTTTCGATCATATTATCCAGCACACTGGTTGTCGGGTTCGGATCTTCAAATTCGGTGATTGCCCAGGCAAAAGCCACATCCGCAGGAATACGTTCCTTGTACATGTTCATTACCTTGTATTGCGGCGTAGAACTCAGTTGCTGATAGAAACTACATTCGCGTCCCAGGTATTTATCGAGGCTAATCCCGATAATATTTTCGGCTGTAACCACCGATTGATTAAAACCCGAAATGTAAGTAAAAATCGTTGGCAGCTCTTTGTCAGGAAAATGAAATCGATAGTATTTGAATGCTTTTTGCAGGTCTTTTTCAAGCCATTTTATATTGCTGAATTCCTGGAAAGTGGTGGTTTTTACTTGTGTGATCAGCGTATCGGTTAAAAAGGTTTTTATTAATTTGGGGAATTCTTCATCTCCAATTCCCCCGATTCGGATAATCCGGTATGTAAAAAGATTAAAAAAATCAGGATATTTGTTGCTCAGCTCAGTAACTGTTTGCAAAGTGTCTTTCCCATCTAAATCAAAAAGCTGCCGGCCAAATCGTGCCACTTCCACTTCGTCGCCGATCTGCGAAATGTCCACTTTCAAAGGGTTCCGATGACAGGCTGTAAATAAAACAATTGCAAACAGGGTGAAAAATATTGTTTTTGGATACTTCATTTTATTTGAAATTTAAATCAATACGAAGCGCTTAAAATAATATTGCGAAAGTGAACTAAAAATTGGAGATTTGCAATCGTTAGATATTCGGTTTCGATTGAAATGACATAATCAGGCGTCGAACACCGAACTTTAAACTTAAGTAATGAAAGTATCACTCGTTCAGTTAAATTATACAATTGGCGATTTCGAAGGAAATTCGGGAAAGATTATTCGTGGGATTGAAAAAGCCAAAAAGCAAGGTGCCGATCTTGTGTTGTTTTCCGAGCTTTCGGTTACCGGTTATTACCCGCACGATCTGCTCGAAAAAAAGGAATTTATTCGCAGGGCTGAAGAAACAGTAGCTCAAATTGCTCAACACTGTAACGGTATTGCAGCTCTGGTGGGAGCTCCCCGGGTGAATGAAAACGAACGTGGAAAGAAACTTTTTAATTCGGCTTTTTTCCTGGCCGACGGAAAGATTCAAAGTATACACAACAAGACACTTTTACCAACCTACGATATTTTTGACGAATACCGCCATTTCGAGCCCAACCGCGAGTTTAGCATTGTTGAGTATAAAGGCGAGCGCATTGCTATTACTATTTGTGAAGATTTGTGGGATGAATTGCCTACCGCCAACGAATTTGGAAAAGACAAGCTGTATTCAGTTTCTCCGTTGGAAGAACTATCAAAACTGGATCCCAATTTTGTGGTCAATCTTTCGGCATCGCCGTTTTCGTATAACCAGGAAAGCTGGCGTAAAGATGTGCTGGTTTCGAAAGCTAAAAAGTACCATCTTCCTATTTTGTATTGTAACCAGGTAGGAGCTCAAACCGAGTTAATTTTCGATGGAGGTTCGGTTTTGATCGATCGGGAAGGAGAGATTGTAAAAGAACTAAAGTATTTTGAAGAAGACAGTTTACTGGTCGATACAAACCATTTGGGGGAAAAGCAATTGCAGGCAGAAACCGGTTATATCGAAAAAATTCACGATGCATTGGTTTTGGGTATCCGCGACTATTTTGGCAAGATGGGTTTCAAACAAGCTACTCTCGGCCTTTCAGGAGGAATTGATTCGGCTGTTGTGGCGGTTTTAGCGGTTCGTGCGCTTGGCGCCGAAAACGTGAGGGTGTTGCTGATGCCATCCAAATATTCGTCAGTCCATAGTGTGGAAGATGCACGCGTGTTGGCTGAGAATCTTGGAACCCGATACGATATCGTTCATATTCAAAAAGCCGTAGATGCTTTCGAAACTGAGATGGCTCCGCTTTTCGAAGGTTGTGCCCCCGATGTTACCGAAGAAAATATCCAGGCCCGTGTACGGGGAATTTTTGTGATGGCCATCTCAAATAAATTTGGGCATATATTGCTGAACACCACCAATAAAAGTGAATCGGCGGTTGGATACGGAACATTGTACGGGGACATGAACGGCGGTCTTGCCGTACTGGGCGACGTATACAAAATGGACGTGTACAAACTGTCGCGTTTGATAAACAAAGACCGCGAGATTATTCCTGAAAATACGATTATAAAACCACCGTCAGCCGAATTGCGCCCCGACCAAAAAGATACTGACTCGTTGCCTGAATACGAAGATTTGGATCAAATGCTTTTCAACTACATCGAATTAAACAAGTCGCCGCGCGAAATAGCTGCGCTGGGTTTCGATGAAGAAATTGTACGACGGGTAATACGAATGGTAAACATGAACGAATATAAACGATTTCAGGCCGCGCCTATTTTGAGGGTAAGTTCAAAAGCCTTCGGTTTTGGGAGAAGAATGCCGCTGGTTGCCCGATATTGATAAACATTTGGCCCAGGAGGTTTAGGCGCAAATTTTTAATACAAATAATTTTCGAAAGCGGCTAAAATAAACCCGAATCGTGGCACAGATTTAACAATTTTTTTTAGCTTTGATGCTGTAAAACATACAGACGATTCTATGTTAAATTCAGATTTGGGAGTTAAGGATATCATCGACAATCAGAAATCGATTTTTTATCTGCTTACTCCGGATGAAAAGGAAGAATTGCAGCACCATATTTCTTTGTCTCATTACAAGAAAAACGAATTTGTTTTCAAAGAAGGAGATACCCCAGGCGGTTTTATGATTCTTGTAAACGGCAAAGTGAAAATCTTTAAGGAAGGCGTTGGTGGGCGCGAACAAATTATTCGTATGACAAAGCCATTGGGATTGATTGGTTATCGTGCTCTTTTGGGCGATGAAACTCATATCGGCTCAGCAGTCACACTTGAAGAATCGATGATCTGCACCATAAGCCCCGATTTTATATTTAACAGGGCCCTGAAAAATCCTGATTTCTCATTTAAAATCATTAAAAAACTTTGCAAAGAACTTGGTTTTTCAAATTCCCGTACCGTTACTTTAACGCAGAAACACATTCGCGGGCGATTAGCCGAATCGCTCATTCTTTTAAAAGAAAAATACGGTTACGAAAACGATGGAACTACTTTGCGTGCTTACATGTCGCGCGAAGATATCGCCAACCTTTCGAACATGACAACCTCAAACGCGATTCGAACGCTGTCGACATTTGCCACCGAAAAAGTAATCGCGATTGATGGAAGAAAAATCAAAATCCTCGACATAAACCGTCTGGAGAGGATTAGTAAGTTGGGATAAAAATCAACACCAGGTATTTAAAGCCGGACAAATTTTGTCTGGGGTTTTTATTCCTGCAAATAAACCCGTTTCACACGCTGCGAAATCCCGGTCAGGATTTCATAGGGAATGGTTCCAATCTTTTCGGCCAGCTCACTGATCGAAATATGAGGGCCAAAGAACTCGACGGTATCACCACTTTTAACCTCCAAATCAGTAACATCGAGCATGAGCATGTCCATGCAAATATTTCCGATTATCGGAACTTTGGAGTTATTAATAAAGGCAAATCCGCTCCGGTTTCCAAGTTTCCGGTCAAGTCCGTCAGCATAGCCCACCGGAACAATCGCAACTTTACTTTCTCGATTTACTTTCCCTTTTCGGTTGTAACCTACGGTTTCTTCACGGTTGACTTTTTTAACCTGAGAAACAGTGCTTTTTAATGTTCCGATATTTTCGAGCGGAAGTCCGAGTTGTGATATTCCGTACAAACCAATTCCAAGCCGCACCATTTCGTACTGCTTCTCAGGGAACCGCTCGATCCCGGCCGAATTCAAAATATGTCGTTCGAAAGAACACTGAAGTGCGTTGCCAAGCCAGGCTGAAGTTTCTTCAAATTTTTGAAACTGCCTGCGGGTGAAATCATCAAGCGCTTCCTCGTCGCTTGCAGCCAGGTGTGAAAACACGGATTGGATTTTGAGTACGTCCGATTTTTTCAGATGTTCAACCAGGCGATCCAATTCGTCTCTTTCTTTAAATCCCAGCCTGTTCATCCCGGTGTCGATTTTAATATGGACTGGAAAATTCCGGATGCCCGTTTCTGCAACACTTTCCGAAAACTTTTCAAGGAGCTCAAGGCTGTAAATATTAGGTTCGAGCCGGTAATTGATGATGTTCTGAAAACTGTCCTGTTCGGGGTTCATTACTACAATCGGAACCACGATTCCTGCGTTACGAAGCTGAACACCTTCGTCGGCTACCGCCACTGCCAGGTAATCAACCTTTTGGTACTGTAAAACGCGCGCAATTTCCACATCGCCACTTCCATACGAAAAAGCTTTCACCATACCCATTATTTTAGTAGAAGGCTTCAGACTTTTTCTAAAAATATTCAGGTTATTTACGAGCGCATTCAGGTTGATCTCCAAAACGGTTTGATGTGCTTTTTGTTGGAGTAGCGCCGAAATTCGTTCGAAACGAAAACGTCGTGCCCCTTTAATCAGGACAGCCGCCGATTGGAACTCGTGAGAAACAAAACCATGCTCAAATTCTTCAGCGCTTGCAGAGGTTTGTACCGGGATTGAAAACAAATTCTTTCTTTTCGATATTTCGGGCCCGATCGCGCACACCTGGTCAATTTTCCATTCCACCAGCAAACGGTTCACCTGTGTGTACAACTGATCGTTTGGCAGTCCGGTTTGTTCGATATCCGAAAGAATAATTATTTTTTTTTGTGATTCACCGGTGGCTTGTTGCTTCAACGCCGATAAGGCAATGGCAAGCGAATTCAGGTCGGAGTTGTAAAAGTCGTTGATCAGTATGCAGTTATTAATCCCCTGTTTGATTTCCAAACGCATGGCTACCGGGCGCAGTTCGGCAAAACGCCGCAAATAGTTTGCCGGATCAAGTTCAAGCGCCATTAACCCGGCAAAACAATGACAGGCATTTTCAATAGCCGATTCATCGGTAAAAGGAATGATAAAATCGTATGTTTTATTATTAAAATAAGCCGTAATAGTACTGCTCTTCATTTGTTTTGTAATTTCGAAAAACAGAACTGAAGTTGAATTTTTTGTACTCCAAAAAAACTTTTCAATGGAGTGCTGTTCGCAAAACGCTTTTGCTTTTTCTGCCAAAACCGGATGGTCGGTTCTGCAAATGAGTTTTTTGCTGTTGCTAAAGAGTAACAGTTTTTCACCGATTTTCTGTTCGATAGAAGTAAAAAATTCCTGGTGCGCATCGCCAATATTGGTGAATATCCCAATACCAGGATCGATCACCGGCTGCAAATTCTTCATTTCGCCGGGCTGCGAAATACCGGCTTCAAAAATACCCAGTTCATGACCTGAACCCATCAGGAGTACGGAGAGTGGGACTCCCACCTGCGAATTGTAACTCTTTGGGCTTTTTGCTACCCGAAAATCTTCTGAAAGCAAATCATGCAGCCACTCTTTTACAATTGTTTTTCCGTTGCTGCCTGTAATCCCGATCACCGGAACTGAGAACAAATGGCGGTTAAAAGCCGCCAGTTTTTGAAGCGCCTGCGTTGTGTTTTCCACCAGGATAAAAGCGGCGTCAGCAGTAATCTGCTGTTTTTCGGATATCACAAAAGCCCGGATTCCTTTTTCCAGAAGTTCCGGAATGTATTTGTGCCCGTTATTTACCGGGCCTTTCAAGGCAAAAAAAAGTGCATTGCTTTCGCGCTGGATCTGTCGGCTGTCAGTAGCTATCAATGCAACCCGGAAATCACGCAATTCATCGGGGACGTAAAATGTTCCATCGAGGATTCCTGCAATTTCTGAAAGCGAAAAATGATGCATTATGGTTTGGTTGCTTTGTTGTAACAGCTTCGGCAGAGTGGCTCGTAGATGTCTTTTTCGCCGAGCAACACCACTTGTTCTTTTTCCGAAAGGCGGTGCGAAAATTGCGCAATGCTTCCGCAACGAACACAGATTGCGTGAACCTTGGTTACGAAGTCGGCCACCGCCATTAATCCGGGGATGGGACCAAACGGAACGCCTTTGAAATCCATGTCGAGCCCGGCAATGATAACCCGCACACCCATGTTGGCCAGCTTTAAAACCACATCTGCCAAGCCATTATCAAAAAACTGAGCTTCGTCGATGCCCACCACATCAACATCGCCGGTAAGGAGCAAAATATTAGCTGAATTATCGACCGGAGTCGAACGAATCGAATTTTCGTCGTGCGAAACCACTTCGGTATCCGAGTAACGGACATCGATGGCAGGTTTAAATATCTCCACTTTTTGTTTGGCAATCCTGGCGCGTTTGAGCCTGCGGATCAACTCCTCGGTTTTCCCCGAAAACATCGATCCTGCAATAACTTCGATCGTGCCTGCTTTTTTATGGCCGTTGACATCTCTTTCGATAAACATTCACCGTTACTCTTATAGTTTTTACTACTTTTACAAAAGTATAATTTAAACGTTTTTCTGCACAAAATGGAAAATAAAAAACTACTTAATTTTCTTTTGAAGGATATTGCCGAGATCGAAGAACTATTTGCAGAGAAGGGTGGCAACGGTTTCGACGAATATGAAATGGAATTTCTCCGCAGCCGTTTTGACGGATCAAAAAAAATTATACACATTCTGAATGAAAAGGTGGAAGAAGTTGAATCGCCACTTTCTCATAAAATTGTTGAAGAAGAAATACCGGTTCATTCATCTTTGGAGGGAAAAGAGGAAGTGATTGAACTTGTTATTGATAAAGCTCAGCCTTTAATCGACCGACACAAGGAAGAAGAGGAGATTGCTGATGCAAGGGACGATGAAGTGCCGTCGGAAGATGAAAATGCAGAAGAGGATGAAATAAACGTTCAAAATACAATAGCACAAGAACTTGAAGAACCTGAAGAAGTGGACGGGGAAGCCGAAGATAAAAGTTTGGAAGAGCCACAACGACTTGGCGATCGCTTTGTAAAAGAAAAATCGCTGAACGATCTTTTGGCCAATGGCAGCGATAAACTTGAAAATAAATTGTCGAACACACCGGTAGGCAGTTTACAGGGAGCCATTGGTATTAACGACCGGTACATATACATTCGTGAGTTATTTAATGGCAGCGCTGAAACTTTCTCGAAAACGGTTGCCGATCTCGATAAACTTCAAAATATACAGGAAGCGGTGGCTTATCTTCAGCAAAATTATAAGTGGAAGAAAAACGACGCCAGCCTCAAATTTGTCAACCTTGTAAAACGACGCTTTCCGAATGGCTGATCCCGGGAAATTGATATTGGTGCCCACGCCAATTGGTAATCTGCAGGATATCACCTGGCGTGCTGTACAAGTTTTAAAAGACGCCGATATTATTTTGGCCGAAGATACGCGGGTTTCATCAAAATTAATGAAACACCTCGAAATCGATAAACGACTCACTTCGCACCACAAATTCAACGAACATAAAACGGTGGGACACATCGTGAGCCAGATTGAAATGGGTAATGTTGTGGCGCTTATTTCGGATGCCGGAACACCTGCCATTTCCGATCCCGGCTTTTTGCTTGTTCGTGCCTGTGTCGAAAAGGGGATTGAGGTGGAATGTTTGCCTGGTCCAACTGCCTTGATTCCGGCGTTGGCGGTTTCAGGGTTACCCACCGATAAATTTGTTTTCGAGGGGTTTTTGCCACAAAAAAAGGGTAGACAAACCCGTCTAATATTTTTGGCTGAAGAGACAAGAACCATGGTTTTTTACGAATCTCCGTTCCGGCTTGTAAAAACACTTGGCCAGTTTGCCGAATTTTTTGGAGAAGAAAGAAATGCCTGTGTTTGTCGCGAACTCAGTAAAATGTTCGAAGAAATTAAGCGGGGAAGTGTGAAAGAATTGGAAGCATATTACGCGGCACATCCACCTAAAGGCGAAATTGTGATTGTGGTGGAAGGCAAATCTTAAAAATAGAGAGCCCGACTATTGCCATACCAATTATTAATGAAAAAGTACACGCACATATTTTTTGACCTCGATAACACACTCTGGGATTTTAAAACCAATTCGCTGCATGCCATGCACGAGACGTATAAAAAGGTGATACTGGATTCAACCGAAGCGCAGTTTGACGAATTTTTTAAAGTGTACGCCCGGCACAACCATCAACTTTGGGAAGCTTATCGTAAAAAACAAATCAAAAAAAAGGAACTTACCCAACTTCGGTTCCAGTTAACTTTCGAAGATTTGAATATTTCCGGGATTGATCCGCAGGAAATGAACGACCTGTATTTGCGCGAAATGCCCCGCCAAACCTTTTTGATTGATGGCGCATCAGACTTGCTTTCAACGCTGAAAACTTCCGGTTATAAATTGTTCATTATAACAAACGGTTTTTTCGAGGTTCAACATAAAAAACTGGAAAGTTCGGGCCTGCAACCTTTTTTCGAAAAAGTATTTATCTCAGAAGAATTAAAAGTTCCAAAACCCGGTCGCGAAATTTTTGAGCACGCCATTAAATCGGCAAATGCAAAAAAATCATCGAGTTTAATGATTGGCGACGATTGGGAGGTAGATATTTTAGGCGCTTTAAATTTTGGGATCGATGCGGTCTATTACGCTCCGAACGGTACCGACAGAGCTTCGGGGTTCTTTGGAAATACTGCAAAAAACAAGCTTATTGTAATAGAAGGACTTTCTGAAATAAAATTGGTTTTAAAATGATAATAAATTAGATAATTAGGCGCTTTGCTAAGAATTTGTAAAAAAAATCATCAAAATTATGTCGATTTGTTTGTGTAATTCGAAGTAAATTCGATATTTGTAGTACTGAAATTTAACAACTTTTAAGATTTTTAAATACTGGAAGAGGGTAATCAGTGAAAAATGGGGTTTGGGGGAACCCTTTCACGGAAAAAATTACATTGAGAATTTACTATAAATGCTGTTTAATTGTTAATTTAAAACTATTTCTATGAAAAGATTAGCTCTGTTTTTTGTATTCCTGTTTGTAGGACTCACGGCAGTTTTGGCACAAACCAAAACAATTACCGGGGTTGTAACAGCAGGTGCAGACGATTCTCCGATTCCCGGGGTATCGATTATGCTAAAAGGAACAACCTTGGGTACCATCACAAACATCGATGGTGAGTACACATTAAAAGTGCCTGAAGATGCACAAACCCTGGTTGTGTCGTTTATTGGTATGAAAACGCAGGATGTAGCCATTGGTAGCCAAAGCGTTATCAACGTGGTTATGGAAGCTGACGTTTTTGGTATCGACGAAGTAGTGGTTACCGGTGTGGCAGGCGCCACCGAGAAAAAGAAACTTTCGGTTTCGGTAGCCTCTGTTTCAGCAGATCATTTGGAAAAAGTACCCGCGGGTTCAGCAGCCAGTGCACTGCAAGGTAAAGTTGCCGGTGTTCAGGTAACCAGTTTGGGCCGTCCGGGTTCGGGCGCTACCATCCTGTTACGTGGCGCTGCCAACTTTTACGGATCTAACGCTCCGCTCGTATTGATGGACGGTGTGTTTGTTGAAGGTGGTTTAGCCGATATCAACGTTGATGATATTGCCAGTTTCGAAATTGTAAAAGGCGCTTCAGCATCTTCATTGTACGGTTCGCGTGCGGGTAACGGTGTTATTGTAATAACCTCGAAGCGTGGTGCTTTTGGTACTCCTGAAGTAACTGTTCGTTCGGAGCTTGGTTTCTCTCAAATAACCAACTTTGTTGACGTAAACATGTCGCATCAGTTTAAGCTTGCTTCTGATTGGGAACAATATAAAGGTCAGTACACAAAATTTGAAGGTATTGACTATCCTGCTGATTGGGGAGGAGTGTATGCAGCTGGAGGCGAACAGGCCACATCAGGTGCAAGAATTGAAGAAGAGGATAGATACGCTGATAATCCTTTTGGCGTTTATTACGATTTTCAAGACCTTTTCTTTAAAAAAGGTACCAATGCCACTGAATATGTATCGATTGCCAGTGGAACTGAAAAATTCAAAACGTTCTTCTCTACTGAATACAATAAAGTGGACGGTGTACAGAAAGAAATTGGAGGATACTCTCGAAATACTTTTCGTTTTAACATGGATTATTACATTAACGATTGGTTGAAATTCAGCGCCAGCAACAACTTTATTAAACTGATCGACAACAGTACTTTTAATGATTTTCGTACCATTACCCGAATCTCTCCGGATGCCAATGTAACATTCCCTAACCCTGACGGTCAACCATACTGGTACAAAGCCGACCCATGGGATAACGAAGTAAATAACCCCTTGTATAATGCTTATGCTATTGATGCAAAAACAAAACAGCAACGTTTCCTGGGCGGTTACAAACTGAATGTAAAATTCACCGACTTCCTGAACCTCGATGCTGAATATTCGTTTGAAAGTAACAACAGCCGTTATACCAGCAACTACAAGTATGAAACATATACCCAAACTGGTGATGAAATTGGATTTGGATATAGTAAGGGTAGTTTAGAGAAAAGAAGTTCGCTGAACATGGTGCAGAAAGCGCAAACCACTTTAAACTTTTCAAAACAATTTGGCGAACTCGATGTAAAAGCAAAATTAAGCGCTTTGGCTGAAGACAGACATTATGAATATTTCAGTGCTCGTGGTCAGGACTATTTGTATAAAGATATAGCTTCACTTGATAACTTTGACAAGGCGAATATTTCTGCTCATTCTGATCAGACAGCAGAACGCGCCCAAAACCTATTTGCGATTGCCAGTTTGGTTTATAAAGACCGTTATATTTTCGATGGTTTGTACCGTAAAGACGGTTCTTCACTGTTTGGTGCCAACGAACGTTGGAACGACTATTACAGGGTATCGGGTGCTTACCGTATTACGCAGGATATCACCATTCCGGGTGTTCAGGAATTGAAAATTAGTGCAGCCCATGGTACTGCCGGTCAACGCCCTGGATTTACATGGCAATATGAAATGACCGAATTGAGCGGAGGTACTTTACCTTATGACCGTATTAAAGGTAACCCTGACCTGAAACCGTCGAAAACCGCTGAAACCGAGATTGCTTTGAGCGCTCAGTTCCTCGACAGGTTTAGTTTGGATGCAGCTTACTCTTTCCAGGAATCAACCGACCAGTTTATGCTGGTAAACCTGTTTGCCCCAGCCAACGCCGGTAAAAACCGTCAGTGGCAGAACGTAGGTAACCTCGAAACCAAAACCTTCGAATTATCATTGAATAGTCAGATCGTTCGCTCGAAAGACTGGAACTGGGATGTAACGGTTAACTTCACCAAAACAAGTTCTCTGATCACCCAGTTAAACGTGGCTGAGCAGTCTGTAGGCCCAACAGATAACGTTCTTTTTAAAATTAAGGAAGATACCGAATTCGGAGCCATGTATGGTTACAAATTTGTTCATGATTTGACGACCATGGAAAAACAACTACCTGATGGCGAATCGATCAGCGATTACAGTGTAAACAGCGACGGAGTTGTGGTTAAAACTTCAACCATTGGAAGCGTTGACGAAAAAGCTGTACTCGAAGTGGATGAAAACGGCGCTCCGTTATCGCAGGAAATCGGTAACCAAAATGCGGACTGGTATGCGGGAATTGTGTCAAACCTGTCGTACAAAAACTTCGACTTCTATATGCTGTGGGATTACAAACACGGCGGCGACATTTACAACCGTAATACACAGTGGAACGTAATTGCAGGCCGCTCGGCAATTGTTGACCAGGCCGGTAAAGCTGAAGCCAATAAGAAAACCACTTTGTATTATCAGTCACTCTACCAGGTGAACCAAAACGTTGATTTCTGGGTAGAAGACGGAACGTTCATGAAACTAAGAGAAGTATCTCTTTCTTACACCTTGCGTAAAAAGCAAATGGAAAACTTCCTGAACGGATTCTTTAAAGAATTTAAATTCAGCGCTATTGGTAGAAACGTTTTGACTTTCACCAAATACTCCGGATGGGATCCTGAAGTTGCCGCTTACGACGACGACACTCAGCAATATTTTAGCGCCGACACGGGTGTATATCCTAACCAGGCTTCGTATTCTTTCTCAGTGCAGTTTAAGTTTTAATGTTAAAAGAGTATAGAAATGAAATATTTAAGAAATTTATTATTGATCACATCGGTACTGTTATTTGCGGTATCGTGTGATGATTTTTCGTTGGACCTTGAGGTTCCGAACTACGAACACCCCAACGACGTGATTTTGAACTCTGAGCCTACAGCTTTGACTGCTGTAGCCGGTAACGTGCTTCATGCATGGTACATGACTGTTCATGAATATAATGGACCATGTATGGCTATGCAAACTATGGCTGACGTAAGTACCTGTTCGTGGGGTAACGTAGGTATGAATGATATGTCGCACGAGCCAAGAGGTGCCTGGAATAACCTGCCTTCCTATGGTTACGAATATGTCACAAGCACATATTTTAATGCCATGTATTCTATTTTGTCCGACGCTAATACTTTGGTGGCAGCAGTAGAACAAGGAACCGAATTTGAAGATCCCGACCTGGTGAAATTGATGGGTAAAGTAGGTCAGGCTCTTTCAATTGGTTATTCGGCGTTGGTTTTCGACCGAGTTTGGTTATCAGATGAAAACGGTCCGGTAAACGAAGACGGCTCATCAGTCGATTACAAGGAAGCCATGACTTTTGCTATTCAAAAACTGGATGAAGCTATTGCTATGGCCGGTAACATTATTGTGCCAGATAGTTGGTTGCCCGGTGGTGGTGGAGATGCTACAAAATTTAAAGCTTTCCTGAATAGTATGGGTGCCCGTATGTTGGTAGGCAACGTACGTAATAAAGCTCAAAAAGCCCAAATCGATTGGAATAAAGTATTAATATATGCAAATGCTGGTGTTTCTGAAGACTTTACCATTTTTATGGATGATGTAGTTTGGTACGATCTCGCTCCAAAAACATACTTAGTGTTAGGTGGCTGGGGAAGAACCGATATGTATGTGGTAAATATGATGGATCCAAATACTCCGAGTTACTGGCCCGATGGAGAAACAATTCTTCCTCCCTCTACTTCGGCTGATGCGCGTTTGGAATCAGATTATCAATATTTGTCGAGCCAAAGTTTTAACCCAACTCGGGGTACCTACCATTACAGTTCCTATCGTTACGCTGCACTCGATTATTATATTACCGAGTGGGTAACCGATGTAACCGAATTTTCAGCATCAGAAAACGATATGTACAAAGCCGAAGCTTTGTTGCAAATCGGTAAAGTTGCCGAAGCCGCTGCTGTTGTTAATGCCGGTACGCGTACCGTAAGGGGTCAGTTGCCTCCTGTTGATGCCACTGCCGAAGCAGTTGCAGCAGCCATTCATTACGAAAGATGTGTGGAATTTGCATACACGGGTATGTCTCTCAGTTTCTTCGAAATGAGAAAAGAAGACCTCTTACAAAAAGGTACTCCATTGCATTTCCCTGTTCCGGGAAAAGCGCTGGAATCGATTCCTGAAGAAAACTACACTTATGGTGGTACAACCGGTGTTGCCGGCGAAGACTACTCAACTGGTGGTTGGAGATAGTTCAACCATCTGAAAATTATAAAAAGGAGAACCAATTTTTCGGTTCTCCTCTAATGTACTCTTTCAAATAGACCGTAGTTGCGAACGATATCCAGCCGGGAGGTACTCACTCTACATTTTACTCACAATTACCCTTCGTAGAACTTTTTGAAAAAGCCTCCCGGCTTTTTTCTTTTTTAATGCAATAGATAGATTTTTTTGTTTCCTCATTACTTATAAGCCCCTTTGTTAATTAATTGTCAAATGGGCATGTTTTATTGCCTGAAAATATGGCAATTTGACTTTTCAATTCCGCGCCTCAAATATCTTTCACTGTATTATCAAAAGTCAAAAAATGGTTTCATTATTTTTGACGTTCTGATTTTTTTTTTACACATTTGTAACTGTTAAAAAAATTAACCATTAATAATGGTCTTTAACAATTGGCAAAAAAGGGTAATATGTGATAATGGGATTTGGGGGAATCCCGCACTTTTTATATCAAATTGAATTTATAGCTGTTTAATTTTACTAAAACTATTTCTATGTTCAGTTATGAAGTAGCCGTGTGTTTATTTTCCCAAAAGATGTTTGCGTATAAGCCGTTTGTGGTAAAAGATATTGCCGGGAGGGACTCGCTCTACTTATACTCACAATTACCCTTCGTAGAATTTTTAACTCTCCCGGCTTTTTTTAAGATGGTCCGCACTTTTTTACGCGAACATCTACGCTAAATACAAGACGAGAATGACTTATATTTTTTATAGCTGTTTTATTAATAACTAAAAATTATTTCTATGAAAAAAATTGCGATTTTTTTATCGATTCTCCTTTTCATGGGAACTATGGCATTCGCTCAAACCAGGAGTCTGAGTGGAACGGTTACCTCGGAAGAGGATAATCTGCCTATTCCCGGAGTATCGGTTTCAGTGAAAGGGACTACCCTCGGAACGATCACCAATTTGGATGGTCAATTCGAATTTAAAGTTCCCGAAGATGCCCGAACACTTGTTTTTCGTTTTGTGGGTATGAAAATCCAGGAAATTGCGATTGGTTCGCAAACAACTTTCAATGTTAAGATGACAACCGAGTCGGTGGGGATTGATGAAGTGGTTGTTACTGCTATGGGTATCAACCGGCCCAAGCGCGAAATGACCTATCAAACCCAAAATGTGAAAGAAGAAGAACTAACAAGAGTAGCCCCTACAAGAGCCGCAAGTGCTCTTGCAGGTAAAGTAGCTGGATTACAGATCAATGTTCAGGACAACGGAGTTAATCCGTCGACACAAATTCTGTTAAGAGGGTTGCGGTCTATTAGTGGCGACAACTCTGCTCTTATTGTAATCGATGGCTCAATCGCCTCTCAGGGAGCATTTGACGACTTGAACCCTAATGACATTGCCGACATCAGCATATTGAAGGGTGCCACAGCTGCTGCTCTTTATGGATCCAGCGCAGGTAACGGAGCATTGATTGTTACGACCAAAAGAGGGAAAGAAGGGGATAAATTTACTGTTGGGGTAAATTCAGCATACACGGCTGAGAAAGTAGCTTATATGCCCGAATTCCAGACAAAATACGGAACGGGTTGGGAAGGAGCTTATGATGCAGTTGAGAATACTAACTGGGGACCGCGATTTGATGGTACCTTAAGACAAATCGGCCCAACTTTCCCCGAAGGTTATGGATTGGAAACACAAATGGTGCCTTATGCTCCGGTAAAAGATAACCTTTTACATTTTTTCAATACCGGTAATACATTTAACAATACAGTTTATTTTAGTGGAAGTGGAAATAACAGTACTTTTTATGTGTCGATAGGGGATCAAAGATCTGACGGTATCGTGCCAGAGGATACGTATGAAAGAAATACATTCAGGGTAAATGCAACAAAAAAAATAGATAAAGTTGAGTTGGCCGCCAGCATAAATTATTTTACCGATAAAACCGATGTGGTGGGCAGCACAATTGGAGACCAGGATCGTCCATTATACTGGTTTATTTTGAATACCTCGGCCAACATCCCTCTGGAAAAATACAAAGACTGGCAAAACCCGTTAAGCTACGGATATGCCGATAATTATTACAATGCCTATTACCAGAATCCGTATTGGGCTGTAGGAACCAACAGAAATATTTATGAATCAAACCGTTTGATTGGTAACGTCAGTTTATCGTACGACATAATGGACTGGTTGAATTTTACTGCGCGCGCAGGTGTTAACAATGTTTGGGGAAATGGTAAAAACTGGAGAGCAGCCCAAACCTACGATCCAGATCTGCAACCTTCGGCAGGAGCTGTTTCTTCTTTTGTAGAAGACACTGAATATCAGACCAAAACTTATACCGGCGATGCGCTGGTGACGGGTAATTTCAAATTTCTGAATGACTTTACACTGAAAGCGATTCTCGGCGGGACTGTCTTTTCAACTGATACTAGAGAGAGTACTTTGCGTGCCAATAACCTAAGTATTCCTGGCTTTTACGATATTTCGAATGGAACAGGGGCTTTGGTTGGTACAGTTAACGAGTCCGTAAAAAGGAATTTTGGGTTTTATGGAGACTTTACGCTTGGATACAAAAACTACTTATTCCTGAACTTCTCAGGACGTAACGACTGGACTTCCACCCTGGCCAAAGGTAACAACAGTTATTTTTATCCTGCTGTTGGGCTTTCTTTTGTTGCAACTGACGCGTTTGAAGCGCTTAAGAACAACGAAGTTTTGTCGTCTGCAAAGATTACAGTTGGTAACTCAACTGTATACAATGACCTTGCTCCATACCGTATAAATGAAACCTACTCGCAATCGAACGGATTCCCGTTTGGATCGGTTAACGGTTTCTATTTATCAAACACTGCGGTTGATGCCAATATTTCAAAAGAAAAAATTAATACTACAGAAATCGGTCTTAACCTTGGTTTCTTCAGAAGTCGGATGTGGGTGGATGCTTCCTGGTTCAATACCGTCACTTCTGATTTGATCACATTTACCACTCCATCGATAACCTCAGCGTCAACATCTTTCCTGACGAATATTGGTGAACTTCAGGGCAAAGGGCTTGAACTTACTCTTGGAGGTACAGTGTTGAACGTGAGTGATTTTAAATGGGACATAAACCTTAACTATACTTCGAGCGAAACGGTAGTAAACGAAATTTATGAAGGGCTCGACGAAGTCGCAGTAACCACAACCGGGCAGTATGGTATTTATGCGGTTGTTGGAGAAGCTTTCCCACAGATGAAAGCCAATGTTTATCAGCGCGATCCCCAGGGGAGATTAATCGTAGACCCGGTCAGCGGCCATCCAAAAACGGAAACTGCCTTGGTAAGTTTGGGGAAAACCACCCCTGATTATATTATTGGGTTGAATACCGTAATAAGCTATAAAGGATTGTCGGTTTCTACTACATGGGATTATCGTACCGGGCATGTGTATTACGAACAGGGATCGGATGCAATGGAATTTACCGGACGTTCTATGGCTAGTGTTTCAGCTAACCGCCAGGACTTTGTAATTCCGAATTCGGTGATCGAAACCAGCCCAGGTGTCTATGTTGAAAATACAAACATTCAGGTAAGAAGTGGGCGTCAAAGTTACTGGACCGATGTGTACAATGATGTAAAATCGAACTATGTAAAAGACGCTACGGCTTTAAAAATGAGGGAACTGGCCGTTAATTATGAGTTGCCGGCCAGCTTGCTTGCCAAAACTCCACTTCAGAAAGTTTCAGTTGGGTTTATCGGCAGGAATCTTCTCACTTGGTTACCAGCTGAGAATAGGTTTTCTGACCCTGAATTCAACAACAATAATGATAACAGAATTGGGGTGGGAGGGTACTTCCAGTCGCCACCAACCAAATCTTACGGTTTTATCTTAAATGTAGAATTCTAAAAATCACATCAATATGAAAAAGATATTAAAATATACAGGCTTATTGATGATCGTCGTTTCATTTATGTCATGCGATGATTTTCTCGACGTGAATGACGATCCAAACAACCCGGTGAGTGTAACACCTGATTTGGTACTGCCCGTTGCACAGGTTTATACCGCTAACATTATACAGGGCAATACCGGGAGAAGAGCTAATTGCTTTGGGAATATGCTTATGTACAACTGGAGCCAGAGTGATGGTTATTCGTGGTACACCGATGAGTTTAAATATAATGTTACTTCTTCTTTTTATCAGGGAATATTTAACGACAGCTATTCCTCTGCATTAAAGCAGTATCAGATACTTGATCAGTTGGAAGGAGAGAAGTATAACAACTACAGAGCGATTGCGAAGGTTATGAAATCATTCCATTTTCAGTTACTTGTTGATTTTTACGGAGATGTGCCATACACAGAAGCTTTGTTGAGAAGTGAGGAAGCAACACCTGTTTATGATGATGCTCAGACCATTTACGAGGATTTGATTACAGAGCTTGATACCGCGATCTTTTTGATCAACAATGCCTCCAGCACTTCACTGGTTCCTGGGGCGGATGATGCAATCTTCTCGGGGGACATGACGGATTGGAAGAAATTTGCCAACACGTTAAAATTGAGGATTTTGGTTCGTCAGTCAAATATGTCAGGAAGAGATGGATACATTAAAACTGAACTTGGTAAGATAGCAGCCGAAGGGTCCGGTTATATTACTTCTGATGTAGGAGTGAATCCTGGTTATGTGAAAGAAGAAGCTAAACAAAGTCCTTTCTGGAATTATTTTGGTTGGGATGCAAGTGGAACCATCACAATGGACAACAATGCTACTTGTGCAACCGACTATGTACTGGAGTATCTTACAACAACTACTGATCCAAGAATTGACTATTTGTATGAAAAACCATCGACCGGGCATTTGGGTGTTCCGCAAGGATTGCTAGATTATGATACTCCCGTTCCAGATGCGTTCGTTCCTGCATTGGTTTCGAATATAGGGCCTGGTTTGTTAAAAAGCCCTACACAGGATGCCGTAATTTTTACTCTGGCCGAGAATTATTTTAATCAAGCAGAAGCTCGTTTGAAAGGATTAATCACATCTGGTGACGATGCCAAAACTTTATACGAAAATGGAATTGAAGCATCATTCGATTATTTAGGTGTAGCGGAAGACAGATATGATATTTATATTGCCCAAAACAAAAATCTTGTAAACTGGGATTCTTCGTCAGACAAATTGGAAGCTATTATTACCCAGAAATGGATAGCCGTAAATGGAATAACAGCTGAACAGTCGTGGTTTGATTACAATCGTACAGGATTTCCTTCAGGTCTTCCGATTTCTCTGCAATCAGCAAAATCTGATCGACCGGTACGCATCTATTATCCGGCAGGAGAATATTCGTCCAACGGAGAGAACGTACCTGCTCAGCCTGACGCATTTACTGAAAAAGTATTTTGGGGTAAATAATTAAAAATTGAAGAATATGAAAACATTGAAATATATTTTATTTTTTGTGCTGAGCTTGAGCTTATTAAACTCATGTCTTGTGGAAGACACAACAGATCTCGATCTAAATGGTCAGGGACCGAGTTTAGTGACTTTTGACGGCACTGGCTTAGTTAACCTAACAGTGTTGGCTAATGGATCGGAATATGATAGAACCATAAAAGTGCTGTTAGTTGGTCCAACAAAGTTTGATATTACTGGCGACCTCACTGTTACAGTTGAAGCTACTAATGAATCAACTGCCATTGAAGGGGTTCATTACACACTCGAAAAAACAGTTGTATTGAAGGAAAGCAACAATTATTTAGGCTACGTGAATATTAAGTTACTTACCGAAGGAAATACTCCGCCAATGGAAGGTACACCTGAGTATGAAACCTATAAAGCACCTGTTTTGTATCTGAAAGTTGCAAGTGTTACTGGTGCCGAAGGAGTTGTAAATTCTGGAAAATTAGCAACAGTTAACCTAAACTTTACACCTCCTAACCCATATGCAGGTTCTTATACCTCCAAAGTGTGGTACTGGCACCCTTCTGCAGGTGGCAATTATCCTCCGAGTGATAGTGGTGAACCATATGGTGGCGTTAGAGAAGAAGTAAAAGAGCTTACGGCAATAACTGGTAGAAAGTGTCAATTTGGATTTGCTGTATGGGCTGATACCGATTTGTGCTGGGTTACCGTAAATCCTGATAATTCATTAACTTACGAGGTGGATGTTACGTGGTCATATGACGTTAAAATGGGTGATCCAACAAATGCTTCAAAAGTGTCGCATTACGATCCAGAAACCGGAGTAATTTATCTGTATTATTACTATTCCGGTTCTGGAGGAGATCGTATATTCTGGGAGATATTAACACCTAATTTTTAGAATTATTAAAATCAATCATGATGAGAAATATTTCAAAATATATTATTTCTGGGCTGTTCTTTATGCTTTTGGGCTTTGCTTCATGTGATTTGCTCAGAACGGCAGAACAGGATGCCGAACCGATTGTTGAGCCCAATGAGACTTATCCGCTTATTGAACTTTTCGCTCTTGATAATACAGGAACAGTTACAGAAGGAGATACTCTGGTGTACACCGTGAAAATGAACCGGCCCATAGACAGATCGTTGACTTTTACTCCTGTAGTAACTGCTGCAACAACACTCGTCGAGCATGAGGACTTTGATATCGAAGGTCCCATTACGATAGCTCCTTGGGAAACAGAAGGAAAGCTGGTAATTTATACCTATGCTGACATAACTCCGGAAAGCGATCAAACACTTGCTGTATCGTTGGAGCTAAACAGTTTGGCAGAAAAAAATCTTGTTCATCCTGATAATGTGTTTACTACGGTCAGCGTTACAATGGCGAATTTTAAATCACCGAACCTTATCCTTGAGTTTTTCTGGGAAAAAGACATCGATTTGGGCGATCTGGGCGTATATCCTACAAGTTCAAATGTCGATTTTGATGCGATCATTTCAACAGCAGAAGGTTTTGATATTAACGATCCTTGGGCTACAGATGTTGGTATTTATCAGGCAGCTACCGGTAATCATCCCGAAGTTATTGAACTCGTGCCTGGAGATCTTCCCGACGGTGAATATGTGGTTTGGTTTGACTTATGGTCGAATGGATTCGCAGGCTATGGCAATACCACCGAAATTCCGCTTACCACACATGCCTATCAGGTAGGAGCTGACTTTGATGAAATGATTGAGCAGGATCCATCCACTATAATAAATGCAGATGTGCCTGGAGCCGACGATGAAGGGGGCTATGCCAGTAATGGTATTTTATGCAAGCTAAAAATCGAAGGTAGCAAATTCACTGTTACAGACTATAAGGATGTCCTGATCGGCACAACCAAGTCAGGTAAAGCTAAAACACCACGACCGCATATCACGAAAGAAGTTATAACTAAGGGTTTATCAAATTAAGCTGAAAAGCAGAATAAGAAAAGAGGGCCGGGAACCTAAATTCCCGGCTTTTTTTTCTGAAGTTTACTCAAAAATCAACGATTGAATATATAGTATTCTAACTCATCTTGATTGTGCCGATGACAAAGATAGGGGCGGATAAAAAGCAATACATTGGTAACGAAACTATCAGTTTGCGATAATAGGCTCTTGTATGGGATTTAGGGATTCAAATAAAAAACCCTTAATTCGCAAGTGAAGATGTTCCTTCCGAACTTTATAAATTGTTTATTACAGCTGATAATGATTCAGCCAAACTGAGTAGAGATTTCTTAAAGAAGATGGTTTTTTATAGGCGTTTGTGCTGTTAAATGTATATTTGATTTTCTCTTTTAGCTTGTTTTTATAGAACTAAGATATGGAAAATAGAAGAATGGCTTTGAATTTATTATACTTATTTACTTGTATTATTGTACCGCTCAACTTGGTGGCACAGAACCAAATCTTTCAGTCAGATTCTGCTGTAGAGGAGCTGTTCAAAATTGCTGAACGCTATTATCCACTCAACGACGAGTATATAAATGGCTTTGTTTATCCTGTTCGAGGTTCAAAGATTGCCGGTGATCCTTATTTTAATTCATCAAACTGGTTAGATGGAACGTTGTATATAAACGAAACCGAGTATAAACACATTCCCCTAAAATACAACCTTATTAATGACGAGTTAATTCTGAAAACGAAAACACGGCAAGACATTGTGCGATTAATTGTTTTGAATAAAGCTCAGGTTGATTCTTTTAAAATTGAGGCTCTCGTTTTTATCCATTCCAAAAACTTGTTTCGGCAAGAGGACAATCAGGAGTTCTATCAAGAGATTTGTGGAAAGCATCCAAATCTAAAAATATTGAAACGCTACGGGAAGAGGTTTATAGATACCTACAGCAACAGCACTCCTTATGGTAAGTACTCTGCACAAAAGAATGATACATATCTTTTTGATGGGAAGAAACTTATATTAGTAAACAGCGAAAAAGCTTTTCTTGGGTGCTTCGAAAAATCAGCAAGAGAACCAATAAAGGACTACATTCGAAAAAGGAGTATCCAGTATAAAAATATCTCTGTTTCACAGTTTAACGAGCTAGTAAATTATTGCGTCGAACTTATTGCAAAAAATAACGAAACGAGTCAGGAATTAAAATCTATGCAATAAGATGATTAAAAGTGCGAGTTCGATCGGTACTCCAGATTACCAAATAAACCAAACAATTATAAACAAGTGAAACTATTGCGGTTCGTTTTTCTACTCTTCATTGTTCTGCCAGGAATCGTTATTGCTCAAGAGCCAGAAAATCAGATTTTTGTGACAAGACAAAACACTAGCTGGGAGGAGTTTGTTCGCCAGATGGAACAAAAATTTGAGATTCATTTTTTTTATGATCACATAGCTACAGAGAACGTTCGTATCAATGTTCAGGTAGAACGCATTTTACTGGAACAACTGCTAGAACAAACCTTTGTAGAAAAAGACGTTAAAGTGTCGAAAGATACGGATGGGAACTATTTTTTATTTCCAAAGTTTGCATTAAAACCTACTGTTGCCAGCAAGTTCTTCCACGCGCCTGATTCCGAATACAAAACAAGGGTAAACGAACAGAACAACAATGATAAATATAGCAACGATACATTCTTAAAAACCTATAACGAATACATTGCAGGGACGGTAGTTGTAGGAACCGACAATATTACAAAAAACAGAAATGCGAGAGTAAAGGGCTTTGTATTTAACAGTGAAGATGGAACGCCGGTAGATTTGGCGAGGGTTTTTATTGCCGAATTAAATGAGGTTTTAGTGACAAACGGATCAGGGGAGTTTGAACTCGAAGTAGCACCTGGCAACTATACCCTGACGATTAATAGTCTCGGATGGCATGAAAAGTCGTTTAAACTAACCGTTTTTTCTTCCGGTGACGCTAATTTTCCCATGCGAGTGAAATCTATTTTGCTGGATGAGACTGTTGTAACAGCCGAACGGAATCAGAACCTTAGTACCACCACCATGGGGTTTGAAAAAATAACAGCAAAAGCCATAAAGGAGATGCCTGTTGTGCTAGGCGAAAAAGATGTGGTAAAGATGGCTTTGTTGTTGCCGGGAGTTCAGACTACTGGCGAAATTTCTTCAGGATTTAACGTAAGAGGAAGCCCGTCAGACCAGAATATGTTTATCATTAATGATGTATCTATTTATAACTCCTCTCATCTTTTCGGGCTGTTCACTACCTTTAATTCCGACGCAATAAGTGAGTTTAAATTTTATAAAAACAGTATTCCGGTAGAATATGGTGGGCTGTTGTCATCGGTGTTCGACATTGACGTTAAAACCGGAAACAGTCAAAACTTCTCGGTACGCGCTGGAGTCGGGCCTACATCGGCCCGGGCAATGGCAGAAGGACCGATAACAAATAACGGAAGTAGCTACATGGTGAGTTTTCGCTCTTCATACTCCGACTGGATGTTGAGGCAGGTTGACAATCTGGAGGTCCGTAACAGCTCAGCCTCGTTTCAGGATGCCTTAATGAATTTTAACTTTCCTCTCGGCGAAAAAAATAAGCTGAACTTGTTTTTGTACTGGAGCCGCGACTATGCCGACTTATTTTTAGGCATCCAAAACGAATATCGGAACCTGGGAGCTTCGATAGGATGGACACACAACTTCAATAAAAAACTGACTTCGGAACTAAATCTTGCTTCCAGTCAGTATACCTACAATGAATCAAATATCGAAGTGGAATATCTGGCCAACCAACACTCGTTTGATATTGCTCATTATGAAGCCAAGTGGAAACTGTTGTATAGCTTCGCCTCGGGGAAAAAACTGGAGCTTGGGTGGAACAGTAAGTTTATCAGAATAAGTAATGGTGATTTTCTTCCACTATACAATCAGTCGACATTGAACCCACTGACGTTTGAACCAGAACAGTCCGTCAGTAGCAGTATATTTGCTACCTATAGATGGGATGTTTCGGCGCGTTTTTCTGTCGATGCCGGATTAAGAGCCACACGTTATGCCTACCTTGGCCCCAAAACCGTATTCTCTTACATGAAGAACGAGCCCAAAAGCATTGATAACATAACAGATACCACCTTTTACCCGAAAAACAGTGTCATCAATAACAATCAGAACATTGACTGTAATTTTGCCGCAAAATACGAGCTTACTAACAATTTATCGTTTAAAGCAGGCTATAACCTTCTCCATCAGTATACATTTATGTTGTCAAACACGGTATCGGTGTCGCCTTCGAGCAAGTGGAAACTGAGTGACCCGAATTTAACGCCCATGCAGGGAGAACAGTTTTCAGCCGGACTATATAAGAACTTTGCAAATGGTAAAATCGAAACCTCGGTTGAAGCTTACTATAAAAAGGTGAAGCATTTAGTGGAATACAAAGACGGAGCCGAATTTGTTACAAATCCTGTTCCGGAAACAAATATTATTCAGGGCAAATTACGGTCGTATGGTGTAGAGTTTATGCTTAAGAAAAAAATGGACAAACTAAGTGGCTGGCTGAATTACACCTGGTCTAAAGCAGAGGTTACGGCTTTTAATCCTGTAACCGGGGAAATGAATAACCAGGGATATTCCTATCCAGCCAATTATGATCGGCCTCATGCCGCAAACATGACCTTGAATTACAAGCTGTCAAAAAGATTATCCTTTTCGGCCAACCTGGTCTATTCAACCGGACGCCCCATAACTTACCCTTCATCAGTATATTATCTGAATGACGTTCAGATTACCGGATTTTCGAAACGAAACGATTACCGACTTCCCGATTATTTCAGAACCGATATATCAATTAGCCTTGAGGGAAATTTGAAAAAGAATAAACTGGCACACGGTTTTTGGTCATTGTCTTTTTATAACCTTACCGGTCGAAGGAACGCTTATTCCATGGTCTTTCAGAATGTAGACGGAGAAATTAAAGGCTATAAGATTTCAATTCTTGGTGCGATGATTCCTTCGCTAAATTATAATCTTAAATTGGGGAATTATGAAAACTAAACATGTTCTCATTGCATTCTTTGTTATTGTGATTGTGGCTTGCAAAGACGAGTTCTTATTGAACTTTGATACCAATCAGAAGATTCTGGTAGTTGAAGGCGGCATCACCAATCTTGAAGGACCATACGCGGTTCGCTTATCCACTACCTTACCGGTGAATCAGCCCTTGCGGATACCGCTCGAAAATTGTAGGGTTACAATTTCCGACAATACAGGTGTAAGTGAGGTTCTTACGGAGACAGAACCAGGCGTTTATAAAACAGTAGTCGGAGGAATAAGAGGGATAATCGGAAAGGAGTATTCACTTTTAGTAACAACACCTGATGGGAAAAAATACGAAACCGGATTTGAAAAAATGGAAGAATCGGTTGGCATCGATACGGTTTATGCCGAGCTTAATTACAAGGAAAGCCTCGATTACCCTTTTGGATTACCAGGCTATCAGTTTTATATCAATACCCAGCCTGGACAAAAAGCAGATAATTATTTTTTATGGGATTTGACAGAAACCTATCAGTACGATGCCGATTATCGTTTATATGCTTTGTATTATTACGGCGACATATTTTATACAAAGTCAGATATGGAACAAATTGAAGACATTGTTAAGTTGAATTATGATACCCTTTTTACTTGCTGGAAGACGGAAACGGTGAAAGACATTTTTACAGGTCATACCTCAAATCTTTCTACACCGGTTATCAATCGGCAGCCTTTACATTTTGTATCAACTGAAACGAAAAAACTTTCGGTGCGTTACGGGCTTCTTGTGCAGCAGTATGCCGTCTCAAAAAAAGCTTACCAATTCTGGAAGAGCATAAGGGAGCAAATTTCGGATGAAAGCTTCCTGAATACGAGACAGCCTTACAACATAGCGGGGAATCTTGAAAATGTAGCCGATACCAGAGAAATTACCTATGGCTTTTTCACGGTAGCTTCTGTGGCTGAAAAGAGGGTTTTCTACAACAAACCTAATGCCGCATTCTATTTTGAAAAAGGCTATACGGCCGAACCAATTGATCTGCATAAGAAACAACAACCGGTCTATCTGGTACTCGAAGAAAATGCCATGTATTTTGTTCATAAAGACTGCGTGGACTGCCGAACGGAAGGAGGAGTAGCCCATAAACCTGATTTCTGGATCGATTAGTGTATAATAAGCAACAATTCAGCATTTATGAAATATCCGATATTTTTCCGGGGCATCCACTTTTTTTTATTTTTCTTGGTTTGCCTTAATTTAATTGCGCAAACCAATGATTTTAACCCGAATAGCGTAAAAGAAACCATTCAAATTGAAACCGATCGCGATTTATACTTTGTCGGTGAAAATGTTTTTTTTTCCATAAGTTATTTTGTTAACGAATCAAGGTTGGGGCCAACAATCAGCCAGGTGGTTTACCTGGAATTGATTAATTGCCGGAACAATCATCCGGTAGTTCAGAAAAAGATTAAAGTGGCCGACTTTAAAGCGAGCGGCGCCCTCCTGATTCCGAATAGCCTTCCAACGGGTAATTACCTGATGCGGGCGTATACCCAATATCAACGTAACTTTTCTGCATCGAATTTCAGAAGTCGGCTTCTTACTATTTTAAACCCTGAGGACCGTGAGAATTATCTTAGCCTTGTTGCAGAGCCCGATTCTGTAGAAATTGTTCCCGAAGGAAATGTGCTTCTCGACAATATTCAGAATACCGTGGTAATAAGGGTGCCAACATACTGGTTAGCAAAAGACAATAGCTATCAGATCGTCACCGGAGCTTCGCAGATTGTTGATACCTTGAAAATACCCCAGACAGGAGTTACGCAAATCGAATTCACCGGGAGTCGTTTGCAGGAATATTACTTTCTTATGGTAAAAAGTAACGGCGATACCCTTCGTACGGCTTTCCCGGAAATTCAAACAGAAGGCATTCAGACCACGACGCTGCAAGTTGGAGATAATATCACTTATTCCATACAAAAGGTGGGAAGTTCGGTAAACACCCAATCTGATTTTAGGTTAAAAGTGCTTGGAAATGATTTTTACGAACTTTTTACGGAAGATATTGAAATGTCCGGAAACACTTTCGAAACAAAGGTGCCAACTGAGAGGCTGGTAAAAGGAATTAATTATCTGGTATTATCGGATGTAAGCGATAGCATACTGAAGATTAATTCAATCTTTATTCCAAATGTGGTTAGTGAGATCGAACTTTCAGGGATTATAAATACCTATTCGTGCCGGGATACCGTAAAGGCACAAATGAGGATTGATGACTACATCTTAGACCAAGAGCCGTTTGTAACCATTGCGGTTACGAAACACAAAACGAAAAGGCAGGATCATGATTCTGACTTGTCGTTGTACCTGAACTCTGGTTCTCTTCTTTCCGATTTTTTCCAATATAATACGAACTTAAGCCAGGTAGTGCGCAACCAGACAATGGTTTTGTTTGATAAACGAGTGAACAGAAAACAGGTGGCAGAAAAAATAAAATATGCCGATTTTGTTGGAATGAAGTACATTCCCGAGATATATGGCCTAAGTATGAGCGGAGTTATCCGTAGCAGCGAAAACAAGGCTCCGGTGGCAGGTCAAAATATTTTTGCTTCGGTATTGTTCAATAATCCTCAGTTGCATGTGAGTAAATCGAATGAAAACGGAGAGTTCATTTTTACCTTAAACAATGTTAAAGGAGTCACGAAGGTCTTTCTCTGTCCCGAAAACTCAGAAAAAGGACCATATGAAATACTGATAAGCAATCCTTTCTCCGGCGAATACCCCGCGTGGGGCGAGATCCCCGCTTTTGGAGCGATTTCAGATACTGTCCTTATCAATGAAATGTACAGAAATTTGCAGATCAATACGCACTTTTATCCAACTACTGATCCCGAGCCTAACGTTGAAGTGCAGCGTAACTCGTTCAATATCGATAGCAATAAGTCGACGATTAAATTGGCGGATTTTGTTGGTTTGAAAAACATGGAAGAACTTTTTACTGAGATTGTTCCAACAGTTAAATATGTAAAGCGTGATAATAGTTATGCATTTGCTGTGTTTGATGAAAATGGAAATGTCTTTTCTCATAACCCGTTGGTACTTATGGATCGGATTCCGGTTTTTGACCTCTCGAAAATTATGGAGCTCGATATCTCCCTGGTCAAAATGATTGAGGTGATTAATACTACCTATATTCTTGGAGAGAACACATTCCAGGGGGTTGTGATGCTAAGCTCCAATACGAGTGATTTTGCAGGGATTGAGTTTCCAGGGTCTTCAGTATTTGTTGATTTCAGGTCGGTAGAAAACATACCTAACCACGCCGGGTATCCAAGCCCGATAAACGGAGGCGATAAGCATTTCCCTGATTTTAGAACCACATTGTTCTGGAACCCCGGGATTAAACTCACCGGCAATTTGTATGATTTTTCTTTTTTAACTTCGGACGATACCGGGATTTATGATGTTGAAATAAAAGGATATACAAATACTGGAGAACGGATTTACGGAAGAACGCAAATTTCTGTTCGTTAAAATCAGGTTACGTTTTCCTTTTCTTTTTCTTTGCAGCCGGAAAAAGAATGTTGTTCAGGATCAATCGGTAGCCAGGCGAATTGGGGTGCAGGCTTAAATCGGTTGGCGGGTCTCCGATCAGATGTTGGTAATCTTCGGGGTCGTGGCCACCGTAAAAGGTCCAGAAACCGCGCCCTTTTTCACCATGAATATAACGTGCTTCGTTGGCAGGCTTGTTCTCGCCCATAATCAACACATTCGATTTGATCACTTCCTTGCGGTAAGCGGTGGTTTGCCCCATAAAGCCTTTGATGAGGTTGCGGTGGTTTTGGCACAACATGGTAGGTATTGGGTCCCACTTGGCAGAAAATTCGAAGAGCGTAAAAAAATCGTTTTCGCGTAGTACATGATAAACCTGGCTTCGCGATTGTGTGGCATCGATGTTTGAAAACTCATAGACATTGGGGTCTTTCTCAAGCTTAAAGCCTTCAAAAGCAAATGCGCGTTTAAAATCCAGTTTGCCATCAGCATCCGGATCCATCGGATCGCCATCAAACATCGGTTGACATATGTCGATTCCGGCGGCGGCAAGCGAAATATCGTAGGTGTCGGTGGCGGCGCACATCGCAAATAAAAAGCCACCGTTCTGCACATATTTTTCAATCTCGCGGCTTACAAACGATTTCATTTCCGAAACCTTTATAAACCCTAATTTTTGAGCCAGATCGTTATCGATTTTAACTTCCTGCTGGTACCAGGGCATATGTTGGTAGGTGCGCCAAAACTTACCGTGCTGGCCCGTAAAATCCTCGTGGTGCAAGTGCAGCCAGTCGTAATCTTTGAGTGTGCCGGCGAGTATTTCTTCGTCGTAAATAATATCGTAAGGAATTTCGGCATAGGTGAGTACGAGCGTCACCGCGTCGTCCCAGGGTTGTTTGTTGGGAGGCGAATAAACCGCAATTTTGGGCGCCTTGGTCATACTTACCGCATCCTGGTTAACATCGGGGCTTGATATTTCGTTAAGAATGGCGCTGGCTTGTGCGTCGGCCATGTTTTCGTAACTTACTCCACGAATAATACATTCATTTTCGATCTCGGGATAATGTGGAATTAAAAAACTGCCGCCACGATAATTCAACAGCCATTTTACTTCGACATCTTTTTGCAAAACCCAATAGGCAATTCCGTACGATTTCAGATGATCTTTTTGAACATCGTCCATCGGGATGAGCAGGTACATAGCGCTGCCTTTCAAAAATAGAATGAGAAAAAGAATCGAAAAAATTGCGCTGCGTTTCATGGCCAATATTTTCCGAAAGATACAATTTTCGCTATAAAAATGTTCGCTGGCTTTAAAAAGGAGCTTTCGAAGTTGAAGCAGACGATTCAGGATCAAGGTCTCTGTTTCGGGCAATTCCTTCGGTGTAACTGTCTTCATCCTGGTTCATCGACGAGCGGAAAGTCTTCACACTGTCGAAACCACCCTTGCTAAACTGCGGATCCATATCGGTAAATTTGGCGAGTTCTTTACGGAAACGCAGGTGAACATCGGCTGTGGCGCCGTTACGGTGTTTGGCAATAATAATTTCTGCAACTCCGAGTAGCGAGTTCCCCGATTCATCTTCGGTAAGTCCGAAATATTCAGGTCGGTGAATAAAAGTAACAATATCGGCATCCTGCTCGATCGCACCCGATTCACGAAGGTCAGACAGTTGTGGCCGGCGGCCTTCGCGCGATTCAACCGAACGGTTAAGCTGCGACAGCGCAATTATCGGAACATTCAATTCCTTGGCAATGGCTTTTAACGAACGCGAAATGGAGCTTACTTCCTGCTCCCGGCTAAACCGGTTGTCGGAACCGGCTGTCATCAACTGCAAATAATCGACAATGATAATATTGATATCGTGTTGCATTTTTAAACGACGGCACTTGGCACGGAATTCAAAAACTGATAAGGCCGGGGTATCGTCAATAAAGATTGGCGATTCATCGAGCGCTTTTATTCGCTGATTGAGCTGAGCCCATTCGTAATCTTCAAGTTTCCCGGTTTTTATTTTTTCGGCGCCGAGTTCGGTTTCGGCAGCAATCAAACGATTTACCAACTGTATCGACGACATCTCGAGCGAGAAAATGGCAACTCCCTGTTTGTGGTCGACGGCCATGTTCCTGGCCATTGAAAGTACAAAGGCTGTTTTCCCCATTGCCGGCCGCGCAGCAATAATAATAAGGTCGGTTTTCTGCCACCCTGAAGTTATTCGGTCGAGAGCTGAGAACCCTGACGGCACGCCGCTTAACCCGTCGGGTTTGTTCCGTGCTTTCTCGATTTGGATGATTGCCTCATTTAATACAGGTTTAATCGGAAGTGTTTCTTTTTTGATATTCCCTTCCGAAACCTTGAAAAGTTCCGACTCCGAGAAATCGATCAGGTCGTCCACATCCATGGCATCGTCGTAAGCTTTTGTTTGAATCTCGGACGAAACGCGGATCAGTTCGCGCTGGATATATTTTTGGGCGATTATACGAGAGTGGAATTCGATGTGAGCAGCAGAAGCCACGCGTCGGGTGAGTTGCGTAATGTAACCCGGCCCCCCCACTTCATCTAATTGGTTCCGGTCTTTTAATTCCTGGGTCACCATCAAAAGGTCGACAGGTTTTTCCTTGCCCGAAAGCGACTGGATGGCTTCAAAAATTTTCCGGTGTTCTTCTTTGTAAAAACTGTTGGCCTGGATAATATCGGCCACAGTAACGTAGGCATCACGTTCCAGCATCAGGGCGCCAAGAACAGCTTCTTCCACCTCGATAGCTTGTGGCGGAAGTTTTCCGTACTGTGCATTTATTTCGTCGATGGTGGAATTCTGATTGCTTCTTTTTCGTTCTGCCATTTTTTTGATATTGATAGTTGGTTAAGCTTCAAAACTGAGCCTCAAAAATAGAAAGTTCTAACGCCTGCAACAAGTCATTTACCTTTCTCTTATGAAAGAATATTAACCTGTTATTCACAGCAACTGTTATTAATTCGGTTTACCCGATTTTATCTTCGATAATCCGCGTGATAAATTCCTGTAGAGTAGCGCCCATTGCGTTGATTTGCTGAGGGATAAAACTGGTCTCTGTCATTCCGGGTGTAGTGTTTACTTCGAGGAAGTAGAAAGTTTCATTTTTTAAAATGAAGTCGACACGAACAATGCCCGAACATTCGCAAAGCTCGTAAATTTCAGAAGTTAGCTGCTGGCAGGTTTCAAAAAGATGCCTGGGTAAGCGGGCTGGTGTAATTTCCTCGGCAGCACCCGGTGTATATTTGGCTTCGTAATCGAAAAATTCATTTTTAGGAAGGACTTCGGTAACCGGGAATACGGTAAGCTCGCCATTCAGTTTTACCGCACCGCAGGTAAATTCCTTGCCATCGACGAACGATTCGATCAGCGCTTCATCACTTTCCATCCACGATTTGAGGATGGCATCCTCCAACTGGTCGATACTTTTTACTTTCGAAACGCCAAAGCTCGAACCTCCTGCATTGGGTTTTACAAATACAGGTAAGCCAAGTTTTTGAACGATAGCTCCTGCATCGATTGTGGCGCCTTTGTTTAATTTTACCGATCCTGCCATTTTTACTCCAAAACTTCGCAGGTAGTTGTTGCAGAACCATTTGTTAAAAGTGAGCGACGATGAGTGTACACTACAGGTAGAGTAGGGTAGCCCAATCAGATCGAAATAGGCTTGTAAAATGCCATCTTCACCGGGTGTGCCGTGGATGGTAATGTAAGCAAAATCGAAATGGATTTTCTCACCGTTGAGTTCGAAACTGAAATCCGACTTGTCGATGTCGGCCAATTTTTCCCCATCTCGAAAAACTTCCCAGCGCTGGTTTTGCATTTCCACCAGCCACGGGGTGAACTTCGTCGTATCGACAGCTTTAAAAACGTTGGCGCCGCTTTTTTGCGAAACAATAAATTCTGAAGAGTCGCCGCCTGCTACCACGGCAATATTTGGTTTGTTTGGCATTTTAGTCATTTCTGTTGGCAATATAATTTTCCCATTTTTCGATTGCTTCACTCATGTCGGCCGGAAGTTCGGAGTTGAACTGCATTTTTTTGCCGGTTGCCGGGTGTATAAAGCCCAGTGTTTTGGCATGCAGCGCCTGGCGAGGTAATATTTTAAAACAATTATGAACAAACTGCTTGTACTTGGTAAAAGTGGTTCCGCGAAGGATATGGTCGCCCCCGTAATTCGAGTCGTTAAAAAGAGGATGGTTGATGTATTTCATGTGCACCCTGATCTGGTGTGTACGACCGGTTTCGAGCTTGCATTCCACCAGCGAAACATAGCCAATGTGTTTCAAAACCTTGTAATGGGTCACGGCATGTTTCCCGAAATCGCCTTCGGGAAATACGGTGAAAACCTGGCGGTTGTGGATGCTTCTGCCAATGTTTCCGGTGATGGTGCCTTCATCTTCTTTTGGAATCCCCCAAACCAGCGCCTGGTATAAACGTTCCGAAGTTTTTTCGAAAAACTGGAGCGCCAGTTTATTTTTTGCCTGTTCGGTTTTGGCCACTACCAGCAAACCCGAGGTATCTTTGTCGATACGGTGAACGAGCCCGGGGCGGGGATCCTCGCTGTTAAAAAGCGGAAGATCTTTAAAATAATAAGCCAGTGCGTTTACCAGTGTCCCCGAATAATTTCCGTGTCCGGGATGCACCACCAAACCCGGAGGTTTGTTGATCACCACCAGGTGGTCGTCTTCGTAAACAATGTCGAGCGGAATGTCTTCGGGAATGATCCTGAGTTCGCGGCGGGGATAATCCATCACAAACTGAATATCGTCGTTGGGTTTTACCTTGTAATTCGATTTTACGGGGGAACCGTTCACTAAAATACTTCCTGCATCGGCTGCTGTCTGAATACGGCTTCGCGAGGCGTTTTCCATCCGGTTCGAAAGAAACTTGTCGATCCGCATCGGTGTTTGTCCGGCATCGACACTTACCCGGTAATGTTCGTACAAAGCTCCATCTTCCTGGTCTTCGTTCTCTTCTATGTCTTCTAAATAATCAGTCATTGCTATTGTTCAGGTATTCCTGGTGTGTTGAATCGTTCTGGATCGACGCTTAACCACAGGTCCACAGAAGAACCCAGGTAGACTTTGCTTGTCATTTTGCTGTCGGGCATTTGTTTCCAAACGCGTGCATTCAGTGTATCGTCTTTTGTAATAATCGATCGGTCGTAAATAATCACGCCCACGTTCAGGCGCGATTCAGTAAGTGCCTGTCGGGCATCTTCCATAAATAATCCGTGTAAATCAGGAAGCGAATTTTCCATGTTGCCTTTGCTTTGCCCAACTACCAATGCCACCGAACTGCCTTTGATCACGAAATCGCCTTCCCGAACATCTGTTTCATCCTGTTTTACGCTTAATACCAGGTCGTTGTATTCCGATGGCTCGTAGCTGATGCTATCGATCGTTAATCCACAATTATCCAATAACACCTGGGCTTGCCGAAAAGAGATATCGGTAAGTTTTGGAAGTTGAACTTTTTCGGGTTCCAGTGCGTTTAAAGTCAGATAAATCAGTCGACCTTCTTTTACTTTTTTGCCTGGTTTGGGCTCCTGATCGACAATGGTTCCCGGTTCAGAAAATTTGTTATAAACCGAATCCAGGATCTGTAATTTCAGATTTTCTGATTTTGCCGTTTCGTTGGCTTGTTCCATGGTCATTCCCGAGAATGCAGGAACCGAATAGGAAATACCGTGGTGGGTATAACTTTTCAGGCCGCTCAACGTGACTACCAGCAACAGAATGATCAATATAATGGCTATAGCCAGATTGATGAAGAATACACGACTTGTCAGGAATTTTTTTAAACTCATTACCTTGGATATCGATCTTATAGTAGGAAACAAAAATAAGCCAAAAAAAGTATGTTGAAAGCGAATGAAGATGAAACCTCTACCAAATTTGCAGAATATTGTACAAGGTGTCGCGTTCGGCTGGTACCAGGTTCAGTTCCTTAATCAAGGCCACCAGTTCTTCTCTCGATGCGGTAGGTTTATCGTCGCCGCCTGCCATCGAATATATTTTGGTAGTGTCGTCGATGGTCCCATCCAAATCGTCGACCCCAAAATTGAGCGAAAGTTGGGCAGCCTGCTTCCCAATCATCGGCCAGTAAGCTTTCAGGTGAGGTATATTGTCAAGAAAGATTCTCGACACCGCATAGTTTTTCAGGTCTTCGATCAAGGTCGATTCCTTCACCTTTGAATATTCATTGTTTTCTCTTCTGAATTTTAAAGGGATAAAGGCGTTAAATCCCCCGGTTTGATCTTGCAGTTCACGAAGCCGGTTTAAATGATCAACACGCTGTTCGTAGTTTTCGAGAAGGCCATATAACATGGTTGAATTGGTTGGAATGCCCATTTTGTGTGCTACGGCATGGATACGGAGCCATTCGTTTGACCCGGTTTTGTCGGGGCAGATTTTAGCCCGCAGTTCTTCGTCAAAAATTTCGGCGCCACCGCCCGGCATCGATTCCAGTCCTGCGTCTTTCAACCGCTTTAATCCTTCTTCAATACTGATGTTTCCCTTTTCGCACATTTGGTCGATCTCGACTGCTGTAAAGGCTTTGATGTTTAATTTTGGTCCTGCTTTTCGTATTGAAGTAATCAGATCGGTGTAAAAATTAATGTCGCGGTCGGGGTGAACGCCACCCACAATATGAACTTCGGTTGCTCCTTTGGCTGTAAACTTTTTTACGTCCTCCACCATTTCTTCGATGCTGCATTCCCATGCCCCGTTCTGTCCTTTACGGCGACGATACGAGCAGAATTTACAGTGGTTGATGCAAATGTTGGTAGGCTCGATATGAAAGTTTCGGTTAAAGTACACGTAGTTTCCACTCAAATGTTGTTTCGCGTGCGTTGCCAACACACCCAACAATGCCAGGTTGTTCGACTGATAAAGATGGAGCGCATCCCCGGAACTTATACGTTGGCGGCTTAAAACTTTGGATGAGATTGCTTTCAATTCATCCGAAATATGCAGCGGGTTGATCAATAAAAGCTCTGAATTCATATCGATTGCAAATATCTTTAAACACGAAAAGGTAAAGAAATAGATTTCTTTACCTTCCCGCAGACTATTTATAAGATAAAATTATCTTTTATGTATAGGTTCGTCCGAAACAGTCAGTTTTTTCCGGCCTTTTGCCCTGCGGGCTTTTAATACTTTACGACCGTTTGCAGTCGACATTCTTTCTCTGAACCCGTGCTTGTTTTTTCTTTTTCTGTTAGATGGCTGAAATGTACGTTTCATTTCTCTATGATTTTACTTATTACTTTTCAAAATTTCGGACTGCAAAAATAGTCTTTTTTTTATTTCTTCCAAAACTTGTTTGCTTTTTTCGTTGAAAATTGCAGCACGGCTTTAATTTCTGTTTTTCAAATATTTACCTATTTCGAAAAGATCATTTTAATAGCCATCAATATCATTAGTACTCCAAATAAGCGACGTAGGGTGCGATCGGAAATATTTATGGAGAAATGCGAGCCCAGGTAAGCCCCCACCACAAAGGTGAGCGAGAGTACCAGTGCAATTTTCCAGTTTACAAAGCCTTCCTTGTAATAGTTCCAGGCAGCCAGGATTCCCACAGGGGGCAACATAAAAGCAAGGCTGGTCCCCTGGGCTTCGTGTTGCGACAAACCGATAATAAATACCAGGGCCGGAATAACAATAATGGCTCCCCCAATTCCAAAAACACCCGAAAGCAACCCCGAGATCAGTCCGATCAGGATAAGTATGATTAGTTGTGTTGCCGTCATCTTCATTCGTTTAATATTTATTTTCCTTCTGATCTTACTGAAAACCGAAATCCAACACCATGTAGGTTTGTAATCTTTATTCCGCTGTCGTCTTTTAAGTATTTTCGCAGGCGCGAAATAAAAACATCAAGGCTGCGCCCAAGAAAATAATCGTTGGAGCCCCAAACTTTTTCAAGGATTTCATTGCGACTAAGCACACGATTCGGATGTTCAGCAAAAAAACGCAACAGTTCTGCTTCTTTCAAAGTCAGACTTCGCTGGTTTCCATCGAAACTAAGTGATAATTCTTCAGGATGAAAAATGAATCGTCCAATATGCATGCTCCCTCGTTCAACTTGTTCGGCAGGTTGCGCCTGGCTTCGTCGGAGAAAAATTTTAATCTTTAGCAGGAGTTCTTCCATACTGAACGGTTTCGGTATGTAATCGTCGCCGCCAATGGTTAATCCTTTTATTTTATCTTCAGTCATGCTGCGGGCTGTCAGAAAAATGATCGGCACCTGGTTGTTTGATCTTCTGATCTTTTCAGCCACATGGAATCCGTCAATTTTAGGGAGCATTACGTCTAAAATTATCAGATCGAAACTCGATTTGCTAAAAAGACGGAGCGCTACTTCGCCATCTTCGGCGGCAGCCACTTCATAATTATTTTCTTCGAGGTTGTCTTTCACAATAAAACGGAGTGCATCGTCGTCTTCAACCAACAGAATTTTATGCGTAAAATCTTTCATTATTCAGGTATGTAAAGTGTAAAAATACTTCCTCCCGGGGGATTATCCATCACCTTTATTTTCCAGTTGTGTGCTTTTACAATTTTGTAAACGTAATCGAGGCCGAGTCCAAACCCTTTTACATTGTGGACATTTCCGGTAGGTACACGGTAGAATTTCTTGAATATTTTTTTACGGTACTCGCGCGGGATCCCAATTCCGTTATCGTTAAGGCTCAGGTGCAGGGTATTTTTATGTTTCGTTAATTTGATTTGGATATGAGGTTTTTGCTCGCAATATTTTACGGCATTTTCCAGAATATTGATGAGCAGGTTCGAAAAATGAAATTTGTCAGCGTCGATTTGTGGGGTCAGGTTCTGAAAGTCGATTTCAAGAGTCGCTTTTTGCCCGTTGCCGCTATGTTTAAAACTGTTACAGGTTTCGGTAAGGAACTCATACAGGTCGATCTTTTCTTTCTTCAGGAAAATCCTGTTTTTTTCGAGTGATGCAAGGTTCAGCACTTTCTCCACATTTTTTGATAGCCGTGAATTCTGATCCTGGATAATTTGAGCGTATTCAAATAATCGTTTTGGATTCTTCAGGATTTTTTCGTCGTTGATTATTTTTGCTGACAGCGCAATAGAAGAGATCGGGGTTTTTAATTCGTGGGTCAGGTTATTGATGAAGTTTTTCTGAACTTCGGAAAGCTGCCGCTGGCGAATAATTACCGAAAGTGTGTAGCCAAAAAAGAAAAGCACCAAAACCAACAAACCGGTAAGGAAATACCACATCGAAAGTTTGGAATTAAAATAGGCCGACTGATCGGGAAAATGAACGGCAAAATAATTGGCATACGCTTCGTTGACAGGAAAATTAAAGGCGGACGGTTTTTCTTCATCGCTGGAAGTAATAAGTGTTCCCTGTTCCATTTGTTCTTCTTGCGGATTAAAGATCGCGTATTCGAAACTGTAATAAATATCGTGTTTTTTTAGCTGTTCAATGAGGTTGTTTCTCAGTAAGTCTTCATCAATAGCAACGCCAACGTTAACCAGGTAACTGTTCTCCGCAATAATCTCGACAGGGGTAATGTTATCAAAATTTGCCGTAGTCCCGGTGGCCAGCATAATTTGCCAGGCTACTTCTTTTAAAGCCACACTGGCGCTTTCAGTAAACTGGTTCTCAGATAACCGGTACGAATAGCGGATAAAGGCAAACTGAATCAGGAAAACTCCGATAATCGAGATCGTTGCCAACAGAATGATATATTTCAGCGCTTTACTTTTCATGATTAACGACACAGCGGACAATACGAAACTACCTATTTTTCACCCAGGTTCAACCCCTTAACAACTCATTAACAAAATATTGAGGTTGATTAACACGTATTCTCGCCTTGCATGTATACATTTGTTTCGTTTAAATAGATAATGCCTACAAATTTAAAATATTTATTATGAAACGAATTCTACAATTATTCATGGTTCTTGCCCTCGTTTTAGCAGTTAACGCTACAATGGGACAGGGTCAAGCCAAAATTGTTTTTGACGAAATGGTTCACGATTTCGGAGCTTTTAAAGAAGCCGACGGGGTTCAGACAACCACATTCACATTTACAAACTCAGGCACTGAGCCACTTGTTCTTTCTAATGTTCGTGCTTCTTGCGGATGCACAACTCCGAAATGGACCCGCGAACCCGTTGCTCCCGGCGCCAAAGGTTCAATCGAAGTAAGTTACAATCCCAAAAATCGTCCGGGTTCTTTCAACAAATCAGTTACCATTACGTCGAATGCCGAAAATCCAACTGTGGTTTTGCGGATTACCGGTCAGGTTGACCAACGCGAAAAAACGCTTGCCGAACAATATCCTAGGACCATTGGTCCACTACGTGCCAAATCGAACTACATTTCGTTTGCCAAACTTACCATGGGACAGGTTGATACAAAAGAGCTGGAACTGATTAACGATACCGACAAACCGGTTGAAGTTGGTTTCCGCACCGTTCCAAAACATCTTACTGCCAAAGTTGAGCCTTCAACCATTCCTGCACATGGAAGTGGGAAACTGATTGTTACTTACACTACCAAAGAAGCCGAGAGCTATGGTTTTGCATCACACCGTATTTATCTTTCGCTTGACGGGAGCAACGACTATAAAAACTCGATTGGGGTTAGCGCTACTGTCGAAGAAGATTTCTCGAACCTGACTCCTGAACAATTGGCAGCTGCGCCGGTTGCTTCTTTTGAACCCACTACTTTCGATTTTGGGGATATGAAACAAGGCGAGAAAAAATCGCATACTTTCCAGCTTACCAACGCTGGTAAAACTGATTTGGTAATTCGCCGGGTTCGTTCTTCTTGCGGATGTACTGCTGTTGCCCCATCGAAAAACGTAATTGCTCCGGGCGAAACTGCGCCGATCAACGTTACTTTCGATTCAAGGGGTAAAAGAGGCCGTCAGAGTAAATCAATCACTGTGATCACAAACGATCCAAAGAATCCAACTGCTACCCTGCGTATTTCAAGCAACGTGGTGACTCCCGAAAGTTAAGAGGATTTAATGTCAAAATAATACAGGAAGGTGTTACCGGGTAACCGGTGGCGCCTTCTTTTTTTGTGCATAACCAAAGTGTATTTTTTATTTGTCGTATTTTTGGGTTCATAAAATATCCTGATGAACAAAAAAGAAACAAAGCATCATATCGAGAATGATCCTGAATTTAAAAGCTTAAACGTAAATGCCGGTGTGGAGCAACCGGAAGTTGTGAACGACGAGTCGGTGAAGCGCTTTTTAATGAAGCGCCGAGAAGTGCTCGCCCCCGAAATTTATGTTGAAGGAATTTTACGGGGCGACATTCCTCTTCTGAGTAAAGCGGTAACCCTTGTTGAAAGTTCGAAAAAGGAACACCAGCAAGTGGCACAGGAAATTATAAAACTTTGTTTGCCACACAGCGGAAAATCTATTCGGGTGGGTATTACCGGGGTGCCGGGTGTAGGAAAAAGTACCTTTATCGAGGCGATGGGAAGTTACATCACAACAAAAGGTGGAAAACTCGCGGTGCTTGCAATTGATCCGAGTAGCGAACGATCGAAGGGGAGTATTCTTGGGGATAAAACCCGTATGGAAGAATTGGCCGGAGATAAAAATGCTTACATCCGCCCAAGTCCTTCGGCAGGTTCGCTGGGAGGCGTGGCACGTAAAACACGCGAAACAATTATTCTTTGCGAAGCTGCAGGGTTCGATCATGTTTTTATCGAAACAGTGGGAGTAGGGCAAAGCGAGACCGCTGTTCATTCGATGACCGATTTCTTTCTTTTGCTAATGCTGGCAGGCGCCGGCGACGAACTCCAGGGAATAAAACGCGGAATCATGGAAATGGCCGATTTGATCGCCATTAACAAGGCTGACGGAAACAACATCGACAGGGCAGAGATGGCACGTGTTCAATATAAAAATGCCATTCATTTATTTCCGAAAAAAGACTCAGGCTGGGATCCAGGTGTGCTTACCTGTTCAGCATATAATAAAACCGGAATAGAACCTATTTGGCTACAAATAGAAAAATATTGTGCAGAAACAAGTAATAATGGTTACTTTAATTCGAACCGAAAAAGACAGGCCATTTACTGGATGCACGAAACCATTGAGGAACAGCTGAGAAAGAGCTTTTACGATAACATGGAAATAAAGGGAAAACTTCAGCAAATGGAAGAACTGGTGAAGCAAGACTCCATCAGTTCGTTTGTGGCAGCCGGCGAACTGTTTAACTTGTATTCAAGGATCAGGTAAGTACCTGATTGTACAGGACAATGATTTCTTGTAAAAGCTTTAACTTTGCAAAACCTTTCGTGAAGAGAGCTGTTATTATTAACCAAAAAAGTGATCAAAAAATCAAAATAATAAAGATGAATTACGATGTTATAGTTATTGGTAGTGGCCCCGGTGGTTATGTAACAGCCATCCGTGCCGCCCAACTGGGATTAAAAGTTGCAGTAGTTGAAAAAGAAAACCTTGGAGGAATCTGTCTCAACTGGGGTTGTATTCCAACAAAATCGCTGTTGAAAAGTGCCCAGGCATTCGAATATGCAGTCCACGCTGCCGATTATGGAGTGTCTGTTTCAGGCGAAGTAAAACCCGATTTCGCTGCCATGGTAAAACGCAGCCGTGATGTTGCTGATGGCATGAGCAAGGGAATCCAATTCCTGTTTAAAAAGAATAAAGTGGAATCGATTTTTGGTTTTGGTAAACTCTCGGGCACAAATACAGTGGAAGTAACTGATGAAGCCGGTAAGAAAACCTCTTATTCAGCAAAACACATCATTCTGGCAACCGGGGCCCGTTCACGCGAACTGCCAAACCTGCCACAGGATGGCCAGAAAATTATTGGATACCGTAAGGCATTATCGCTTGACAAACAGCCCGAAAGTATGGTGGTTGTTGGTTCGGGAGCGATAGGCAGCGAGTTTGCTTATTTCTATCACACTATTGGCACAAAGGTTACTTTGGTAGAATTTATGCCAACGCTGGTACCCAACGAAGACGAAGAAGTGGCAAAACAACTCGAACGCAATTTCAAAAAATCGAAGATGACTGTGATGGTAGGTTCTTCAGTTGAAAGTGTAGATACTTCTGGCGATAAATGTAAAGTAACCATCAAAACCAAAAAAGGACAGGAAGTTGTGGAAGCCGACATTGTTCTTTCAGCAGTTGGTATTGCCCCGAATACAGAAGGAATTGGTTTGGAAGTTATGGGTGTTGTAACCGAAAATGGACGTGTAAAAGTAGATGAGTTCTATAGAACCAATGTGGAAGGCGTTTATGCGATTGGCGACATTGTTGCCGGCCCGGCACTTGCGCATGTAGCGTCAGCCGAAGGTATTGTATGTATTGAAAAAATAGCAGGATTAAATCCGGCACCGGTTGATTACGGTAATATCCCGGGTTGTACTTATACCAGCCCTGAAGTTTCGTCGGTTGGACTTACCGAAGCAAAGGCGAAGGAAGCCGGCTACGAAATAAAAGTGGGTAAATTTCCATACTCGGCCAGTGGTAAAGCAAGTGCAGCCGGACAAAAGGACGGTTTTGTTAAACTGATTTTCGATGCTAAATACGGCGAGTTACTCGGTGCACATATGATTGGCGGAAACGTTACTGAAATGATCGCTGAACTGGTGGTCGCCAAAAAACTGGAGATTACCGGTCACGAATTGATGAAAACCATACACCCGCACCCAACCATGAGCGAGGCGGTGATGGAAGCTGCTGCTGCAGCCTACGACGAAGTTATACATATCTAAGATATACATATTCAAATATTTAAACCCGAGGTTCCCGCTTCGGGTTTTTTAGCGTTATTTTTGAATATTGTACGCATTTGTTCAAAAGGTTCGCAATTAACTGTTAATCAGGATGGAATGTTTTGTCATATTATAATTAGTTTTATATTTGCTCCTCATAATCAGCTACAGGAATCGAAAATTTCCCATTTTTTATAGTAAATACATGAGGGTAAATTTCAAAAAAAACTAAATCAATTGTAATGAAAAAAACTGTATTGTCAGTAGCATTTATTATGCTGCTTCAGCTTGCTTTTGCAGGTGGTATTTTAACCAACTACAACCAAAGCGCCCAGTATATCCGAATGATGTCCCGAAATGCATCATTAGATGTTGACGCTGTTTTTTATAATCCGGCAGGTTTGGTAAAATTGGAAAATGGCTGGCATTTTTCTTTCTCCACTCAAACTATTTTGCAAGACCGTAACATCGAATCAAGTTTTCCATTACTAAACTCTCAGGATTACGAGGGTACAACTTTTATCCCTGTTTTTCCTGATTTTTATGGCGTTTATAAAAAGGACAAATGGGCGTTCTCGATCGTAGTTGCACCTGTTGCCGGTGGTGGAACCTCTGAATTTAAAACGGGTTTGTCTGCTTTTGAAATTCCGATATCGCAAACAAAAACATTGCTGTCAGCGCTTGGCGTAATGGATTATGATGTCGATCTGTATTTTAAAGGAAATTCGGTTTACTGGGGCATCCAGTTAGGTGCTACTTATGCAATAAATGATAAGGTTTCAGTTTATGGTGGCGTAAGATGGATTCCTGCCAAAAACGTTTACGAAGGATATATCAAAAACATCCAATTACAGGTTGGCGGAAATATGGTTCCTGCAGTTGGATTCTTAACAGGGGTTTCAGCGGATATGCAAGCGCTTGCAGATATGCCAACAACCTTAAGTCCTTACCTGGCTACGGCAGGCAGTTATACTTTGGCACAATTGGAAGGAGCCGGACAGATCAACGCAGCTATGAAAACGGGTATTGAAACGGGCTTACAACTGATGGGGCTGCCACAGGGAACCATTGATGCAATGACCTTAAATCAGATAAATGGTGCTTACGTAGCGGCCCAGCCAGGGTTTCAAAGCCAGGCAGCTCAACTTGCCGGTTCAGCTGCTATGATGGGCGATAAAAGGGTGGATACCGAACAAACCGGAAATGGTTTTATTCCGATTGTCGGGATCAACTATTCTCCAAATGATGACTGGAATTTTGCCTTAAAATATGAAATGAAGACCTTCCTGACATTGGATAATAAACCAAATGCAGATAACAATTACGATCTTTGGGGAAGCAAAGTTAACAGCGATATTCCTGCCATATTTGCGGCTGGTATTGGCTATTCAGGGTTAGACTGGCTCGAAGCTCAGCTTTCTTACAATTTATATTTTGATAAAGGTGTTGATTATGGAAATAATGTAAACGATGTTGCTGTTTGGGGAAGTGTAGATCCTGAAAAAATACAACATCGTGATATTGATAATAATTATTATGAATTGGCGTTGGGACTTCAGTTTAATGTTTCGGATAATTTTGCATTCAGTGCAGGCGCCCTTCGCTCAAAAACCGGGGTTACAGCCAGCTATCAGAATGATTTAAGTTATAGTAACTCGTCCTATACTTTAGGCGGTGGAATTATGTGGAAGATTACCGATAAGCTTACCCTGGATTTAGGAGTCTCGAACACGAATTATGAGGATGATAAGATAACCTTTGAATATCCCGGATATCCTGACGAGAGTGGGGCTGCTATAACAAGTTATCAGAATAACTATGGTAAAACCACTCTGAATTTAGCTGCCGGGCTTACCTTTAGCATTTTTTAAACCAATAGCAATATACGTTCATAAGGGTGTGGAATTTTCTGCACCCTTTTTTATACCTTCCAGCGAAACGATTGGCTATCGATTGCCCTTTGCGTAGCCAGTATTCCATCCAGGTGATCGTATTCGTGTTGTATCAGTTCCGACATTTCGTTTTCGAGAAAGACCTCGTGCAATTGCCAGTTTAAATCGAAGTATGAAATCCTGATGTTTCGATGCCGACGGACTTTTACCAGTAAATTTGGGAAACTCATACAATCGTCCCACAATTCAAACATTTCAGCGCTCTTCTCCAATATCTTTGGATTTATCATTGCCTCGGGCTGCTTAATGAACAGCGCAATTATGCGTTTCCTGATACCAATCTGAGGAGCAGCAATAGCACGCCCAAAACCATATGTTTTTTGAATGTCGAGGATGCTGTCCCACATGCGTTCAATTTGAGGCATTAACGCTTCCAGTTCGCTTTCCTCAACAGGTATTGAAGTTTTATACAGTTCTGGGTTGCCCAGTAGTAATATATCCTTTATTGCCATTTGTAAGGCTTTCTGTAAAAATACAAAAGCTGCTCCCAAAATAATAGAAACAGCTTTTGTATTTAATACATTTCGTAAATTATAGCGGGCTGGCTGTGAAATGCGCGCCAATATTGGTTTTAACATTAAATGTCATAGGCGCCTCGTTGGTTGATCCGGAAACTGTTATCGTTATTTGTTTGGTTGAATACAATTTTGCAGCAACCTGGCTTAACAAAGCATCGCTGATTTCGGGACTGTGCACCAAATTCGAAGTGGTTACATTGGTAATGGCAGCAATGGTCCCAACTCCTTCAACCGAAATATCAATGGTTTCGATGGTCTGCGTATCCTGGAGTCCGCTAAAAACAATTTCAAGTTCGTTGATGTCGACTGATTTCAAAAGATTTAAATATTCGCTGACATCAGGATTATCTTGCAACGACCCGGTATGCGATTCAGAAAAAGAGTAATTCAATGTGGCCGATTTTTTTAACGAAGGAGTTGGCGCTTCCACATTTACCGGAATATAGACCGACATAGTGGTATCAAAATCAACTGTGGTGGCATCTTTAATCTTCTAATTATTATTAACATACACAATATAAGACAAAAAGGTACGTAATGAAAATTTATCTCTGAATAGCAACAATTAATTGCTCATTGTTATGCAAATAAAAAGGCTGTTTTAAAATAAACAGCCTTTTATAGAACTAACTGTGCAGTAAAATTAGGAATACCAATCCTAATTCAGATCAAATATTTTTGTAAACACTTCGTCGTTAACCAATTTGGCAGTCAACACAAATTGTTTGATGCCTTCTTCTTTTAAATCAGAAAGATCGTAGCGAAATTCGCGGGTAAACCAGGCTTTGCATAAATCGTCGTTGGCATTGTGTCTGATCTCGAAAGAAGCTATGGTTTCGTTTCCGGGTGTCCATGGGTTCATTCTGGCCAGGTCGATGGTATGTTCGCGGCATCCTCCACTATAGGATACTTTAAAATACAGACAATCGCCATCAAGATAAGCTTCGTGTAAATAAACCGGATCGCGGGCAAGACTGTCATAGTTTTCGAAGTACAGATCGACATACGAAGCGCACGATAATTCTTCGATGTACGAAATTTCGCAAGGCACTCCTTCGTCACAGCCATTGTTTACGCTTTTCAATTCGGTGAAATCTACCAACACGCGTTGGCCCTGGGCAAAAACAAAACTATCAGGGTAGTACATCGGCTGTATTCTTAACCCGTTATCGAGTTCAATCACAATGCGACAATCTCCGGTGCCGGCATAATCAAGTACAACGCCGGTATCGCTAAGTGTTGTACTGTTGATAGTTTCGTCGTTGCACGAAACGATAAACAAAAACAAGGATAATATAAGGATTACTTGTTTCATGGCTTTCTGACTTTCCCTTATAACGTGCAATTTCGGTTTTTAGTCTTCATATTCGGGATTTTGTACCTCGCCGATAAACAAAATGGCGTGGGTATCTTTTTCGGTAATCGCAAAAACAAACGGACGATCAACCGTAAAGTAGATTTTTTGAGGGCCTTCGGGGCCGACACTGGTTGTTGTGAATACAAGTGCCGTTACCGCAGCGGCCTCGGTTCCTGTTTCGTTTACATCGATATACGTCTTGTGAATCGCCGAACTGATAAAAAGATATTCATCTGAAATTTCTGAGAAATCGGCTTCACTATCGCTAAAAGCTTTTACCATTCCCATATCCTTCAATACTTTTTTTAACCCGGTTTCATAACCAAACTTAAAACGTGGCATGGTAACTACCACATGATCCTGTTCCTGAAAGCCTGGCGCCCAGTTTTCCCAGTTACCGGCATTTAGTTCGCCAATAATATCTTCTGAAGTTTGACCTTGGCCCGGGAGCATTACAGCCATGTTGTATTGTCCGTTCCCATAAGGAAGCTGGACGGCGCTGAACAATTTGTTACTGGCATACAGTAATTTGTCCTCCTTATTCATCATCGGAACTTCCATTTCTGTCCCGTCTTTTTTTGTAAAAGTCCTCATTTTTGTCCCGTCCTCGTCGAAACGCGTCGTCCAGGTTCCATAAAAATAAATCGCGTTGAGCAGCGCCATTCGGTCATTTGGTGTTAGTTCATTAAGGATCTTCGTTATTTTATTGTGTGTTTTATCGGCTACCCAGCCGTTTATTGTTTCCAGCGCAGCAGGGCCCGAAAAATCAAGATCGTCCACTTCGGCATCGTAATAAGTATTATTCAAATCGAGAAAATTTTGTTTTATAGTGAACCCGTTTTTATAGAAAATGGCGTTGGCAATTTCAAACACGACATCTTCGTCGAGCGATTGAAGTGCAGCCACCAGCATTTTATACGATATATTGACCTGCTCAGAAGTGAGGCCATTAAGTTTCATGGCTTCCTCCATTTCTGTTTTAGTATCGCCATCTGCTCCGTTATACGCCATCCCCAGCGCCAGTGAAACACTCAAGGGCGAAACCATGATGTTGTCTTCGGTGCTGTTTTGTCTTATTTTCTGAAATAATTCGAGACCAAAGGCATTATTGGCTTCAACCAGTTGAGCCGATTTGCTGTCGAGATCAATTTTCTTGTCCTCGTTGGGTTGGGTGCTAAGCTCATTGCACGAGGCAAAACCAATCAGTAATACGACACTCAGAATAAAGGATGTTAATTTCATTGTTTTCATTATTGTTTGTTTTTAAATTTTAGCGATTAATTTGTTTAATAGATGCTTTTGCCAGGTAAAAGGTTGCGTAACTACTTTTTAAAAGTTATTTGTAAGTTAGAAAGCTACGGTATAAAACCGAAAATCAGAATGTGTTAAAAATTATCTCCGCCACGCAACCTTTCTGTCAACACCTTCGTCTTATTCATGATTTTAGAAAATAACCGTGCAGCAATAAGGCAAATGGTGGAAGGTTCCGGTAAAGTAAACGGCATTATTCCTTACTTTTGTGGCACATTTGCTTTGAATTTTGGAAGACCTGAAACAAATAATAAACGAATGTGCCTCGGGAAATATCAAGGCGCAGGAAATACTCTACCGGACATTTGCACCCAGGATGTTTGGAGTGTGCCTGCGTTATGCCAAGGATCGTACCGAAGCAGAGGATAACTTACAGGAAGGATTTATTAAGATATTTTTGAATATCAAAAGTTTCAGGCACGAAGGTTCTTTTGAAGGTTGGATGAGGCGGATAATGGTAAATGTTTCGCTCGAGAAATTCAGAAAGGAGCAAATGATGTATCCGGTTGAAGATTTGGCACGACATCACGATTCGAAATTATCGGATGATATTTTAGCTGAAATATCGGCGCAGGAACTCTTGCTTGTAATCCAGGAACTGCCGCCGCGTTACAAAATGGTGTTTAACCTGTTTGTAATGGAGGGAATGAGTCATGACGAAATCAGCCGCGAGATGAACATTTCGGTTGGAACTTCGAAATCGAACCTCGCACGTTCGAGAGATATATTGAAAAATAAGGTGAAAAAGCTTTATGGTGAAGCAAAAAAGAATAACAACACAGCCTGATGAGCGATAAATTAAATAGCGACAAAGCGATCCGCGAGAAGTTCGAAAGCTATTCGGTGGAGCCTCCGGCATATCTGTGGAAAGCCATTAGCGAACAAATGGAAGCCAGGCGTAAGAAAAAGCGCATGGTTTACATTGGCTGGATTTCGGCTGCCGCTGTGGTGGTGATTGCATTTATGGCAGGCTGGTTACTTAATCAACCCCGCAAAACGCTTGTTCCACAAATGGTTGAACAACAAGAAACGACAGGCCAAACACAGGGCCTTGTTGATACGAATGCTGTATTTATGTCGGAGGAAATTGTAAATCAGCAACAAGTAGCAATTATCGCTAAGTCGGATGTTCAAAAGGAAATGGGGAAAGTTTCCGCTTCTTCGTTTCAACATAATACGGGTGTTGTAACAACACAAAACCCGGTATCCGAAGATCGCGTAGTAGTGAAGAGCCAGGCCTTTGCTCTAATCACTTCAAAAAATGCAGATGTGAGCCAGGACGAAACGACATCTTTGGAATTAACCGGAAAGTTAAAAAGGGCAACAATCTCGACGAAATTATCAAATAGCGATCGAATGTTGATTGCAGCCAACAGTAAAAATAAAGACGAAGAGCCTGCTAATGAAACCGGATGGATCCTGGGTGCACATATTTCTCCGGGATATTCTTCACATACTTCCTCTTATTCACCGGCTTATCAGCAAAATATGAATTCGAATATGTCGGGAGGAACTAAAAATACAGGGTGGGGAATGTCGGTTCAATACAAAACGGGCAAGAAGCTTCGTATCGAAAGTGGAGTATATTATGCGCAAAACACACAAAGTCCCACTCACTCGGGAAATATTTTTGCTTCATTTCCGTCATTCGATTATTTGTCGGGAAATGAAACAGTAAATACGGGTGATGCTGTATTTTCAAATACCGTTACCTTGCGTCAGGACGGAATGGTGATGAATAGCACTGCCGGAGTAGTAACTGTGAGCCAGACTCCGGCTGGCGCCGAATTAACGGCGAAAAATGATGCGCAAAGTGGGGCCGGGATGGTAACCCTTACGGCGAATGGTGAGTTTACGCAGGAATTCGATTTTGTTGAAATACCCTTTTTTCTTAGATATCGTTTAGTTGACAAAAAACTCGGAATCGATGTGGTTGGAGGATTGAACGCCGGAATTATTATCGGGAACAATGCTTATCTCAGCAATCAGAACGGAAAACAAAATATTGGCGCCACCGAGGATATTTCAACCCTTAATCTCTCAGGAACCGTTGGAATGGGACTGAATTATGCTTTAGGCCGCCATTTCTCACTGGCACTCGAACCGCGTTTCAATTATTATCTGAACTCGATCAATACCAATCCTGAAGTCGATTACAAACCGTATCGTTTTGGACTGTTTACCGGAGTTTACTACCAGTTTTAACTTAGGTGGATTGTGAAATTCCGGGAGAAAAGTGCCTTCTGCAAGTCAATCGTTTTACTTTTTAATAAACCTTTATCTCGGGATCAAATTAACAAGAATACTATTTCAGAAATTCTTCAACTGTGGTAACTTTTGCATGGCTTTTTAAAGTCGCCAGTGTAGAAAGATGAACATCTTTAGCCGCAATGGTTGTATCTCCAAACTTCAGATCACGGGTGGCGCAGGCATCTTCCAGAACTGTACACTGATAACCCAGGTCATGAGCAGCGCGGGTTCCTCCTTCGAGGCACATGTGTGTTTGCATGCCAACAAGTACAACATATTTAATAGGATGGTTTTGTAAATATTTCCGCCGGGCTCGTGGGCATGTTTTACGTGCACAACCAGGCCATGATTTTCGCGGAAATAATCCAGTACTTTTTTTGCTTGTCCTGCCGCTTGTTCAGGTTCCACCAAAGGTAAATCACCACCGGGGAAATAGAAATCCTGTATGTCTATGAGGATCAATGCAGTTGAGTCGAGTTTCTGAGCAAAAGTGTTCAACGAGAATAGTGCGAATATAAGAAGAAGTAGTTTTTTCATAATTATTTGTTTTAACGGTGGTGGTATGGTTAGTATGGGATCGCGGGCCTTTTGCCAGTCAAGTTACCACAACATTTGAAGTGGGTTACTACACCCCGAAAACCATTGAAGCCTTTATTAACTATACCGCGCGTGTTACAAGCTGGCCGTTTTCGTTATTCTATATTGATTTCCGCTTCAAATTGGATTCTCATTTTATATTTTGAACTAAAATATTCGCGCTGTTCTGCATTTGACTCATGAAAAGATGGAAATCTATTTTTCCGGTTTGCTACTATTGCTTTTCGTTTTTTAAAACCAAAATAATAATCAGGATTTTCATCAATCAATCTTTTTATTGTGCTTTCTATCTGAGAAAGTCCTTCTGCCTGCCATTTGTCTCTTTTATTTTTTAATTCAATAAAAAACAAATTTGATTCATAACACAACATCGCGTCACAACGATTGTCCATTTCACCATTTGGTCTATTAATAATTATACAATTGTCAATAGCAGTAAAAAGTATATCAACTTCTCTTTCATTAGTAACCCTGGCATTGCATAAGTCGGAATTGTATTCGATAATCTTTGCGGGAGTTTTATCTTCTGCGTCATAAATACCGAATTTCCTATCTTTTACCAAAATCTGACAAGATTTCTCTTGAAAATTTACGCTCATAATTCTTCTTCAATTTCTAAAAGTGAGTCGTAAAGTTGATTAACCTCTCCAAGAGAAATGTTAAGGTAATTCTTGTCAGATGGAATACCTTCAAATTTACCTAGCGCATTAATAGTTCCCTTTTTCTCATCCAATTCATAAATAGCTAAATCGCTTGCAACAACAGTTGATGACATTGGTACAATTTCATTCGTTTGAGAAAATTCAGTGTCCTTTAATTTAAAACCTTTTTCAGTCAATGATTTAAATAATTTTTCAGCTTTTACTGCTAAAGTGAGATAATTTATTAAATATGGACTATGTGTTGTCATAATTAATTTATTCCCTTTGCTCTGATTATTGAACTCCATCAGGCAGTTCAGCATTTGTTGTTGAGATGTTGGAAACAAATTCTGCTCCGGTTCTTCTACAATATTGATAAAGCATTTATTAAAATATCTTGCTTTAACCGATTTTGTTAGTTTATTTTTATCCTTGTCGGATAAAGAATTATCGTTCATAATTGCCATTATTTCATTTGAGAATCGTACTGCCTGAGTTACAGTCAATTCTTTTTTTATTGTTTCTTCTCCTTTTTTCATTAATAAAGAAAGATTTTTTGAGACGAGAAATAATGGGATGAATGACTGAAGTCCGCTGGAAGCTTCGAGCAACCTTATTCTGTAATCATCTCCAACAACATAAGATAAATCTTCATCTGCATCATATTCGTATGAATATCCTTTTAATGGTAAACTGACTTTCTTTGCACTTTCCTTTTGTGCCTTTCTTAATTCTTCAGCAAATGTGAATAAATTATCAGGTAGTCCTTTAACATTGAACGCATCGCTGATTGTACTCAAAAAATTCCTTTCTGAAGGAACATACATAATCTTAGGAACGATATATGAATTGCTCCGAATCTCGGTGACAACTGGATATTGCATCGACCTGTCACAAAGTATATGATACTTCTCTCCGGTATATTCTATGTAAGAATTATTTTTAAAATAATTATGAATTTTCTGGTATTGGAGGAAATTCTTAAACATGTGAAAAGAGAGTTTCCCTTTTTCAATATCTCCTCTATTCATGGCTTTTTCAATCCAACTTAATGTTGAAAAAACCTTCGCAACCGTACTTTTTCCGCTGCCTTGGTTGCCTATAAATATGGTGACTTTTTTAATATCTATCCAGCCGTCGTTATCCAGCATTCCTTCTTTGATGGGACCGAAATTTTTTATTCTTATTTTGCTCATATCCTATGTTTTCTATCTTTACAAAAGTAATTCATTTCTTTACATACCTATAAGATGAAAAAACTCTTTTCATTGTCATTGTGTCGTTGTCTTTTTTTTCGGCTTGTATGTCAGTGATATATTTGTTTTTAAGTTTTTGTAAACCTTTGTAAATACTTACAAGTGAATGCTAATTTATTAAAAATCAGTGCAATAAAAAATAAGGACAGATAAATAGAATTTCGTACGGAACCAAACTGAAGACAGGAAGAAAGACATAAAAAAGGCGCTTCCGAAAACGAAAGCACCTTTCCACTCTATTTATTTTGTTCCAATTAAGCTAACATCTCTTTTACTTGTTGGTAAACATTCTCGCCATTAAAACCAAGTTTATTATCGAGAACCGAATAGGGAGCAGAGAATCCAAATGAATCGAGTCCCCAGATTTTACCGTTTTCGCCAACCAATCCGGCAAGCGTTACCGGCAACCCGGCTGTCATTCCAAAACGCGGGATACCAACAGGTAAAACATCGTTTTGATATTCTTTTGGCTGGTTACGGAAAACGCCTTCCGAAGGAACCGAAACCACCTGTACTTTTAGCCCATCTTTTTCTGTCAATAAAGCGGCGCCATCTACAAGAGTGGTAACTTCCGAGCCGCTTGCCAGTAACACTACATCGGGTGTTCCTTCAGGTTTCAGTACAATGTAAGCTCCTTTTTCCGCTTGCAGGGCTGTTTGGTAAGCATCGCCTTCCACCGGCAAATTCTTAATGTTTTGTCTCGAAAGAATCAGTGCCGAAGGAGTGTGCGTATTTTCAAGCGCCATTTTCCATGCAACCGTAGTTTCATTTACATCGGCCGGACGAAGCACCAACGCGCTGTTGTGTCCTTTGTGGTTTTTCAGTTTTTCCATCAAACGGATCTGGGCTTCCTGTTCTACAGGTTGGTGAGTAGGTCCGTCCTCTCCCACACGGAATGCATCGTGTGTCCATATAAATTTCACGGGAAGTCCCATCAGCGCCGACAGACGGACGGCGGGTTTCATATAATCCGAAAAAACAAAGAAAGTTCCGCAAGCCGGAATCACACCACCGTGCAGGGCCATCCCATTCATAATCGCTGCCATGGTCAATTCGCTTACGCCAGCCTGGAAGAATGCACCGCTAAAGTCGCCTTTTGTAAAGGCTTTTGTTTTCTTCAGGAATCCATCAGTTTTATCCGAATTCGAAAGGTCGGCTGATGCCACCACCATGTTTTCGATCTCGCTGGCAAAAGCTGCCAGAACAGTTGATGAAGCAGCGCGGGTTGCCGAGTTGGCTTTCTGTTCTATCTTGGCAAAATCAAAGGCTGGCGCTTCTTTTGAGAAGAATTTAGCGAGTTTGACAGCCAACTCAGGATTGGCTGCTTCCCATTTCGCTTGTTCTGCTTTTTTTGCAGCGGCAACTGCAATCAGTTCTTCAGCACGTTTATTATAGAATTCCTTAACTTCTTCGAAGATTACGAATGGATTTTCTGGATCGCCCCCCAGGTTCTTGATCGTATTTTCGAAAGAAGCGCCTGCCTCACCCAATGGCATGCCATGGGTAGCACACTTGCGTTCGTAATTACTTCCGTCTGCTGTTAATGCGCCTTTACCCATAATAGTTTTCCCAATTATGAGCGTCGGTTTTTCCTTTTCCGAAATTGCTTCTTTCAGCGCCAGGCGAATTTGTTCGGTGTTGTTTCCTTCAATCGTAATTACTTTCCAGTTCCATGCTTCATATTTTTTTCCGGTATCTTCCAACGTCACTTCATTTGTTTCGGTAGAAAGCTGAATGTCATTCGAATCATAAAACATTACCAGGTTACTTAATCCTAAGAACCCTGCGATACGGCCTGCTCCCTGGGAAATCTCTTCCTGAACCCCACCATCCGAAATAAAAGCAAATGTTTTATGCGCCATCCACTCGCCAAAACGGGCAACCAGAAAACGTTCGGCAATTGCCGCGCCTACTGCCATCACATGTCCCTGTCCGAGAGGTCCTGATGTGTTTTCAATACCACGTTCAGCGTCTAATTCAGGGTGACCCGGAGTAATACTTTCCCATTGACGGAAATTTGCCAGGTCTTCCATGCTGTATTTCCCTGCCAATGCCAAAACGCTGTACAACATAGGCGACATGTGCCCGGGATCAAGGAAAAACCGGTCACGGTTGATCCATGTCATGTCAGATGGATCGTAGTTTAAAAATTCAGAATAAAGAATGTTGATAAAATCAGCTCCGCCCATGGCACCGCCCGGGTGACCCGATTTTGCTTTTTCAACCATTGTAGCTGCCAGAATACGGATGTTATCGGCGGCTTTTACTTGAATACTTTTACTCATGTTTGTTTTTTTATTTATTCGAATTAGGTAGGACAGGAATGCCAAAAATATAAAAAAAGAAGGACTTTAAAGTCCCCTATATTCAAGATAAATTCAAAATAAGCCAGAAGCCAGTGCTCTAACTCTAATTCTTTTTGGGATCAGTTTTTCAGAAAAGAAACAGGAGGGACTTCATTTGAAGTGTCTCCTGTTGTATCATCGTAAACGAGTTTTTACGCGGTGATGATGCGAACCATAAAAATTCCCTCGATGGCCATCAGTTCATCCTGAACAGAAGAGTCTACCTTGTCAGTGGCTACATCGATTATATTGTAGGCAATTTCATTGTGTTTGCGGTTCAACATGTGGTCGATATTCAACCCTTTTGCAGCCAGCACGCTCGATATCTGGCTAACCATGTTCGGAACATTCTTATTTGCGATCAGTATCCGGCAACCACCGTTTCTATCCATTTCGGCAGCCGGGAAATTCACCGAGTTGATGATATTCCCATTTTCAAGGTATTCACGAACTTGTTCAACCGCCATAATCGCACAGTTGGTTTCCGATTCTTTGGTTGACGCTCCAAGGTGCGGAATTGGGATAACGTTTTCGAGTTTAAGGATTTCTTCATCCGGGAAATCGGTGACATACGACGAAACTTTTCCCGATGCCAACGCTGATTTCAAATCTTGGGTATCTACCAGTCCGCCACGTGCAAAGTTCATGATCTTCACCCCGTCTTTCATCATGGCAAACTTATCTTTGTTGATGTACCCTTTTGTTTCGGGAGTCAATGGTACATTGATCGTTACATAGTCGGCTTGTTGAAGCAGTATCTGAATGCCTTCCACCCAGGTCACTTCACGACTAAGTTTCAAGGCATGCTTTACCGACATGTACGGATCGTACCCAACAACTTTCATACGGAGTGCCGAAGCGGCATTGGCAACTAAAACCCCAATTGCTCCCAGGCCTATTACAGCCAGTGTTTTTCCTTTTAATTCCTGACCTCCAAAATTGCTTTTCCCTTTCTCTACCAAAGCAGGTACATTATCTCCTTCTCCAATTAGAGTTTTTGCCCAGTTTACGGCTCCGATGTAATCTCTCGAAGCTATTAACATCCCTGCAATTACGGCTTCTTTTACTGCGTTCGCATTTGCACCGGGAGTGTTGAATACCACGATCCCTTTTTCGGTGCATTTTTCGATAGGGATATTGTTTACCCCGGCTCCGGCACGAGCTACCGCTTTTAAAGTCGAAGGGAGTTCCATATCGTGCATTTTATAGCTGCGCAATACAATGGCATCGGGTCCCGGAATTTCGCTGGCAATCTCGTACTTGTCTAATGGAAAGAGTTTTAACCCGTCAGGGTCTATCTGGTTCAAGGTTTGAATTTTGAACATGTGACTGAATTTTAAGTTGATATTTAAAGTAGCTGAATGATGACAAATATCCGCATTATCTTGGAAAAGACGGGCAATCCGATGGATAAGTTTTCAATGTGAAGTTAACATTAAACAGGCGGGCAAAAAAAAGCCAGACTCTACAGCCTGGCTAATCAACCTTCAACTACTAACCGATTTTATAACCCAAAAAATTTTGAAACAATAGTTACGAACAATGTATTCTCGTATTGTTACCTTGCAAAGAAAAGGAGTATGTGATTGCTGGTCTGTAATAAAAGTCACACAAGACCCGAAAAATCGATAAAATTTCTGGAAACCTCTATTTTACCGTCTTTCTCGAGCTTTTTTAGTAAACGGGAAATGACTTCGCGCGAGGAGTTGAGCTTGAGTGCCAGCATTTGGTGTGTACCTGAATAAGTAGCGCTTCCTGATTTCCTGTAACGATCGACAAAATATTTAACCAGGCGTTCATCGAGTTTCATAAAAGCGATTGCATGCAAGGTGTCGACCAACTCGCGAAACCGGAATTGAAAAGTTTGCATGACATACTGTTTCCATAAAGGGTATTTGCTGATCCAGGTATCGAGCATTTCAACCGGAATAAGAATAACCTCGGTTTCCTCTTCGGCTACAGCATTTACATCGCTTATTTGCCGGGCCATGCAACAAGTGAGCGACATGGCACAAACTTCGTTTTCCTTTAGATAATAAAGCAATAATTCGTTCCCGTTATCGCTGGTGCGCGAAACGCGTATCAATCCTTTTAAAACAAGCGGGAAACTTGAGATGAATTGTCCTTCGCGGATTAGCGATTCATTGGGTTGAAACGTTTTATTGACCCCGATACCGACAATTTCTTTTTGGAGTTCAGGCTCCAGGAAACCATATAGATTGACAAAATCTTTCACAGTAGTTGAAACAGTTGTAGCAAATTTAAACTTGTATTGGAGTTTTGCAAAATTATTGATCGAAAGGAAGGTAATTCAGAATGGATTTAAACTGATTTTTAAAAATCGTATCTTCATGTTTTCTGAAAACAAGAAGGTTTTATTGTCTCCATTTCTGATTTAATATTGTTTGTTAACCCATTGTGTAGGAATACGCATTCATTTTACGTAGAAATACGTATTAACCGGCAAGCAACCTTTTCGTATCTTTACATCTAAATATAGAAAACCATAAAAATCAAACCTAAGGAATACCTCGTACCATCTTTTTTTAGTAAAACCGGGCTACACTGCCCAGCCTGCCTGATAAAAGCTGCCATTACCAATCTTACTTGTTCTCCCGCCCGGTAACTACTGTTACTCTAAATACGAAAGTATGTAAAAGTTGCAAGCCCAAAGCTCAAGGCTCAAAGTTCACCGCTAAAAATTTAAAAAATGAAACCAAAACTTTTAAAACGATTAACAACTTCCCTGCTCCTGTTGCCGCTTTGCGTGGCTTTGCTGGGTGCGAAAAAGACGATAACTATAACAACATCGACCGCATTATAGGCAAATGGCAACTTCTTAAAGAGGGGACATGTGGATCCGCAACTGAAAAAGTTACAATTGAGTTTATCACGGATTCAGTATTCATATTATCTTTTTACTAAAATTAGCAGAAGGGATATACAGCACTATAGGTATCTTTTGGAAAGTGAAATGCTGCAAGTAAGCCCCTTCTGCGTTGTAACCATTTGAAGAACTGACAAGTATGTAGGATTATGTGTTTTATTATCTGACAGATGTTTTGTAAGGAAGTGTGCTCAGTTTTCCACTTTCCCGACTACTTCATACGCTTTCCCCTTTACTTTTACAGGTTTATAAAGAATTCCATTGTATTCGTAGTAGAATTTTCCATCAATTTCCACCTCGGCTGCATCTTTAGGAATTTTGGGAACAACTGCTCCAACCGGAGGTTCGCTAACCAGATATTCGCCTGATGAGATGTCCTGGGTATAAAAAATTCCGCTTGCGTAAAAGAAAACCGAAGGGCCGACAACTAAGCGAAAATATCCTGCGGGGAGTGCGGCAACTCTGATTCCAACAGGTGGAACTACGTGAACATAAACTCCGTTACGCGAGGCGTAAAATATTCCTCTATGATAATAATAAGGTAAATTACGGTGTCGGACCACAACGGCATTTGCCGGTACCCGGCGAACCATATGTGCCATTGGCGGAGCTTTCCTGTACACTGCTGTACCTCGCACACCATGTACAACGGTGCGTCGCGGAGTATTGATTACTGTTCGCTGCCCAAAAGAGTTATAATCGGCCAGTAACAGAAAAAGTGAAATGATGATAATAACAAATTGATTTGTTTTCATGGCTTTACTTTTTATTTACTTAAATCTGTTTCTTTGTTTAAAATATTTCCCCCGGGAAACATATACGATCCAATCGCAAACACTTTTCCCAAAGTCTATGGTCCCGGGGTCCGTTATTTTCTGAAGTTGTTACCTGCATTATGCCTTTGCTTATAAAATCGCATGAATAACTTATTATAAGAGGTCCTGTTATGTTGTAAGAACAATAGCCTCTTTCTGAAGTGTGTACATCTGCCGGTCCCGAGATTGAAAATACATCATCCGTAATATCTTCTGTATCTGGACCTTCTATCCAAGCCCGGTCTGACGGTTTCGTTTTTTTGAATAACAACCCCATTTGTGCCGGTCATTGCAAACAAACCCGACCGCGTAAAACAACCATTTTCACCCGTACAACCGTCTCCAGAATCAACCGTTATGGTTTTCGGGTAACCGCAAATTGGTTGGGGCTTAAAAACACGCCGGTAAAATTTTTCCCAGCGTGTTTTCCTGTTATTCCTATAATTCTTCTACTTCCCCTGTTTCTAAATTTGTAATGTAACTAGATCTGGAGCCGGTAATTTCGATAATCGCTTCGCCATTCCCGTTATATGTGATTGTACCTTCATATTTATACCCGGCGCTACTGCTTCCGGAAGCGCTTTCACCTTCTATTGAAAAAATAACCGTTCCGTTATCAATTTCTTTTGGCTCTTTCTCCACGGCCACATCAACAAGTTCGAAACGGACCGAAGCCTGCCGTGTGCCCTGGTTACGGATTTTGGATTCGAAGCCGCTGCTTCGTTGCCAGGTGCCATTTACCAGGTACATATCCGAAGTGTGTTCGATATTGGTAACCGTAAAATCGCCGCTCCCTGTATGTTGTGAAGCAATCCGCGGTGCATCGAACCCTCCTTCATAGGCAAAACTGAAATCCAGCATGAGCGGGTTATCCGATTCGTCGCACACAAGCTCATAATCGTACATCTTCGAAGACTCGAAGGTAATTAAACTGGTTGACTTAGAAGTAAATGTCGTATCGCGGGATTCGCCGCAGCTAAGGGTATTGCTGCCGGCAGACTTTAAGCCATTGTTATCAACAGATTGCCCGGAAAGTTCAGCAGTTGTTACAATATCCGCGGTTAGCCCGTCGCTACCGCTTGCTACCGAATAGGCTACAATTTCAACAGCTTCCGCTTCGGTAATTGCTTCATTGTCTTCAGTTACAGGATCATCGTCATCACTACATGATACAAAACCAATCATCCCTGCCACGGCTATTAAAGCCCAAATTAAATTTTTCATTGTTTTCATTTCTTCCTGCTTTAATTGTTTAACCTTAAATTATTTTTCACCGAATTGATTTTTATGCTTATTCCCCTTTTCGTATCTCATTCATCTTTTTCCGCAATTCCTTCCTTTTTTTCAGATAGGTCTCAAACTGGCCCTCATCCATAATTTGTTTGAGCTTCCCATCCTTTTCTTCCGATATCCCCCTGGCCTCTTTTAGCTGGCTTATCCTTCCCTGTACACTTTTTACTTTTTCCATCTTCAGCGCATATTCCAGGTTAAGCGAATCAACTTTCGAAACCTGCCCGTCATTTAACTCAAGGGTTTCTTTCATCCATTCCGTTTGCATTTGGGCGCGTTCTTCGGGTGTAAGTTGTATCCCGGGATTCTGCGCAAAAGCGCCCTGTGCAAGAAAGATTAAGAAAATACCACTAAAAATAATTCTTCTCATAATTATTGTTTTTTTACGGCTTAAAAATAATTCAAATCGGTTTATCGTAAGAATTTTCTTCATCAAACGACAGAATGAATTCAACAAACAACCGGACGGTTCAACCAATAACAATTGAATGAAACAGGTTGTTGGTTGAAATTTTAGTTGCTTTGGTTTAAAAAATTTAACCTCAATGTTTCTGTTTTCTTACTTTTGAAATGAATTTGTTGCCGGTTAGCAGCAAAAGGTAAAAGAACAGAGATCCCAAAAAATGAAACCGTTATTCAAATTCTTTCTGATACTGGGAGTTGGAACAATTCTTTTTTTCCGTTGCGGACGGGATCACCCTTCGTTACCCGACCCGGATGATCGGATACCGAAAAAAGTTGTGATAAAACCCAATGACTTTCTTTCAGGGGAAAATTACGACCAGTTAACGGTGGAAGTAGCCAGTGTACAGGGATACGAACCAACGGATGAGGCGCTCAACAATCTCAAGGCATTTCTGGAATCCCGGTTAAACAAGAACGGTGGGATCGGGTTGGTCCCCGCTTCAATTCCTTCGCCGGGCAAAGCCGCGTATTCGCTCGATGATATAAAAAAAATTGAACAGGAATACCGGACGCTCTTTTCTGATCCGGAAGAAAAAAAGCTGACGGCATGGTTTTTCTTTGCCGATGCGGATTACGCTGAAAACGAGGGCGACTCAAAAGCGCTTGGCATCGCGTATGGCCCTGCCTCCATGGTTATTTTCGAAAAAACGGTCAGGGAATTCAGCGGGGGACGCGGGCAACCGTCCACACCGGTACTGGAAACAACTGTCGCGGAACACGAATTCGGCCATATCCTCGGGCTGGTCAATAACGGTACAAACATGGTCGTAAACCACCAGGATGTAACTAACGGAAAACACTGCAATAATCAGGATTGCCTGATGTATTGGGCTGCCGAACACAGCGGCCCGGTTATTAACTTCTTAACCGGGGGAAAAATCCCGTCGCTGGATCAAAATTGCCTGAATGATTTAAAAAATAACGGGGGAAAATAAACCTATCCCCATTTTCACCAAGGCAAAGTACCCCTTTTTCAGAACAGAAATCCTGAATGATCCTGAAAAACATTCCAATTTTAAGTTTAATTTTCCTCCTTTCCGTCCTGTTGCATCCTTCCCGTGTTATCAACCGTGGACGGGCCGGTTTTAGCTGGGTGTTCGATAAATTTACAGGAAACTATCCGGCCTACCGGTTTCAGGCGGTTTCGTACGACATAAACAACGAATGCCAGTGGGTTTTGAAATTGTAAAAGCCACATTTAAATACTGATATAATATGAGGCTTTTGTTCCGGTTGGTCTGAATAAATATCTCCTGACACATCCCACCGGCAATCCTTTAAATGCACGGGCTGTTCACCAGGTAAATGATCCTCTCCCCACTTGCAATTAGGGTCTGGCAGGCTTGAGTCTCATGTATTTTTTACGTACTCTTTCTAAATCCTCTTGTTTACCGAAAAATAAAAAGGACAAAATGTCCCCCCTGCTTTTCTGGCTTACTACCGGAAACAAAAAGAGAAAAATACTCCCTCCGAAGAATTAAAACAAGTTATTCTCGACGGACTCCGTATTATTCCGGAAAAATACGCAATGCCCTCCAGGAAACAATTGACTATCCTGGTGGAGATGATAGTCATATCTAAATAACATACCGGAATAAATTCGTAATGCAAATCTATCTTTGTATTTTAACCCAAAAAGACCATTTTTAACCTTTCCTTTTGTCTGGAAATTACTACATTTAACCTTTCCTTTCATTCTGTTTTATTATGAAAAGAATTATTTATCAAACACTTAAAGAGTGGAAAGAATCAAATACACGAAGGCCACTTTTGCTCCGGGGCGCCAGGCAAACCGGAAAAACTTATATTGTTCAGGAGTTCGGGAAACAGGAATTTGAAAATATTATCTACATAAATTTTGAGAGAAACCCTGAATATAAAACTATATTCAAAAATTTCAGCTCATTCTCATCTTCGAAAAGTATTTAATTCCGTTCCGGGGATGACTGGCCGGAAGTTTGTTTATGCACATGTTGACAGGGCCAAAAGCAGTACAGCGGAAATTGATTACCTGATTGAAAAAAATGGACAAATTATACCCGTTGAGGTGAAATCAGGGCCAACAGGCAGGATGAAGAGCCTTCATCTTTTTATGGAAAAAAACAATACTCAAAGAGCGCTCAAAATATCGCAGGCAAAATTTCAGAAGGGAAACCCCATACTGTCCCTTCCTTTTTATGCTATCGAAAGTTTTTTGGGCTGGAAAGAGTAGTATCTATTTACCTTTTAAATTTTGGGTTCCCCCGGAATTATAAAATTTGTGTTTATGTTTTTATTGCAAGAGAGTCAGTCAGAGCGTTTTCAAAATCAGGGATTTTTGGAAAGAACACAGATTCTCATCGGACATGAATTAACACCCTGCCGGGATGAATTAACGAACGTTTTTTATGAACTAATTCTCATCCTGGCCCCGTTATCGGGGCCAAATCAAGAACCCGGTTCTCATTTTGGGTGCGATAGTTCTTGTTTGTACCCTGATTTCACACTCTTTTTAAAAGCTATTACTCATTTATACCCCGGCAACAGGGTGAAAATGAAAACCAGGTTCTTGCCGGGGGAGTGTTCATTCTCTTCCTGTATTTAAACTTTCATACAGCCCGAAATCCTTTTGGGCATTGCCCAGTAACGTGGTAGGGTACAGGATAGTTTGCTTAACGGGGGAAGCCTCTACCTTTGTTCTTGTATTTTGATACAGGGGACTAAGCAGAAACAAGTTGAGAGACAAGGGTTTGTTAATAGGGTGGAGGAGAAAACACGGACAGAGAAAGGAAGTCCGCAGGACGGGATAATCTCACCGTTGCTGACCAACATCTATCTGAATAAGGTTTAACAGGAGCCGTGTACGAGGCCCGTACGCACGGTTCTGCCTGTGAGGGGGATAAAGATGGGATAAACGAATATTATCTTATCTTTACCCTACTCGATTTACTTTTAAACTTCAATTAAAAACGTAAACCAAATGAATCTTTCAAGACGTAATTTTTTATTTAAATCAACAGCCGGAGCAGCTGCTTTGGCCAGTATTCCTGCCATCGTTTCAAGTTGTATGGGTAAAACAAAAAACGAAACTTCTGACTTTTTTAGTTCCGGCGATGTTGTGCTGTTTCAAGGCGATTCGATAACCGATGCAGGCCGCGAAAAAGAACGACAATTACCCAATTCAGCCTGGTCGTTTGGAAATGGTTATGCGATGATTGCCGCAGCCAATTTGCTTAACAGTATGCCAGAAAAGGAGTTGGTAATTTATAATCGTGGAATTAGCGGAAATAAAGTTTACCAGTTGGCAGAACGCTGGGATGCAGACTGCCTGAATCTGAAACCAAATGTTCTGAGCATTTTAATTGGAGTGAATGATTACTGGCACAAACGAAATGGCAATTACGATGGAACTGTTGAAATTTACGAGAACGATTACATGAAATTGCTGGAACGAACAAAGGCTGCTCTGCCCGATGTTAAACTGGTACTTTGTGAACCTTTTTATGTGCTTGATACTTCGGCGGTAGATGAAACCTGGGTAGCGCCAATGAAAGAATACCAGGTTGCAGCCAAACGCGTATCGGATGCCTTTAACACAATTTGGGTTCCGTTCCAAACCATTTTTGATGAAGCTGTAAAACACGCTCCGGGAACCTACTGGACCGGCGATGGTGTTCACCCATCGATGGCAGGCGCACAATTAATGGCCGAAGCCTGGCTGGCAGCAACTAAGTAATTATCGAAGAGGTTTTAAAATAGCCGATTTGTATAGAAAAGTTTGGATGGTACCACGGGCAAGTACAAACATCAGCATGCCCAGCCAAAGTGCATGATTTCCCCACAACGGGTTTAGGAAATAATATACCGGCGCAAATACAAGAAATGCAGAAGCGAGCAAAGTATTACGCATAGCTTTTGAAGCTGTTGCGCCAATATATACACCATCCCAGATAAAGGATGCAAAACTTGCAAGTGGTACCGCTATCACCCAGGGAATAAAGGAAGCTGCACCGTCGATTATATCTTGTTGTGTGGTTAAAAGTTGGAGCAATATGCGCACCCCGGGAATGTATAATAACGTGAACAGAACAGCGAGTCCGGTTCCCCAGTAAAATAGATGCCTAACTACCTGTTTTAATTTATCAAACGAACGGGAACCGATGTACTTTCCAACGAGTGCTTCTCCTGCATACGCAAAACCATCGATAAAAAACGAGAAGAACAACAGGAATTGTAATAACAGTGAATTTATCGCCAGAATGGTATCGTTCATGCCGGCTGATTTTGAAGTAAAGAAAGTATGGACCGCAATGATGCAGAAAGTACGGATAAAAATATCAGAATTCACTTTAAAGAAATGTACCAAAGGCTGTAGTTTAAGTATGCTTTTTTTCGAAAGATATTGTAACAGGTTTTTGTATCGTCTTGAAAAAAGGATCAAAGCTGTGATTAATCCGAGGTACTGTGAAAGAGCAGTCCCGAGCGCTACTCCGTCCGATTTCATATTTAGTATAAAAACAAAGAACAAACTCAAAATAATATTGACAACATTTACCAAAATAGCAATGATCATCGGGTAGCGGGCATTTTGCATCCCAAGAAACCATCCGTTGAAAACAAAAAGGCTGAGTGCTGCTGGCGCCGCCCAAATTCGGATACGAAAATACTGATTGGCGAGTTGTTCCACTTCGTAGCTGCCTCCAATTATCTTAAAACTGGCCCATGATATTGGAACTTGAAATAGTACCATTAAAATACCTGCAACCACTGCAACCAGCATGGCCCGAAACAGAATCGTTATTGTTTCGGTATTGTTTTTTTCTCCATAAGCCTGTGCGGTAAATCCCGAAGTGCTCATTCGCAAAAAGCTAAATCCCCAGTACAGTAAATTGAAGATAACTCCACCCAAAGCAATTGCTCCAATGTAAATTTCGGAGTTCATATGTCCCATTAATGCCAGATCGACCAAGCCCAGCAAAGGCACAGTTATGTTGCTAATTATATTGGGTATGGCAAGACGAAGTATCTTTTTGTTCATGGTCTGAAAATGAGTTGCAAATATAATTTATTGAATATCAAAATGGCTATAAGCTGACCTACAGTTGTTTCTTTCGTACAATTTGCGTTGTAAAAAACTTAAATTCCGGTAATGGCTGGGGAGAATAAAGCCAGTCATTTATTTCTTCTATGAACAATAAAAGATTTTTATGTGTTTTATAAAGCAGAATGTTTGGATTAATTCTAAATAGCCATTACATTTGTTTGCAGAATAAAATACATTTAAATCTTTAATAATATAAAATGGCATTTGAATTAGGAAAATTAGGATATAGTTTTAACGCGTTGGAACCTTATATCGACGCGAAAACAATGGAGATTCACCACGACAAACATCATGCAGGGTATACCAACAATCTTAACGCAGCCGTCGAAGGAACAGATCTTGCCGGGAAAAGTATTGAAAAAATACTTTCGGGAGTATCTGGTTTTTCGGCCGCAGTAAGAAATAACGGGGGAGGTTTTTACAACCATAATTTATATTGGGATGTTATTGCCCCAGGGGGTGCACCTGCTCCCGAAGGTGTTTTGCTCGATGCTGTCAAAGAATCTTTTCAGTCATTAGAAAACTTCCGGGAAGCCTTCAGCAAGGCAGCTTTGACTCGCTTTGGGTCGGGTTGGGCATGGTTGGTTCTTCAAAATAATAAACTGGTGATTTCGTCAACGCCCAACCAGGATAATCCGCTGATGGATGTAGCCGAAGTTCAGGGTACCCCGATTCTCGGGATTGATGTGTGGGAACATGCATATTACCTGAATTATCAAAACAGACGTCCGGATTATGTGAATGCATTCTGGAATCTCATCAACTGGGATGAAGTCGCCAGGCGGTTTAAAGGTTAGTTGATTTTTGGTTTTTTCCCCGGAGCAGAGGCTCCGGGGTTTTTGTTTCTATTAAGTTGTATTTTTTAAGGCTAAACATAAGAAGAATGTATTGCCTTATGAGTCCTGAAAATCTTTTGAAAATTCTGCTGAATACACTCTAACAATTGTACATCCAGTTTTTCTGCAAAAACACGTACAATTGTTGTTAATTTCCCATTTATAAAAACAATACCTTGTTCGGCATCGAATAATCGACAGGAACTATTGTTTTTGAGGCTCTCGAATATTTCATAAAACTGAGACGACGACAACTTTTGCGGAAAGGTGATATAACCTTTATTTTCTTCCAAAAGGTCTATGAAAATTCCTTCCTCTTCTTCTTCCATTTCAAACAATTTATGAATGTCTGTTCGATATTTTCCGTTAATCGATACGGGGGAAGCGAATTCAATACCTTGTTTCAAAATGCAATTCTGTAATTCCGCCAGTCGTCTGTAATCGGGAAAAAATTTCAATCTTATAGCCGGATGTTGCTTCTCATTTATATAAACAATAGCTGATGCAATGTTTAATTTATCAAGTGGGCAATTTTCGAGATGGTGGTTAAGGCTAAGAATTTCTTCCAAGAAATAGAATTTACGGGTAAACAGGAAAAGTGAATTGGGTTTAGCCTCATTGGGTCTTCCTCCATAATAATCAGCATAAGGCTGCGAAGCTTCAGCCACACAGGTATCCTGAAGAATATTAGTTTTTATCACACTCAGAACCTCATATTTAGTGATTAAGCCACATACCTGAATTTGTGTTTTCATGACATTGGTTTTTGATGAGTTTTATTTTGTATGGAAACGATTTTCGTGTGTTGAAAGTTACGCCGGAGCCACTAATTATTATTGGCTGAATGTTCATTTAACAGTTTTGTTTCGACAAGGAGAATTTAGCTAAAAAACATGATTTTTATCCGCTTATAATTTTAATGTTTATTATAGATTACATCGGTATTAAAAGGCGCTACATCAGAAGGTTTGGGTGGTTTCAGTTCATCAATAATAACTTCTATCTGGGTTTAAACGCCTTTGCCGACTTTGGGCGCGTGACGCAGAAAATCGACTTGTCAAACGCTCCGAATTCAATCGAAAGCAATGATTATTTCGATCCGGATACTGAAACGATGCACTATTCTTATGGCGCCGGGCTCAGGATTGCGATGAACGAAAACTTTATTATTAAATGTGATTATGGTTGTGCTGCCGATGAACGCGACGGAACTTCGGGTATTTACATTGGGCTAAACTACTTGTTTTAACGGATCCTAAAATTTAAGACAAAATAAAAAAGGGAGCATGATAAATTTCACACTCCTTTTTTATATCGTTTAAGTGCTTGTTCACAAGGTAATGCTTGTACTTACATTTTTAGCTTTTTGCGAAACATAAACGAAAGTTACTTTTCCTTTTCCTTCGATAATAAATTCATATTCGGCTGAACTGTGACCCGGCAACGCAAAGAATTGTATTTCAGGTTTTGTTTCTTTATAAGTTACCTTATCGAGTCGGTAATCGTCGATTTTGCCGCTGGCAATAACTTTCGCGCCACTTACTTTCAGGTGATCGATTGTGTACAGTTTGTCTTTTACCGCTTGTGCTGTCATGGTAGATAAGCCGTTTTTATTTTCCAAACGAATTCGAACGCGTTTTAAGTTGTTTCCTAAATCTTTGGTTTCGAATACCTTCATTTCCACTTCAGGCGTTTCGGTTGCTGCCAGTAAAACAACTGAAGCATTTCGATGTACAAGGTCGTTTAACATGAACGGGTGGGGAAGACGTGAACTCATTTTTACCCAGCCACCGATTTCGATATCGCCGTACACCGGATGATGGAAAGGTTTCCAGTCGTGGTATAATTCGCCCTGAACAACATTGTCGTTGAATTTAAGTTCTTCCCGGTCGCGTTCGATGCCACCACCCCGTTCTTCATCATTGTATGAAGCCGCTTTGGGCTTTTCTGAATAAGTTTCCTGGGTACGGATAAACAATTCGCCCACCAGCGAGTATGATCCGAAGACAAAGAAGAATTGTCCGTCGGAATCCCCGTATGTTGGGTACAAATCGTACGCCGGCATATAAACATATCCGGGAGTTATTTTAATGGCTTCTTTACCGATAACATCATAGGCTGCTACATCCGATTGTGGAATCTGCGTCGATTTTTCTGCCGGAACACGTAACCACATTCCCCCGTTATTGTGGAAGGCAAAGTTCATGATAATATTGGGGTGTTTTGCCACATAATCGTTGATGGCTTTTAACCCGATTCCTGAGAGTGGAAAATTGCCGGCGCCACGTTGCACATAATCAGGCATCCAGTTAAAACCCCAGTTCCGGTTCGGATCCAAATACCCTTCGGCATCTTCGTTAAAACGTCCGTCGCCGTCGTTATCCATTCCTTCGGAGCCTAAAATGGTGTACTCCCCCTTTTCGCCGGGTTTTACGCGTACCATAATTCTGGGATCTTCAGAGTCGGCCTTGTAAGCACCGTTCGGATCTTTGATGCGCATCTGACAGATACTTCCGTCGCCGTCCAAATCGTCGGGAGCATCTTCATCAAACAAACCGTCGCCGTCGTCGTCTTTCGGAACACGAATACTACGACTTGAATTTGGTGTGTTTGCATCGTCGAAGAAATGGGCACGGCCATCTACGTTTACCACCGGAACAATGTAATGCACGTTGCGATCGACTGCCTTGGTTATTTTTTCGTTTTCGCCATATTTGGTCAATAACATATTGGCATAATACAAACATACTTCTCCGGCCTGGATTTCGTTACCATGAATGTTTCCATCCACCCAAACTCCTGGTTTTTCGAGTTCGGAGCCTGTTTTTGAATTATTGATGGTAAGAACATAAATTTTACGGCCTTCTTCGCTAACTCCCATCGACTCAAGTTTCGTTAGGTCAGGATAAGCTGCGTGAAGAACTTCGAGAGCTTTTACCACGTCTTCGTAATTGTAATATCGGTCGAAACGAAGCGGGACTTCTATCTTTGAATCATCGGCAGCAAATACGGATAGCGCCAACGAAAAAATTGCAATAAATAAAAATATTTTGCGTGCCATAATTAACCTCCAATCTTAATTTGTTTAACAGCATCGGTAAATACTGCCGATTCGATGGTGGCAGTAACATCACCTTTTTTAGATTTTAACAGCCATATATATTTTTTAACCTGGTTGGCACCCAGAGAACCTACCGGTGTGCGCATTTTGCCTTCGAGTAATTCGAAATCGCCAGCGAGTGTTAAAATTACCGGCGCTGGTTGGCTGTTGCGTTCTCCCATGGCTGTTGGGTATGGAAATGCGCCGTTGTTGGCTACATAAATCTCTAATTTGTATATGCCGGCTCCCATGTCGGTTACTTTTTCGCTTTCGATAGCAAATTTTGGAAGTTGTGCAGAGAGTTTTAATAACCACGGAAGTTGAGTTTTAGCTAACGAATCAATCAATTCGGCTTTTGGCGTGGTCTCCAGATACGGAGCATACCCGCCAACTTCTACTTCGCCCAAGGTCGGATGATTTATTTTTTGCCAGGCTACGAAGCCTTTTCCATCTGGTTCTTTTTCAGAGTAAGCCAGCAGTGCTTTGTCTTTTTCACTCAATTCCCCTTCTTTTTCCGGTTTTGGCATTTTTTTCATCATGCCTACCATCATTTTGGGTGTTACCTGGCCACTTTCCATCATTTGTTTCACGTGTTCGGCAGAAAATTGTTCGGGTGCGTTGTTGGCTTTTAGAAATGCACCGATTTTTTCATCACCCAAAGCCACAAAATCTTCGGTACTCATTTTTTCAACATCATCCATCGAAACAACCTCGCCGTCTGCTTTCTTTTCTTCTTTCACTTTGGCAACAGAGAAAAGACACATACTAAAAGAAGGAACTCCGAGATGATAATACGCCCACAATTCGAATGAACCATCTTTAGCAGGAGTTGGGTCGAGTAAATCGGTATTGAATTTTTGAGCTTCGAGGAACTTCTTATAATCTTCAGCATATTTTTTGTAGAAAACCATGTCTTCATCCAGTGGATTCACGGTGGCGCCAAGACCAAGGAACCCGGCCACCATCGAAGGTGTAACTTCCATACCCGCAGGAACACGGGCTTTAAACATCTCAATTACTTCATCCATGGAATACGATTTTGAAATATCGATTCCGAGCATTCTTCCGTAGCGCTCTGGTATTTTAATGCTTTCGAGGTTGGCACCACCTTTTCGTCCTCCCTTTGGCGGAACCAAACAGAAGTTGGATGTTCCAAGTGTATAAACCATTGCAATGTTTGGTCGATCGTAAATAAAACGCATGATCCCGTATGTTTCAGGCGATTCTCCGGAGTAACGTCCGGCTTCCTGATTTGTGTAAGGAAATAAATGAGGGAAAGTAATTCCAATATTCACGCCGCCAACGCCGTCTTCGTTATACAGTTTATCCAGGTCGTTGTCGATCCCTTCCGAATAAACCTTGTATTCGCCGCGTTCGCCTTTGCTTTTATCCGCTTTGTCGAGAATACGCGCATCATTTTTAGAAACAATATATTCACCTTCCAGATCTTTTACGCGCATTTGTGTGATCATTCCGTCGCTGTTCAGATCGTCGGGGCCATCTTCGTCGGTGGCTTCGTCGGCGTCGTTGTTAATTACAAGCATGTTGGTAGCTGCTCCGGTTTTAACTGCTGCAAAATAATCTCTCGAAGCATCGGGGTTAGGGTGAGCCAGAATGTACCATTTCGTGTTTTGTGTGTAAATGGCCGAATCCAGTAACATTTGGGCAAAGTAGAGCGCACCTTCGGTTGCCAGCGGCACGTTTCCTTCGAAATTGGCCCCAACAAAAACAGCAGGAGCATCGTTCAGATTGGTGCCGATTTCAAGCACCGTTACCGGCGCTCCACCAGGGCTTACGGCTACCTGGTGTAATTTTGTGTTGCTCTTGTTGCCAAGCTGTTTCAACACTTGTTGCACTTCTTGCGGACTGTGATATTTGCCCGAAGATGCTGACTGGGCTGCCAATCGGTTGACCGGTATGATCAGACAGCCCGACAATAATAGAAAGAACAGTTTTTTTAGCATAGTGATTGTTTTTTCATGTAATAAATCCAGAAACTCTATATCATAATTATATTTTATCAGGGCTTTTGGGTTCAATTGGTTTGAAAATCGAGTTCGGAAATTACATTTTTTATGAATTAATGGGAAATTTCTTTCAATCTTTTTTATTAATCTTCGGCCGATTTTAATATTTGTCAATATTCTAACAGAATAGAGTCAACAAAATATTCCTTTATCATTAGGAATGATATTGAAATATCTTGGCGATATGCTGAAATAAGAATATATTTATCATTCAATTTTAAAGCTAAACCAATTTACCATTATGAACAACTATCTAAAGGTTTTCCGAAGCATACTTTTTTTGAGTATTCTGGGTTTATTTTCTCTGTCAACATACGCAAAAACACAGGTGGTTAAAACACTTTGCGAATACCATCAAAATCCAATTGGGATTGATATCCCAAAACCCCGAATGAGCTGGCAACTTTCTGCTGATCTCAACAATGTTAAACAAACGGCTTACGAAATTCGAACAGCCTACTCTGTAAGCGATCTCAGCAAAAAGAGTCGCCAGGTTTGGAATTCAGGGAAGGTAATGTCCGATCAGTCGGTGAACGTGGTGTACGGAGGTCCCGCGATTTCCTCGATGCAAAGGGTGTGGTGGCAGGTTCGTACCTGGGACCAGGACGGCAAAGCGAGCGGCTGGAGCGAACCGGCTTACTGGGAAACCGGTATTTTGAACACAAACGAATGGAAGGCAAACTGGATCAGTTTACCAGACGAACCCGAGAGTAAAGCATCCTTGCCGGTTCACTATTATCGTTTCAGTTTTGGTTCGACAAAAAAAGTCAAATCGGCCCGTTTGTATATTTCATCGCGTGGTTTATACGAAGCATACATTAATGGAGTAAAAGTGGGTGATCAGTTATTTACTCCGGGATGGACAAGCTATAAAAACCGGATTCAGTACCAAAGTTACGATGTAACTAAAATGCTGTCGGTTGATAATACCATTGCTGCAAAAGTGGGCGAGGGTTGGTACCGTGGTTACATAGGATTTAACGGACAACGAAATTATTACGGCGATAAGTTGGCCCTGCTGGCGCAGTTAAAAATTGATTATACCGATGGAACTTCGGAAATTATCAGTACCGGCGACGACTGGAAAGTCAGTACCGGGCCTATTCTGAAATCTGACATTTATAATGGTGAAGAATACGATGCCAGGCTTGAAATGAATGGATGGAAAGAAAACAGATTTGATGAAACAAATTGGAAACGGGTAGTTGAACTTGATCTGGCGAAAGATGTGCTGGTGGCGCCACAAGGTGAGCCAGTTCGTGCGGTGGAGGAGTTGAAAGCCATCAAACACATTACCACTCCAAAAGGAGAAATGGTTTTCGACATGGGGCAGAATATGGTCGGTTGGATTAAAGTTAAAATGCAGGGAAAAAAAGGTGACCGGGTACAGATCAAATTTGCAGAAGTTCTGGATAAGGAAGGGAATTTTTATACCGACAACCTGCGGGGGGCAGAATGTACCGATACCTATATTTTTGCACACGACGGGGTAACGGTTTATGAACCTTCTTTTACCTTTCACGGATTTAGGTTTGTACAATTTATTGGGCTCGAAAAAGCTCCGGCACTTGAAGACATTACTGGTGTAGTCATTCATTCAGACATGCCGTCGACCGGTAGCTTTGAGTGTGGTAACGAGTTGGTTAACCAACTTCAGCACAACATTCGTTGGGGGCAAAAAGGTAATTTTTTGGATGTGCCAACCGATTGTCCGCAACGCGATGAGCGACTGGGTTGGACCGGCGATGCACAGGCTTTCAGTATGACGGCAGGCTTTAATTTTGATGTAGCTCCGTTTTATACCAAGTGGATGAAAGACGTGGCTTTCGATCAGCTTGAAAATGGGAAAATACCACATGTAATCCCGGATGTTTTGAGCGGACAAGGAGGCGCTACCGGTTGGGCCGATGTCGTTGCCATTATTCCGTGGACTATGTATAAAATTTATGGCGATACCCGGATACTGGAAGAAAGCTATCCGGCCATCCAGAAATGGATCGGGTACATGAACGAACGTGCCGGTGATGATCATTTATGGACTGGTGATTATCATTTTGGCGATTGGCTTGCTTTTGCCACCACAAGTTCCGATTATCCCGGCGCTACTACTGAAAAAGATTTGATTGCAACTGCCTATTTTTATTATACCACTTCGTTGGCCGCAAAAATGGCCGCAGTACTTCACCGTCCTGTTGATCAGAAAAAATATGAAACACTGGCTTTTCAGGTTAAAAAGGCATTTGATGCCGAATTTGTGACCCCCAACGGAAGATTGGTGTCGCACACACAAACAGCATACGTTCTTGCCCTTTCGTTTGGTTTAATGCCAGATGGACTGGAACAGGCTGCCGCCGGTTACCTGGCTGGTGATGTGAAGAAGTTTGGTCACCTCACCACCGGTTTCCTGGGAACTCCGCTTTTATGCCACACATTGTCGACTATCGGAAGAGATGACCTTGCTTTTATGTTGCTGAACCGCAAAGAATATCCGTCGTGGTTATATCCGGTAACCCAGGGTGCAACCACTATTTGGGAACGCTGGGACGGACAAAAACCTGATGGTACTTTTCAGGATGTAGGAATGAACAGTTTCAACCATTATGCTTATGGCGCAATAGGTGAGTGGTTATATTCACACGTGGCCGGAATCAGGCTGGATGAGGACCATCCGGGGTACAAACACTTTTTCCTGGCTCCGCACCCCGGTGGAGAACTGTATTATACGAATGCAAGTTTCGAATCGATGTACGGTTTGATAGTATCCAACTGGCGCGAAGAAAAAGGCTTGCTGGTATATAAAGTTGAAATCCCTGCCAATTCAACAGCGACTGTTGTTCTGCCTTCGGCAAAATTAGATGAAGTGGATATGCAAAGCAGTTTGAAAGCACTGGCCAAACAAGTTGGAGACGAGGTACAAATCGGGTTGGGATCGGGCAAATACAGTTTCAGCTACCCCTATCTTCATAAATAGTTGAAGTAAACGAATTAAAATAAATCAATAAAACAAATATGAGCAACAGAAGAGATTTCATTAAAAAAGTATCGGCAGGCGCAGCAGGTGTGACCATTGGAGGAACCGCACTTGGCATGTCGGCAAAGAGTTATAACCGAATTATTGGCGCAAACGATAAACTGAACATCGCCATCATGGGGCTTGGCCGCCGGGTAGGAGCTTACCTCGAACCACTCGCACGTAAGGAAAGCAACGCAGAGTTGCTGTATTTATGCGATGTAATGGAACATCAACGGGTAAAAGCCGGTAAACATTTTTCTGAAGGATTGGGATATATGCCAAAACTCGAAAATGATTTCAGAAAAGTTCTTGAAGATCCGGATGTGGATGCCATTATGAATGCTACTCCCGATCACTGGCATACCCCGGGATCGATACTGGCAATGCAAGCCGGAAAACATGTATATGTTGAAAAACCCTGTAGCCACAACATGAAAGAAAATGAGATGATTGTTGAAGCTTCGCACCGGTATAAAAAAGTGGTGCAAATGGGTAACCAGCAACGCTCTTCCATTCATTCGCAAGATATTATCCGCGAAATCCATAACGGTGTGATAGGAGTTCCTTACCGGGCAGTGGCTTTTTATTTGAACTCGCGTGGGGAAGTTCCCGTGCAGAAAGCGACAGCCGTTCCAACGGGTCTCGATTGGGAACTGTGGCAGGGACCAGCCGTTCACCGCAATTATACTTCTGAAACATGGGATTACAACTGGCATTGGTACGGATGGAATTATGGTACCGGAGAAACCGGTAATAATGCCACTCACGAATTAGATGTGGCACGTTGGGCGCTTCAGGTCGATTTGCCAAACAGTGTGTATGTGGAAGCCGGTAAGCGACATTTCTTTGAAGATGGATGGGAAATGTACGACACCATGGAGGCCACCTTCAAATTCGATGACAACAAAGTTATCAATTGGGACGGACGGAGCCGTAGCGGACAGAATACCTACGGACTTGGCGATAGGGGAACCATTGTTTTTGGAAGCGAAGGAACTGTATTTGTCGATCGTGGCAAGTATATTTTATACGACCGTGCCGGGAAAATTATCCGCGACCACACTTCGGTGTCCAGCGAATCCGGAACAGCGTTGGGCGGTGGTGGCGATGCTTCTACGGCACACGTTGTTAACTGGTTCGAAGGAATCAGAGGGAATGAAAAACTCCGGTCGCAGATTGACGAAGGAGCAGTGAGCCAGGCCATGGTACATTATGCAAATACCGCGTACCGCATCGGTCACGGATTCGATATCGACAGCAAAACAGGTATAATGTACGATCGCGAAGCCATGAAATTATGGGGCCGCGATTATGAGCCCGGATGGGAGCCAAAGTTGTAAATTCGAGCGATAAATTTGGAAAGGATTTCATTTTGAAATCCTTTTTCAATTTTGAAATGCCAGTTGAATGTAACTGGGTAATCTCACGGAGTTTTATAAATTTACAGGCTGTAACAAACCAATAAAATTATCGGATGCCGGAAACTGAAATTTACAGCGACAGCTTTCCTTCTTTTGGTGCCACCTGTAACCTGGTTTTTACCGGGTTGACTGCGGACAGTGCAAAATCGGTACTTCAAAAAATCAAGATAGAACTCGAACAACTCGAAAATATTCTGAGTCCGCTAAGTTTGATCTCCGATGTTAACAAGTTGAATCAGGCTTCTGCCGGAACCTGGGTCGAAATCGATTCCGTTTTAACCGATGTACTGTTGCTTTGTACCGATTTCTATGCGATGAGCAGCGGAGCTTTTGATGTTTGTACCGGGCCTCTTTACAATCTTTGGGAGAAAGGTATGGATGCAGATTCAAAGGAGCTAAAAACGGTAAAAGAAAAATGTGGTTTTGATCAGCTTGAACTTGATCCTGAAAATAACCGGGTTCGCTTTTTGAGCAATGGAATGAAACTCGATCTCCGTTTTATTGATAAAGCTTATGCTGTTGATGTCCTGCGAAGTTTGTTGCAAGAGAATAAGGTAAGTAATTGCATTTTTAGTTTCGATGAAGAAGTGATACTGGCTTTGGGTAATCATCCTTCAGGTGATGCCTGGCCAATCGGTGTTCGAAATCTGACTGCACGGGAAGAGTTTCTGCATGTTTTTCAAAGCAGTAATCTTACCACGGTCAATACCGGAACGATTGTATTCGATCACGATTCAGGTCAATCAGTCAGAAAACTGGTAATCAGCCCCGAATCAGGGTTGCCGGTAGAAGAAAGGAAAACGGTTTCGGTGACTGCTTCGTCGGCCAGCTTTGCCGCGTTTCTGGCGCATATTTGGCTAATTCTGCCTGAACACGACCAGTCGATTGTTGCCGAACAACTTAGCGGTGTCGAAATTTTTGAGGCCGGGTACCTCGACGTTGATATTAAAACAAAACTGACCCTATTCAACAATGAAGAAAATAATTAATACGAAACGTTTATATGTGGCTCTTTTGCTGTCAATCGTGTTTTTTTCGGCAAGCGCCCAACTGAGCATGAAAAAGACCGGCGAGGGCATTTTGATCACCGAAAACAATAAGGCTGTTTTCGTGTACCACACTCAGCCCGAAAATTTAAACGGCGAATACGGACGATGTAATTACATTCATCCACTATACAGTCTGAAAGGTAAAATACTTACCGAAGATTCTCCTTCCGACCATCCGCACCAGCGGGGCATATTCTGGGCCTGGCACCAGGTTTGGATCGGCGATCAGCGTATTGGCGACCCTTGGGAAATCAAGCATTTCAAACAAAGTGTTGAGGAGGTGGAATTTATTAAACAAGGCAATGGTACCGCACTTTTAAATACCGAAGTCAACTGGCTTTCTGATCAATGGAAAAAGTACGGCAGCGAAGTTCCATACTTAAAGGAACGTACCAAAATAATTGTTTGGCCTGAAAGCGGTTTGGTTCGCCGTATCGATTTTGAGATTAGTTTGCTCGCGCTCGAAGAAGGACTTAAACTGGGTGGTTCGGAAGACGAAAAAGGATACGGGGGTTTCTCGGTCAGGATGGTGCTGCCCGATGATGTTGTTTTTACAGGGCCTGAAGGAGAAGTTCAACCGCAAGAAAATGCAGTGCAGTCTCCGGGGTTTATAAATATCTCGGGGAGCATCGAAGCAGGTGACAAACCCGGAGGTATTGTAATTGTTGATCATCCCGATAATCCTGCTTACCCGCAGTTGTGGGTGCTGCGCGATAAAAACAGCATGCAAAATGCAGCCTGGCCCGGTCGCGGGCCTGTGGCGTTATCAACCAGTAAGGCTTTGGTGCTCAAATATTCGTTGCTTGTTTATTCGGGTAAACTAAATACCCGGAAAATTGAAAAACTGATGAATAAGTAAGTTGTTGAAACCAGGCTTCTTCGTGAACTTTTGATTATGATTTATTTTCTGGATTAACAAGAAAAACCATTCTAAAATTTTTAACTATGAAATCGAACCGGAGAGAATTTATAAAAAATTCAGCCATCGCAACCGCTGCCGTGAGTGTAGCGCCAACACTTTTGAATGCCTGTGCATCGCCTGCCGAAAAGATAGGAGTGGCGCTGATTGGCTGTCGGTCGATGGGTTTTAACGACCTTCAAAGTTTTTTACGCGAAGAAAACAATACCGAATGTGTGGCCATTTGCGATGTGGACAGCAAGGTGTTGGAGCAGCGTGCAGCCGAGCTGGAGCAAACCACCGGGAAACGACCGCTTACCTTTAGCGATTTCAGGCAAGTACTCGACAACAAAGACGTTCAGGCGGTAATTATCGGAACACCCGACCACTGGCACGCCAATATGATGATCCTCGCCTTGCAGGCCGGAAAACATGTGTATGTCGAGAAACCGATGGGACACAGTATTGAGGAATGCCATGCAATGGTAGCCGCTCAAAAAGCGTATCCCAATTTAAAAGTACAGGTTGGCATGTGGCAGCGCAGTTCGAAGCACTGGTTCGAAGCTTCCGAAATAGTTCAATCAGGCTTGCTTGGAAGTGTTCATCTCGTTAAAGCATGGATTTACAAAGGCTACGACACGCCTTATCCTTCGCTTCCCGATTCGGAAGCGCCGGAATATATAGATTATAATATGTGGCTAGGGCCGGCGCCCAAACGTCGGTTTAATATGAATCGTTTTCACTATAATTTCCGCTGGTGGTGGGATTACGCCGGCGGCGCCATGACCGACTGGGGCGTGCACCTGCTCGATTTTGCCTTGCACGGGATGAATGCCGGAATGCCAACTTCGGTTACCCCGGGTGGCGGCATTTATTATCATCAGCCGGGTGCCATCGAAACCCCCGATATTCAACAGGCCATTTATGCGTATCCCACCCACACCATGATTTGGGAAGCCGGACTGAACCCGGGAATAGGCCCCTACCGGAAAGGACACGGTGTGGCTTTTGTGGGAGAGAAAGGCACACTGGTGGTGACACGCAATGGCTACGAGGTTTTACCCGACAACAGCAGCGAATTAAAAGGGCCGTTTTTTGAAGCCCGCTCACAAAAGGATTACGGCGACGGATTAGATGAACATGTCGAAAATTTTCTGGCAGCCATCCGAAAAGGGGAAAACTTGAATGCCCCGGTGGAAGTGGGAGCAAAAACAGCCATTATTTCTGAAATGGGAAATATTGCGTACCGTGTAGGCCAGCGCATCCATTGGAACGAGGAAAAACAGGCATTTGAAGAAGAGGCAGCGAATGACTTAATCCAACTAAATTATAACCCGGAGTGGCGCTTGCCCAAAGTATAGGCGGGTTGAATGGAGTGGGGGTTCAGGTTTGAGCCAGCCCCCATGGTAGTTCTGTTGATAAATTGTGATGTTAAACAGCCGGACTGATTGCTTTTCTTTTTATCTTCGGAAAACTTTAATAACCAGCAACTAGTGACAACACTCCCGTATTTTATCCATAGCAGCACGAAAATACGAGATGTACAAAAAGACATAGTAATATACCTCTTGTTTTTGAAACAAATAATTCAATAACAACTGAACGATCTATGAAAATAATATTCAAAATTGAACTTGCACAAAGGTTACCACCAATGGTGAATAAAAAAACTTACGATGTTTGAAAAAGGAGATAAATATATTGACGAAGTAATTAGACCTCTATTACCTCACTCAAAACAAGGCACGTTTTTATCAACGACAAATGATTTTACACTTGAATTATTTGCACCGGAGATATTTCTAAAAAGTATTTTTGATTTTCCATTTGAAAATGATTTGAATTTTATTCATTTCACATCAATTTCTAATCTTTTTAATATTTTTAGGTCTAAAGCTATCTGGATGAAAGACTTGAATAGTCTTAAAGATAAAAGTGAATTTATATTTGCCAATTCCTATCTTGATTATAAAAAATCTGAAAAACTAAAATCGAGAATCCTATCTTTATCACTATGCGAATTTTCTGAACAAACACTAACAAATAAATATATGTGGCAGAATTATGCCGACAATAAAAAAGGAATTTGTATAAAACTAAAACTCCATAAAAAAAGGGAAATACCTCCTTTCTTTTATCTTGGCAAGATCAATTATAGAAATGAAAATTTACCTATATCTGAATTGGTAGAATTGAAAAAAAGACACGACCAATTTAATGAGGATAACGATTTTACAATTTCAAACATTGATGAAATTTTATACTCTGTTTCAGCAATGTTTAAAAAAGATTGTTATCAGAACGAATATGAAGTCAGATTGATGAGATACATTCTTGATTCAAGCGAGCCACATAGAGGTGATACAATATGTCCAGTGGAATATTTATATGACGCTGACAAAAAAAAATATACATATTTCATGGAACTTCCCCTAAACAATCCAAATGAAAATTTTATAGCACCTCATATATCAATAGAAGAAATTTACATCGGAAGCAGTGTGGATAATATGGAATTTTACTACTTGAGAAATCTTATTTATGAAAAATATTCAACTCACTTTATTGGTTGTAAACCGATTAATATATATAAGATGTAACCCGCAGGCGGTAACAAAGCGCTTATTTCAGAGAGTGGCTTGGTGGTGCGCCATCAGCGGATTCCCGCATCGTGTCATTCAGTTCTGTCTGGCACTCAATAATACAATTAGTTACTAATCAAAGCAACAATTTGAAATTTTATTTTTTATATGCTTGTTCGAAAAGTTTCAGAAAACGACAAGGAAGTACTCTTTCGCTATTTTCAGGGTCTGTCGCCGGAAACCCTGAAAAGATTTGGGACACATCCATTCGACGAACATATCGCTTATTTGATCTCAGGCGGAAATTATCAAAATTGCAGCGCCATTTGTCTTGATGATGACACTGTTGTTGCTTATTCGGTTGTTAAATCAGGTTATGTTGGTGCAGACGTCGTAAGATACGCTAACTATCCAATTTCAATCGACTGTGAAAATGATTACACCTTAGCGCCTTCAGTAGCCGATGCGTATCAATCAAAGGGAGTGGAAGTTTAATGTTTGAACATATCGAACGGGATTTAAAAGCTTGCGGAGCGCGGAAAATTGTCCTTTGGGGAGGTGAGCAGTATACCAATGAAAAGGCTTTCAGGTTTTATTTAAAACACGGATTTCAAACACTTGGAGAATTTGAGCACAACGGCAGAAACCTGGATATGGTCAAGTATCTGAAAGAGGAAATATAAATTGGAAATTACAGAATAATTTGCTTTTTGAATTTTCCTAATTCAAGCGGAAGATATTACAGTTTCAACTCTTCCAGCATTTCAATATACTGTGCGATACCGGACAGAATTTCACTTTTGAAAATAAATTCGTCGGCAGTGTGTGAACGCGCCGAATCGCCCGGGCCCATTTTAACCGAAGGGAAGGGAATAATCGCCTGGTCGGAAGTGGTGGGCGAACCATAAATTCTCAGGCCCCGTTTTTTGGCAATTTGTGCAAAAGGATGTTCCCCGCTGATGCCTGAAGAGTTCAGACGCACCGACCGGGGTTTTACTTCCGATTCGAGGAGTTCTTCGATGATTCGGGCGGCTTCCTTATTTGGATAAAATTCGTTGGTACGCACATCGGCTACAAAATGGCAGATATCAGGAACCACATTGTGCTGGGTACCCGCTTCGATTTGAGTAACCGAAACCTTTACTTTGCCAAGCACCGGCGAAACCCGTTCGAAATTATAGGCCAGTAGTTTTTCAATATCCTGAATGGCTTTGTACAGCGCATTTTCGCCTTCCTCGCGGGCAGCGTGCCCCGAACGCCCGTGGGCGTAACAATCGAGCACCAAGAGGCCTTTTTCGGCAAGCGCAAGTTCCATCCGGGTGGGTTCGCCTACAATGGCAAATTGTACAGGTGCAATTTCAGGAAGTACGATTTCCAGCCCACGGCGGCCCGATATTTCTTCCTCAGCGGTGGCTGCAAATACGAGATTAAAGGGAAGATCATCGCGTTCGTAAAAATGTACAAAGGTTCCGAGCAAAGCAACAAGCGGGCCTCCTGCATCGTTGCTGCCCAGCCCAAATAATTTGTCGCCTTCTTCAATTGGCGAGAACGGATCTTTGGTATAAGCTTTTGCAGGTCGCACAGTATCGATATGAGAATTAAGCAATACGGTTGGCCGCTCAGCATTAAAAAACCTGTTGAATGCCCAGGTATTGTTTTCCCTGGTATGAAACGGAATTTCCTCTTTTTGCAGAAAATTTCGCATAACTTCGGCAGCCCCGGCTTCTTCCTTGCTGAACGAAGGCGTTGCAATCAAGGTCTTTAACAGATCGATGTACTTGCTCATAAACTTATTATTCAGGGTGCAAATGTGGGAAAAATTCACAATTTTCAAAACATACTTTTATGAACACTTTTTTGTCTTCTTCTCAACTTTTCGTTCCTGTCTGTTATATTTGCCACAGAAAATAAAGAAACACCATGTACGAAATACTCTTTTATGTCATTATTGGCATTTTGATTGCAGACTTTTTGTTCGAAAAATACCTCGACTACCTGAATACCACAAAATGGAGCGACAGGATTCCAGGGGAAGTAAAAGGAATTTACGACGAAGAAAAGTACGCCAAACAACAAGCCTATTCAAAAGAAAATCATCGTTTTGGAATGTGGACAAGCGCTTTTAGCATGTTACTCACATTGGCGATGTTCGTGTTTTTTGGTTTTGCTATACTCGATAGCTGGGTGTGGGGCATCACTTCGAATTCGATTCTGGCCGCCCTGCTTTTCTTTGGGATCCTGATGTTCGCCTCCGACCTGGTCCACCTGCCCTTTTCGGTGTACGACACCTTTGTAATCGAAGAAAAATACGGGTTCAACAAAACAACACCCAAAACTTTTGTGCTCGATAAAATTAAAGGCTGGCTTGTTGGCGGTTTGATCGGCGGCGGTATCCTGGCCCTTATCATTTTTATATACCAGCAAACCGGAAGCCGCTTTTGGGTGTACGCCTGGTTAGTGGTTTCGGCATTTTCAATATTTATGGCCATGTTTTATTCGAACCTGATTGTACCGCTGTTTAATAAACAAAGGCCGCTCGAAGAAGGTGAGTTGCGCGATGCAATCAGCGCTTTTTCAACTAAGGTTGGCTTTAAACTCGATAATATTTTTGTGATCGACGGATCGAAACGTTCCACCAAGGCAAATGCTTATTTTACCGGGCTGGGCGCTAAAAAGCGGATTGTGTTGTACGATACGCTGATTAAGGAAATGACGACCGAAGAAATTGTGGCAGTGCTGGCGCACGAAATCGGCCACAACAAAAAGAAACATGTGGTGCAGGGACTGCTGATTGGTTTGGCGCAAACCGGCTTTGTGTTGTTTATCTTTGGTTTGTTTATCGGTAATCCGGCGCTTAGTAAGGCGCTTGGAGTTGATGAGCCTAACTTTCATATCGGTCTTATTGCATTCGGTGTGTTGTATTCGCCCATATCGTTTTTTACCGGCATTTTTATGAACCTGCTTTCGCGGAAGAACGAATACCAGGCCGACCGTTTTGCCGCCGAAAACTACCACCCCGAAGCTTTGGCATCGGCGCTGAAAAAACTTTCGGTCAATAACCTGACTAATTTGACACCGCACAAATGGTACGTATTTTTTAATTATTCACATCCAACCTTGCTGCAGCGACTGGATTACCTGAAGACTTTTGAGAAATAAATCAATTTCATCTATTTGGCATGAACATTTCAATGTTTTATTTGCTTCATTAAGAGTTCAATACTAATTAAATGCGCTCTTGGTAAGTGGCAGTATTTAATTTACTGCTTGCTGAAATACTTAATTCTTTGTTTCAATTTAAATGATTAAAATATGAAAGCACTTCTTGTCGTTTTAATCGCCATTTCTCTATTCTCCTGTTCGCCAGGTTCCAGCAACGAAGCACTTTTAAAAAACCAAATCGACAGTTTGCAAACAAAATTATCGGAGTCTTATAAACCCGAATTGGGAGAATTAATGACTAATATTCAAGCACATCATGCTAAACTGTGGTATGCCGGTCAGTATCAAAACTGGAAACTGGCTGATTACGAAATCAAGGAACTTCAGGAAATAGTTGAAAACATAAAAAAATACAATTCGGATAGGAATGAAGTAAAGCTAATTGGTATGGTTCAAGGCCCGCTCACACAGGTTTCAAACTCTATTCAAAATCGAAATTCAAAACAGTTTGAAGATAATTTTACCACGCTTACAAAAACGTGTAATGCCTGTCACCTGGCAACCAAATACGAATTTAATGTGGTGAAAATCCCTGAAGGACAAATGTTTAGTAACCAGGACTTTAAACCTTCAAACTAAATGTTTGACCGATTTCTAAATACCGATACAAGGAAGACAACTATTCTCATCCGTGTTATGGTAGGAGTTGTATTTCTCTCCGAGGGCTTGCAGAAATTTATTTTTCCTGTGCTGCGTGGTGCAGGCCGCTTCGAAGCAATCGGACTTCCGGCACCTCAATTTCTGGGCTATTTTGTCGGCACCTTTGAAGCGGTTTGTGGATTGCTGTTGTTAATTGGCTTTTTAACGCGGTTTGTTTCTGTTCCCTTAATTGTTATTATGGTAGTTGCAATTTCAACTACCAAGTTGGAAATATTGGCTGATAAAGGATTTTGGGAAATGATGCATGCCGCCCGAACCGATTTTTCTATGTTGCTCGGAAGTATTTTTCTTCTCTTTCGGGGTGGTGGAAACTGGTCGCTTGACTTGCTGCTTTGGAAATTGCGAAATAGTAGAGAATAAATTCTCATTTCGTTTCTTAACTTTCAGGAGTGAATACTCTTGTAAAAGACAGGCAATACTACAAATTCAGTTTGTACGGCTTTTTGAAGAACCTGCGTTTCTTCGATGCCTTTTTTATTCTTTTCCTGGTAGAGAAGGGGTTACCGTATACTCAAATTGGGATTTTGTACGCGGTTCGCGAAATTGTGATCAATGTGCTGGAAGTGCCATCGGGATTTGTTGCCGATGCTTATGGCCGTAAAAATGCCTTGCTCGGGTCGTTTCTGGCCTACATTGTTTCCTTTGCCCTCTTTTATTTCTCGGGTAATTTTAACCTTTTTCTGATGGCGTTTGTATTTTACGGAATCGGCGATGCTTTTCGCACCGGCACACACAAAGCCATGATTATGGATTACCTGAAAATCAAGCGCTGGGAAGACCAAAAGTTTGATTATTACGGGCACACACGCTCGTGGTCGCAAATGGGTTCGGCAGTTTCTTCTTTACTTGCAGGAGTGTTGGTTTTTTATACCGGAAATTATACCAACGTCTTTTTGTATTCCATCGTTCCCTACCTTGTCAATTTCGGACTGATTCTATCCTATCCCCGGCAACTAAATTATTCGAGCGGCCACAAAAGCAAAATCAGTCATTTCAATTTTACGGATACCATAAAATCCTTTTTCAGGGTAATCCGGTATAAAAGCGTGATTCGGATTATCAATACAACTTCGGTGCATTCGGCTTATCTGAAAGCTGTAAAAGATTATATCCAGGTTTTGATGGTTCATGTTGTGGCCTTGGTTCCGCTTTTTGCCACCTCGGAACCCGGGAAGAAAAACGGACTTTTTATCGGAATTATATACTTTATGATTTACCTGCTTACGTCAAAGGCTTCGGCAGTTTCGTCGCGCTTTTCGCGAAGGGACAAAAGCAATATTGCGTTCGTAACTTTACTAATCGGTTTTGGTTTGGGGACATTCAGCGGCGTGTTTTACCTGGCCGATATCAGGGTGCTGGCGCTTATTGCCTTTGTGGGGGTCTTCATCATCGAAAATATCAGAAAACCAATTCTTACCGGTTACATTGCCGACGAAGTCCCGAATAACATTCTGGCATCGGTTATTTCGGCACAATCGCTTGTGCAAACGATTATGACTGCTGTTTTTGCGGTTGTCTTTGGTTTCCTGGCCGATCAGTTCAGCATTGGCGTTGCGCTGGTGACTGTTTCCCTGGCTCTCGCAGCGGTTTCTGTTTTGTTAAAGTTGACAGCCTTGCCAAAAGTTAATTCCCTTTTCTGAAACAGTCCTTATTTGTGATAGTTGTATTCAGTTTTTGGTTGCAATAGATAGTGTGCCGGGAGTGGATGAATTACTGCGATTTTGGACTCGGTTGCTTTTAAAGGGCGCCCATTTGGAAGCCTTTTTTTGATTTAAGCCTAATTCCGTATCTTGAAAGCAAATAATACGAATATGAAAACTGAAGCTTCATCGCCCGACGAATATGTTTCGCTTTTGCCCGAAGAGCGGAAAGCCCCGGTGCAGAAACTCCGTGAAATAATGCAGCATAATTTGCCCGATGGATATGAAGAAACCAAACACTCGAAGACGAAACTGGACATGGGAAAGAGTTGTATCCGGTTTAAAAAAACCGGCCAGATTCCTTATGAACTGATTGGCGAACTGGTGCAAAAAATTTCGCCGCAGAAATGGATCAAAATGTACGGGGAGAATTTGAGACATTAATTACTCATTTGTTTTTTCAGTCATCAAAGCTTTGAAAAACTCCCTATTTCCAATCCAGATTATTATTTTTGGGCTTCGAAAAAATACTTCCGACTTCAACTTCGGACTTTATACTTTTTAAAATGCAAGCAGAAATAATTACCATAGGCGACGAAATTCTTATCGGACAAATTGTGGATACCAATTCGGCCTGGATTGGCGAACAGTTTAACCTGAACGGGATCGAGATTATGCAGATTACCTCGGTACGCGATAACAGCGATCAAATTAAAGACGCTTTGAAAAGCGCCGAAGGAAGAGCCGACCTGGTTGTGATTACCGGTGGATTGGGCCCTACAAAAGACGATATTACCAAAAAAGTACTCTGCGAATATTTTGAAACTGAACTTGAATTTCATCAGGCTACTTTAGACCATATCATCGAACGGTTTAATCTTCGCGGCATCGATATGAACAAACTAAACCGCGACCAGGCAATGCTTCCCGCCAACTGTTCGGTTCTTCCGAATAAACTGGGGACAGCCCCCGGAATGTGGTTCGAACGCAACAATACCATTTTTGTTTCGATGCCCGGTGTTCCTTTCGAGATGCAATACCTGGTTGAATTTGAATTGCTTCCGCGATTGCGCAAAACCGGGAAAACCAAAGCGATTTATCACAAAACCGTGCTCACCCAAGGGGTTCCCGAGTCGATGCTGGCCGAACGGATAGCCGATTGGGAAGATGCGCTGCCTCAGCACATAAAACTGGCCTATCTTCCGAACCCAATGGCAGTGCGTTTGCGTTTGACAGCCCGTGGAGAAGATGTCGAAACATTAAAGCAAGATGTGGAGCACGAGATCGAAAAACTAAAGCCCATTATTTCGGAAAGTATTTATGGTTACAACAACGAAACACTGGCCGAAGTTATTGGCCGGATGTTGGTGGAAAGAGGAAAAACACTGGGCGTGGCCGAAAGTTGCACCGGTGGCTATATTTCGCACCTGGTTACCTCTGTTCCGGGATGCTCGGATTATTACCTTGGCTCGGTGGTCTCGTATTCAAACAACATAAAAGAGAAAGTGCTGGGAGTTAAAGCTGAAACGCTGGAAAAAAACGGTGCAGTGAGCGAAGAAGTAGCTTTGCAAATGGTGGAAGGTGTGAAAAAAGTATTGGGAGTTGATTATGCAGTTTCAACCACCGGAATTGCCGGGCCAACAGGAGGGACACCCGATAAACCGGTGGGTACGGTGTGGATCGCGATTTCAGGGCCAAACAACACCTTTGCAAAGAAATACGTGTTTGTGGGCGATCACCGCGAACACAATATTACACGCTCGGCACAAACAGCCTTGCAAATGCTGCGCCGAATGGTTCTGGAAGACCTGGGAAAATAACAATGAGCAGTATCCAGGGACTGAGGGACTGAAGGATTGAAGGGCTGAAGTATTTCCAACTTCACTCTTCAAGCTTTTATCTTCCATCTTCCACTTTTCATTTTTCATTTACCATCTTCGAGCTGCATACTTTTTAACAACAATCCATATTTATTTGCGTTTCTATTAGGTACTTTTGGAGCAAATACCGGTTCATGAAACGACTCGTCATTATTATTCTGCTTGTCCTCGCTTTTGTTGTGGCTGTAGTTTTGGCAACGCCCCTCATACTTAAGCCCAAACTTCGGAGTGTAGCGACTAATTCACTAAAGAAATATTTCAACGGGCAGGTTGAGGTTGCCGATGTCAAGGTGTCGGTGTGGAAAGATTTTCCGAACATGGATATAGAATGGACAGGTATTTTGGTGAAGGGAGCAGGACCGCATCAGAATGATACCTTGTTGTGGATTGGCGCGGTGAGAACAAATACTTCGATTCGGGCGGTATTTCTTCCTTCGGACATTGAAATCGCAAAGTTGGAAGTGGATGGCGCCAGGCTGAACCTGAATGAAAAATCGTTTGCAAAACGACAGCGACAAAACACACGACAAATATCGGCTGCCAGTCTAATGGCAGGAGGAAATAAAGCTGCCCGTTTAAAATTAGAGCAAATGCTGCTTAGTAATGCGACTCTGAAGTACACGAACGAAAGCAGCGGGGTGATATTTGATTTGAATGGAATAAGCGCTGAACTGGCAGGCGAAATGTTCGGTAAACAATCGAATCTCGATCTCCGGTTTCAGGTGGAAAAACTCAATATCACCCAGCAGGAAAGACAATTTTTATCGACCGGTAATTTGAGCTTTCAAACGCAACTTGAGACTGATTTCGGGGAAAAAACGTATCACCTGAAAAACGGGCAAATCGATTGGAATGAAATTCCCATCCAGGTAAACGGTACGATTGCGGCACCTGCCGATTCGGTTTATTTTGATCTTGACCTGGACGGAAAAGAAACCGGTTTTGGCAACTTTTTAGCATTGTTTCCAAACATAAAAGAGAAATTGCTAAAAGACTTTACCACACAGGGAAAAACAGAAATGAAAGGAACTGTGAGCGGCTATTATTTTGAGAATGAGTACCCATCTGTAGAATTTACGACAACCATTTCGGATGCTTCGCTGCAATATCCCGGAATGCCGGGTTCGATTGACAAACTACACGCCGATCTCGTACTGAGCAAACCGCAAGGATCTTTTGACACAAGCATAATTCGAATAGCAGACGCACATGCTGAGTTGGGCAAAAATCCGATCGATTTTGGTTTGGAAATTACGCATCCGGTTAGCGATCCGGCTTTCGGTGGAATTTTTATCGGCAAAATCAACCTCACCGATCTGCAAAATATCTTTCCGCTTGAAAATGCGCTTCTTTATGGCGATGTGGATGCGAATTTGCGGGTAAAGGGAAAATATTCTGATCTCCTGGCAGAAGATTATTCAAAAATACAATCGGATGGGGAAGTGTGGCTGCATAACGTTCAATACAGCTCGCCAAAGCTTACACAGCGTATTTCGGTTTCCGAAGCCAAACTCGATTTTTCGCCTCAGCAAGTCGGTCTGCAACGCATGGTACTACAAATCGGGCAAAGCGATTTTCTGTTAAAAGGCAAGGTTAAAAATTACCTGGATTATTTGTTAAAAGAGGGAACGCTGGAAGCTGATTTGCAACTCGATTCGCGGTTTGTAAATCTGAACCAATTATTTCAGTTAATGAACCACGAAGCCAATTTGAGCGCTTCAATTCAAAACGGACCATCAGGAACTGACGAAAATATAACGGCTTTTGATGTGCCGTCGCGGGTAAAGTTACGTTTTCGTTCGAACATCGAACATGCTTTATTGGTGCAAATCCCGATGGAGAAAATTCGTGGCAATATTCTCGTAGAAAATCAAAAACTAACTTTACAGGGGCTGGGTATGAACCTCCTGGAAGGTAGTGCCAAAATGAATGGATCGTATGCAAACACCGAACAAAACCAACCTCGTTTTGATTTTGAAATCGATCTGGAAGACTTTGATATCCCAACCATGGCGCGCACTTCAGGAGCTTTCCGTAAATTAGTCCCCGGCTCCGAAAACAGCACAGGCCGTTTAAGCGCCGAGCTTCAGATTAAAGGGAGTTTCGATGAAAAGTTAAACCTGGTTTCGGGATCTGCCAGTGGGGCCGGTACATTTGGAACAAAAAATCTGGTCGTCGTAAATTCTCCTTTATTCAGCCAGTTGGGAGGCATTATTCAGAAAGAAAAACTGCAAAGGGTAAATGTTGATGATTTTACCGCACAGCTTCAGATCGAAAAAGGAAATGTGCATTTGCTGCCATTCGAAACCAGGGTGATCGGACAGCCTACTAAAGTAGTAGGAAATCTGAGTAGCAAAAATATACTGGATATGCGCCTCGATTTTGTAGTCGACCGTGCAATTATTGGGAGTGATATTCAAAAAATTCTGGCGGTAATTCCGGGGAACGAAAAAATAAAACAATTGCCAGCTACGGTAACAGTTGACGGACCGACAGCGAGTCCAAAAGTACATCCTGATCTTTCGGTAACCGCCAGGGCGGTGGCCGATGCTACCAAGGACGATCTTAAAAATTCGCTCGATAAGCTCGGAAAGGGTATTTTCAAACTTTTAAAATAAACCGGGTGTCCTGGTAATCTTTTTAATATGTTTTGTAAAATGTGGCTGCAAGACGAAAAATGCGTATTTTCGGTTATTAATTAATATTAACGCCGTTGTTCAGAATATAATCCATGCAAAATAAAGTAGTGGTAATCACCGGGGCTTCTTCCGGAATTGGTAAAGCTTTAGCAGAAAAATTTGCAGCAGAGGGATCGAACCTCGCCCTGGCTGCCCGACGAATCGACCGCTTGTTCGAACTCAAACAAAAACTTTCGAATGTAGAAGTACTTCCCGTTGAGACTGACGTGACTTCGGAAGAAGATTGCAAAAAGCTGATCGATCAAACCATTGCAAAATTTGGTAGAATAGATATTCTGATCAACAATGCGGGCATCTCGATGCGGGCTGCTTTCGAAGATGTGGAACTGGGTGTACTGCGCGAACTGATGGATGTAAACTATTGGGGAACCGTGTATTGTACTAAATATGCATTGCCACACATTCTGAAACAAAATGGTTCGATAGTGGGAGTTATTTCAACAGGCGGCTACATTGGCTTGCCGGGACGGACGGGATACTCGGCTTCAAAATTTGCAGTTCGAGGTTTTTTGGATACGGTTCGGATCGAATACTTACGATCGGGATTGCATGTATTGGTGGCAGCTCCGGGATTTACGGCTTCGGAGATTCGTAAAACCGCACTCACAAAAAATGGAAAACAACAAGGCGAAACCCCACGGAATGAAAATAAAATGATGTCGGCTGAAAAATGTGCCAGCATCATGTACCGGGCTATAAAACACCGGCGCAGAAGAATGATCATTTCGTTTTGGGATGGTAAAGTAGTTGTTTTGTTAGCCAAACTGTGGGCCTGGCTTATCGACCAGGTTCTTTACCAGGTATTTAAACGCGAACCCGATTCGCCGCTTCGTTAGCTTTTACTGCTAAAAAGTTACAGTACTTGTCAAGAGTGTGTGGATCAGAAAAGCGATCACGAAGACAATGATCCCGGCGCCTGCTATCCGGTTAAACCATAAAATAATTTTTACATTAAACCACCTGCGTGAGTGATCGATAAGCCAGGTGAGCACAAACCACCAAAGTATATCGCCTATCAAAAAACCAATCAGAATAAGAACCGCCTGTGAAAGTTCACGGACACTGAGAACGATACCAAATCCTGAAAACACTGCCAGATACCAGAAAATGATGTAGGGATTGGAAAAGGCAACCGCAAAAGTGCCTGCAATGTATTTAAGCGGCGATCTTGGTTTCTTTAGTTTTCGGGGTGAATATCGTTCGGGATGCGATAAAAAAATAAAAACCCCAACAATTAGCAAGATCACTGACCCGATCAATCGGAACCAAAGTCCGTGATCGCGGATGATTCCCATAATCAAAGCCATTCCAAAACCCGCTAAAGTTGCGTAAATGATATCGGAAAATGCTGCTCCGGTTCCCGAATAAAAACCGGTTAAGCGGTTGTGCCGAAGGGTACGCTGAACCACCAATATTCCTATTGGCCCCATGGGCGCCGTGGCTAAAAAACCAACCAGTATTCCTTTTAGCAAGTATGTGATCAACATGTGGCAAAGATAGGTGTTAAGAATATTCTGCGAAACAACTTTTTGTTTATATATCGCCCAGGACCTCAGGCCTCAGGTATCCAGGTTCGATGCAATAAATGGCAACATTGTCAGCTTTAATGTGGTAAAGTCTGCCAAAACCAGGGACTTCTTTTTTTGGATTGCTTTTTGAGTTTTTAAAGGTATTGCCCTAAATTTGAATAATATGACCGAAAAGGAACTCAACATACAATTTGCACTGGTTTGTGATCACATTTCGAAACGACGGTTAAAACCGGCTTTCGATCAACTCGAAATAATGATCAGGGAAACCGCACAGCCTCAGTTACTCGACGAGAAGCGCAGCCTCGACCAAACTTACCATTACATGTTGCAGTATACAGTGGAAGGTATTAACGATCCGGAACGTCAGAAAATTTACCGAAAGCTGATTGTTTCGGCTTTTGAACTTCTGGATAAAATATACGATGCGGCAAGGTTACGGTTTTCGTCGTCGCTTCAGTACGAACGTAAACGGAGTTTTACAGGTTCTTTTGACTGGACAACTTTGCTGGGCGATTTGGAAGCCTACGAATTGCAGAGCGATCTCGAATCGTTGCTCGACGATGTCCAGGTTAACCGCGAAAAACAACACAACGATGCATCAGATCTTCAGGATCAGATGGTGAAATTGTTTTATCATGTTTGGTTTGTCAATAAATTGGAGAAGGAAGAGATCGATTTTCTAAGGTCATTCTATCAGAGCGAATTAATTGCCGTCCCTTACAAGGCTTTTATTACGGCTTCTTTAATGTTAAGCGTGCTGCGTTATTTCGATGAAAAGAAGTTTGCGTTGTTGTTCGAACTCTCTGAAAACGACAATGCAGAAATCAACCAGCGTGCATTAATTGCATTGGTAGTGGCGCTTTTCGAGTACGACGACCGCCTGGAATATTATCCTTCCATTCGCGGAAGGTTGCAGTTACTGAACGAAAATCCTGATTTTAAACGTAATCTGGAAAACATATTTATTCAATTTATCCGAAGTAAAGAAACCGAGAAGATTCAGAAAAAGATCACCGACGAGATCATCCCTGAGATGATCAAAATCAGCCCGAATCTCAAAGATAAAATCAACCTCGATAGTTTAATGAACGACAGTTTGGACGAGGATAAAAACCCGGAGTGGGAAAAGATTTTCGAAGATGCTCCCGGACTGATGAATAAAATGGAAGAATTTTCGGAGATGCAAATGGAAGGAGCCGACGTGTTTATGAGCTCTTTTTCGATGCTCAAAATGTTTCCGTTCTTTAGCGAAGTATCAAACTGGTTTATGCCTTTTTTTGCTTCCAACCCGGCTATTGAAGATACCATCGATTTGAAAGATGAAGTGAATACACGTTTTATCAATGTGATAGATATGGCGCCGGTGTTGTGTAACTCCGATAAATATTCGTTTTGTTTTAGTTTGCGGAATTTGCCCGCCGAAAATCGCGAATTTATGGCCGAAGGAATGAAAGCTGAAATGGATCAGTTTACCGAATTGCAGAACGACGAAGAGTTGACCGATCCCGGTAAAAAAGCGGGATTTATTTCGAACCAGTTTATCCAGGACCTTTATCGTTTTTATAAACTCCATCCGCGGAAAAAAGATTTTGAAGATATCTTTTCGTGGCGTTTTGATTTTCACAACAAACGCATTTTAGGCGAAATTTTAAAAGAAGATGTTTCGATTTTGAGGAACATCGCAGAGTTTTATTTTACCAAAGGCTATTACAACGAAGCCGCAGAAGTATTTCGTTATCTCGTAAGTGTGGAGCAAAGTGGAGAAATATACCAGAAACTGGGGTATTGTTATCAGAAACTCAACGATTTTGAAAAAGCGCTTGAAACGTATAAAAAAGCCGAGCTTTTTGATTTGAACAGGAAGTGGAACCTGAATAAAATTGCCTTGTGTTACCGTAACCTGAAAAAGCCTGGAAAAGCTCTGGAGTACTATCGTGAGGTCGAGAAACTTGATGAAAAGAATTTGAATACGCAATTAAACATTGGCCACTGCTTGCTTGAACTGGGCGAATTTGACGAGGCTTTGAAATCGTATTTTAAGGTTGAATACCTGGAACCTGGAAATAATCGGGTGTGGCGTCCGATTGGCTGGTGCTCGTTTGTAGTGGGTAAAAAAGAGCAAGCCGGAAAGTATTTTGGGAAGCTGCTGGAAGAAGCGCCTGGCAAACACGATTTCATGAATATGGGGCATCTGCAATGGAGTTTGGGTAAGCGAAAAGAAGCCCTCGGATTTTACAAAAAATCGATTACCAGAACTGATTTTACAGAACGTGAATTTTTCGAGGTTTTCGAAGAAGATTTGCCGTATCTTATTAAACAAGGTGTCGATCCGGAAGATGTGCCAATCATGCTCGATCAGTTGCGGTATTTTATAGAAGAATAAATTAAATACAGTTTATTATTTCTGCTGCGAACTGCGCAACTTGATAAATAAAAGCACCTTACTTGCAAGTGGGGTGCTGTTATCCTGAAGAGTGTGGAATTACCCAAGTGTAGCTACCATCACAGCTTTTATGGTGTGCATCCTGTTTTCGGCCTGGTCGAATACAACAGAAGCTTTACTTTCAAAAACTTCATCGGTAACTTCCATGGCATCTATTCCAAATTTCTGGTAAATTTCTTCACCAACCTTGGTGTCGCGGTTATGGAAAGCCGGCAAACAGTGTAAAAATTTTACCTGTGGATTGCCAGTGAGTTCCATAACATGCTGATTTACCTGGTAAGGCATTAACTGACTGATGCGCTCGGCCCAAACTTCGTCGGGTTCTCCCATCGAAACCCACACGTCGGTGTATAAGAAATCACAGTCTTTTACGGCTTCCGCTACCTTATCGGTAATTGTAATTTTTGCCCCGGTTTGTTTGGCAATTTCGCGGCATTCTTTCTGCAACTCATAAGATGGCTGGCACTCGGCAGGTGCGGCAGCTCTGAAATCCATCCCCAGTTTAGCAGCGCCCACCATTAGCGAATTTCCCATATTATTGCGTGCATCGCCCAGGTAGCAAAATTTTATTTCTGATAAAGGTTTATTACTGTGTTCCATCATGGTCAGGAAATCAGCCAGAATTTGTGTAGGGTGAAATTCGTTGGTAAGTCCGTTCCAAACAGGAACGCCTGCAAATTCTCCCAGTTCTTCAACAATGCCCTGACCGTAGCCACGGTATTCGATACCGTCGTACATCCGCCCGAGTACGCGGGCCGTGTCCTTCATCGTTTCCTTTGTGCCTATTTGTGAACCAGAAGGCCCGAGATAAGTGGTGGTAGCTCCCTGGTCGTGGGCGGCCACTTCAAAAGCACAACGCGTACGTGTCGATGATTTTTCGAAGATCAACGCAATGTTTTTGCCTTTTAATTTCTGCTCTTCAATTAAATGCTTTTTGTCTCGTTTCAATATTACCGACAGGTTCAGCAGGTAGCGAATTTCATCGGGAGTAAAATCCAGTAATTTTAAAAAGTTTCTATTTTTTAAGTTCATCTCATTTTATTTAAGTGGTTGTATTTTCTGCCTAATAATTATCGTAATTCATCGTAATTTTTGATCCATAGGAACGATCCTCAAGTTTGGTGGCTTCTGTTATAACGCTTTTCTTTCCGCCTTTTTCGATAAAATTCAAACAGGCTCGTATTTTGGGCTCCATGGTCCCTTCAGCAAAAGTACCATTTTCGAGGTGTTTCACGGTGTCAGCATAATTTAAAAATTCGAGTTTTTCCTGTGTCGGCAACCCGTAATCTTTAAAAATAAACGGAACATCGGTTAAAATATACAATTCATCGGCTTCAATATTTACAGCAAGCAGACTCGAAGCCATGTCTTTGTCGATTACTGCATCAAGTGTTCGTAGGTTCCCGGTTTCGTCGTAATAAACCGGAATGCCTCCACCGCCAGCGGCAATGACAATATTACCGGCGCGCACCAGGGTTTCGATCATATCTTTGTTAATAATCTTGAGCGGAGTAGGCGATGGTACTACCCGTCGGAAACCTCCGTTCACTTTCCCGGTAGGTTTAAATATCCAGCTTTTTTCGTGTGCCAGTTTGTCGGCTTCTTCTTTCATATAAATCTTCCCGATCCGCTTCGACGGGTTTTGAAATGCAGGATCGTTCTGATCAATTTCGACCAGCGTAACCAGGGTGATGACATTTTTCTGAATTCCGTGTTTATTCAGAATGTTCCGCATCATCCGTTCGAGCATGTAGCCAATCCCACCCTGCGAATCGGCCACACAAATATCAAGCGGCATCGGGGCAATTTTATACAGTTGTTGCCCGGCATCGTTGCGCATCAGTATATTTCCAACCTGCGGGCCATTACCGTGCGTAATCACCAGGTTGTAGCCGTCTTTTATCAGGTATACCAGGTTTTCGAGTGTGTCTGTGGAGTTTTGTTCCTGTTGTTCAATGGTTCCTTCTTCAGAACCCCGCAGAATGGCATTGCCACCCAGTGCGACTACCGCCAGTTTTTCCATCATTTCAACATTAAATGTGTTTTAAAAATCCCTTTTTATGAAACTGAATTCAATGAGGTAAACTTAAAAATTCGAATGAGAAAAAGAAGTGTCGAAAGTCTTGTTTTTGGTATGCCTCAAATATTATACAACACCCCTTTGAGAAATGTATTTTTAATTTGAATTACAGGAATATAAAACACTTTCAGTTTAAAATTGAAGCCATTGATTTTGTTAACACTTTGTTTGTGATACGATTTGTTTTTATGACTGAAAGCAACCGGATAAGCTGATAATTTTTAACTAAATTTGCTGCGATTAAAAACGACCCAATGGCATTTAGACGAAAAAAGCCGGTAAAAGCAAAGGCAAAAACACCAAAAAAGAGATTCTCAATTTTAAGAAACGAGAAATTCTGGTTTATCATCGGGATTTTACTAATGAGTGTGGCTGCTTTCTTGCTGATCTCCTTTGTTTCATTTCTGTTTTATGGTGCTGAAGATCAAAGTATCATGGATTCGGGGTGGAAGGATTTCCTGTTGAATTCCGGCATCGATGTGAAAAACAATGGTATGAAAGTGGGAGCGATGCTTTCGGAAATTATCATTAATCGTGGTTTTGGATTGGCATCGTTTATTTTTATTTACATGCTGGCCATTATTTCGCTAAGAATTTTGGGCCGTAAAATTGCCCGGTTTAGTCAAACCATGGTATACAGCCTGGCGCTTATTGTTTGGTTATCGCTGGCATTGGGACTGATTTTTAATAAAACCACGGGAGAGTCATTTATTTATCTGGGCGGACATTACGGATTTATGCTAAGTAACTGGTTGCGTTCGCTGATTGGCGTATTCGGATTGACACTTATCCTGGTAATTACTGGCGTTATGATCGTGATTATACGGTTCGACAAAGCTTTTGATTATTTGAAAACACTGGTTCGTCCGCGCGAGAAAGCAGAAAAATTACAGGGTGAAGATGACGATGATCTCGAACCGTTTAAAGAAGAACTTGAGGACTCGATACAGGGAGAAGACGATATAATAAAGGTAATAGACGAAGACGATGTGGTCCGTGCCATTTTCGAGCCTGAAGGCGATGATGATTTCGAAATTCAGCCAGAAGAAGAGTCAAAGATTGTTGCAAAGAAGGATGAACCCGATGCAGAAGTAAAACTTGATATAGAACCCGGGGTAGAAGAGGAAAAAAACGATGAATTTCAAACGGAAGGATTAGAAGACTACGACCCAACGCTCGATCTTCCGGATTATAAATTTCCATCGCTCGATTTGCTTGAAGACCATAAATTTGGGAATGCCGAAGTAAAACAGGAAGAGCTGGTGGCCAATAAAAATAAAATCGTTGAAACGCTGCGACACTATAAAATCGAGATTACAAAAATCAGGGCCACTATTGGTCCAACCATCACATTGTATGAGATTGTTCCCGCGCCAGGTGTTCGTATTTCAAAAATCAAAAACCTCGAAGACGATATTGCGTTAAGCTTATCTGCACTTGGAATCAGGATTATCGCACCCATTCCGGGACGTGGTACTATTGGAATTGAAGTTCCAAATCAAAATCCCGAAGTAGTTTCGATGCATTCAATCGTACGTTCAAAGAAATTTCAGGAAAGTACGGCAGAACTTCCCGTAGCTCTTGGGAAAACCATTTCGAACGAAACCTACATGTTCGATCTTACCAAAATGCCACACATCCTGGTAGCAGGCGCAACAGGCCAGGGAAAATCAGTAGGCGTGAACGTGATCATCAGTTCACTCTTGTACAAAAAGCATCCTGCTCAGCTTAAGTTTGTTTTTATCGATCCGAAAAAAGTTGAATTGAATATCTATTCAGTTATCGAGAAACATTTTCTGGCCAAATTGCCCGATGCCGAAGAGCCGGTAATTACCGATATACAGAAAGTGAAGAATACGCTGAATTCGGTAAATATTGAAATGGATGATCGTTATAATCTTTTAAAAGCAGCGCACGCCAGAAATATAAAAGAATACAACAAGAAATTCATCAGCCGCAAGCTAAATCCGTTAAAGGGACACCGATACATGCCTTACATTGTGGTAATTATCGATGAGTTTGCCGATTTGATTATGACTGCTGGCAAGGAAATCGAATTGCCGATCGCACGAATTGCCCAGTTGGCCCGTGCCGTGGGAATTCACATGGTAATTGCTACGCAACGCCCTTCCACCAATATTATTACGGGCGTGATCAAGGCCAACTTCCCGGCAAGGATTGCGTTTAAAGTGGCTTCAATGATCGACTCGCGCACGATCCTGGATACACCTGGCGCCAACCAGTTGATTGGAAAAGGAGACATGCTCATCGCATCAGGTAGTGAAATTACACGGGTCCAGTGTGCTTTTATCGATACGCCTGAGGTTGAAAAGATATGTGCTTTTATTAGCGGTCAACGAGGTTATCCTACTGCTTTACTGTTGCCTGAAGTAATGGGAGACGATGAACCGGGACCCGGCGATGTGGATTTGAACAACCGCGATGAACTGTTTGATGATGCTGCCCGGATTGTAGTGGCTAACCAAATGGGGTCGACTTCGATGATCCAGCGCCGTTTCTCAATCGGGTACAACCGTGCAGGGCGTTTAATGGATCAATTGGAAGCTGCCGGAATTGTTGGCCCCAGCGAAGGGAGCAAAGCCCGCCAGGTATTTATTTCGGATGAATATTCTTTGGAACAATTGTTGAATAATCTGTAGACAAAATATAAAAGATGAAGAAAGCGTTGATGATTGTTGCTTTGTTACTGACCGTTGGAATGGTGAATGCACAAAGCGATGCAAAAGCAAAGGAGATACTCGACGAAGTAAGTGCAAAAACCAAGACCTTTAAAAGTATGTCGGCCGATTTTATTTTTTCGATGGTGAACAAGGAAATGGATATCAACGAACAAAATGAAGGAACCATCAAACTAAAAGGTCAGAAGTATAAAGTAGCCCTTCCTGGCACGGGCTATGAGATTTATTCTGACGGAAATACAATATGGACTTACATGCGTGATGGAAACCAGGTAACAATTACCCATGTTGAAGAAGACGGAGGTGAATCAATTGACAATCCCGCTTCGATATTTAGTATTTATGAACGCGGTTTTCGTTCAAAATTTGTTGCAGAAACACAGGAAGGCGGAAAAACACTTTATCAGATTGAACTATTTCCCGATTCGGATGAATACCAGGTAACCAAAATCGAGGTGTCGATAAATAAATCTACTTTGATGCTTGATGAAGCCACTTTGCACTCAACCGATGGAAACTTGTACGGAATTGTGGTAAAGAAAATGGAAACCAACATCGATTTACAGGATTCTGATTTTGTTTTCGATGCATCGAAACATCCGGATGTAGAAATGATTGATCTTCGTTAGTAACTGGAATCGGTTAAATACAACCACACACAAAACCATCGGCTAAACTGTCGAGAACAGCTTTCTCTTCGGCCTTTTCGTTTTCGGTCCCTTTGCAATCGAAACAAACAGGCAGGTTAACCATACAATTTATTTCTGAAGTTTCATCTGTAACTGTTTTTTTGCAAACAAAGCAAGTAGTGTTTATCGATCCCATAATTACAAGTTGGTCAATGCAAAAGTATTAAATTCAGTTATTCTTTCGGAAGATTTAAAATGCTGACCCGTTAATGACAATAATTCGGTAATCTTGTCGCATACCATCAACATATTTCATTTGGCATGGTTATTATGATTTAACAAATCATTAGTTTTTTTAGCCTGTACAATTGATTAACTTTGCGGAGCTAAAATTTTTACAGTTCAATTAAGAATAAAATGGCATTTGTAAATAAAATTCTGGGTAGAATTCTCGGGAACAAATCAGAACGTGATATCAAGGATATTAGTCCAGTCATCGATAAAATTCATGAAGAATATAAACGGATCATTCAACTTTCAAACGACGGGTTACGGGCCGAATCGGATAAGTTAAGGCAAATTATCGCCGATCGGATCAAACCCGAGGAAGACGAGATAGCTGCATTGAAAGTGGAAGTGGAAGAAGTGGATATTCAGGAAACTGAAAATATCTACGAACGCATCGACAAGCTCGAAGAAAAGATCGATGAAAAGTTGGAAGCAGTTTTAAATGAAATACTTCCCATAGCATTTGCGGTGGTAAAAGACACGGCACGACGATTTACCGAAAATAAAAATGTTGTGGTTACCGCCAACGATTTCGACCGCAACCTGGCTGCCAAACGCGACAGTATTGTGATTAAAGGTGAGAAAGCTGAATGGAGCAATACCTGGCTGGCCGGAGGAAACCCAACCACCTGGAACATGATCCACTACGATGTTCAGTTAATTGGAGGCGTGGTTCTTCATCGCGGAAATATTGCAGAGATGGCAACTGGTGAAGGAAAGACACTGGTAGCAACCCTTCCCGTGTTTTTGAATGCACTCACAGGGAAAGGGGTTCACCTGGTAACGGTAAACGATTACCTTGCAAAGCGTGATGCCGAATGGATGGGGCCTATTTTTGAATTCCACGGCCTTCGCGTTGACTGTATCGATAAACATCAACCCAATTCTGAAGCCCGCAGAAACGCATACAACGCCGATATTACGTATGGTACCAACAACGAATTTGGGTTCGACTACCTGCGTGATAATATGGCGATCAATCCCGAAGACCTGGTTCAGCGAAAACATCAGTATGCGATTGTCGACGAGGTTGACTCGGTTTTGATTGATGACGCACGAACTCCATTAATTATTTCGGGCCCGGTTCCAAAAGGCGAGAATCAACAGTTCGAGGAATTAAAAGGGTATGTAGAAAAGTTATACAGCAAGCAACGCGATTTGGTAAATAAGATTTTTATTGAGGCCAAACGTCTGCTTTCCAAACCCGATGCCACATCGGAAGAAAAGAAAGAAGGTGGTTTGCTTTTACTGCGTGCACACAAAGGTTTGCCAAAAAATAAATCCATCATCAAGTTTCTGAGCGAAGAAGGCATGAAAGCGCTCCTGCAAAAAACCGAAAATTTCTATATGCAGGAGAACAACAAAAATATGCACATCGTTACCGATCCGCTGTATTTTGTAATCGAAGAAAAACAAAATTCGGTAGAACTTACCGACAAAGGTATCGACCTGCTTTCGGAAGGACTGGAAGATCCCAATTTCTTTGTACTGCCCGACATGGGAAGTAAAATAGCAGAATTGGATAATTCGGGAATGGACGCCGATAAATTGCAGGAAGCCAAAGATAAGTTATTGCAGGATTACGCAATTAAGTCGGAACGGGTTCATACCATCAACCAGTTGTTTAAAGCCTACACCATGTTCGAAAAAGACGTGGAATATGTAGTGATAGACAATAAAGTGAAGATCGTTGACGAACAAACCGGCCGTATTATGGAAGGCCGTCGTTATTCCGACGGTTTGCACCAGGCTATCGAAGCAAAAGAAAGTGTGAAAGTGGAAGCAGCCACTCAGACTTTTGCGACCATTACCTTACAGAATTATTTCAGGATGTACCACAAACTTTCGGGTATGACTGGTACTGCCGAAACTGAAGCCGGGGAATTCTGGGATATTTACAAACTGGAAGTGGTTGTTATTCCCACCAACCGCCCGATTGTTCGCGATGACCGTCAGGATCTGGTTTATAAAACAAAACGTGAAAAATACAATGCGGTAATCGACGAGATTGTAAAGCTTCATCATGCCGGTCGCCCGGTTTTGGTGGGTACTACTTCGGTTGAAATCTCGGAGTTACTAAGCCGCATGTTAAAAATAAAAGGAATCAAACACAATGTGCTGAACGCCAAATTACACGCGCGTGAAGCCGACATTGTGGCCGAAGCAGGTCAGTCGGGGACAGTTACCATTGCCACCAACATGGCAGGTCGTGGTACCGACATCAAACTAACCGAACAGGTGAAGGCTGCCGGCGGTTTGGCAATTATTGGTACCGAACGACACGACTCCCGACGCGTTGACCGACAGTTACGGGGACGTGCCGGTCGTCAGGGAGACCCGGGGTCATCACAGTTTTATGTTTCGCTTGAAGACGATTTGATGCGTTTGTTTGGCTCCGATCGTATTTCAGGAATCATGGACCGTTTGGGACTCGAAGAGGGTGAAGTTATCCAGCATTCGATGATTTCGAAATCGATAGAACGGGCTCAGAAGAAGGTAGAAGAGAACAACTTTGGAATTCGTAAACGACTACTCGAATACGACGATGTGATGAACTCGCAACGCGAAGTGGTTTACAAACGCCGCCGTCATGCCTTATTTGGCGAACGCCTCGAAGTGGATGTTTTAAATATGATGTACGATGCAGTTGAAGATTTGGTAGACGAATATTATGGATCTGATCAGTTCGAGGATTTCAACATGGAATTGATGCGCTTACTTTCTCTTGAATCTCCTGTAAGTCAGGAAGAATTTAAAGCATTGAATGCCGGTGATATCACCCAAAAAATATATGATAAAATGATTAGTGGGTACAACCGCAAAGTCGAGAACATCTCGAAACAGGCTTACCCGGTGATCAAAAATGTGTATGAGACTAAAAAAGAGGTGTACACCAATATTGTAGTTCCTATTTCTGATGGAAAACGCACGTACCAGATTATTTGTAACCTCGAAAAGGCGTACCTCAATAAAGGGAAAGAGCTGGTAAAATCGTACCAGAAACAGATTGTGCTGAATACCATTGACGAAGGCTGGAAAGAACAACTCCGCGAAATGGACGATTTGAAACAATCGGTACAGAATGCAACTTACGAACAGAAAGATCCTTTGCTGATCTATAAATTCGAATCATTCAACCTGTTTAAAGAATTAATAAACAAGGTGAATAAGCAAGTGGTATCGACACTGATGAAGGGACAGATCCCAATTCAGGATCCTGACCAGGTTCGTCAAGCCGAGGCACGCAAACGAATGGATATGAGCCGTTACCGGACACAAAAATCTGAATCTCCCGAAGCCGGAAATGCAATGTCGGGGGCAAATACGCAGACCCAGGAACGTTCGAAACCACAACCTGTAACGGTTGAAAAAAGGGTTGGCCGAAACGATCCCTGTCCTTGCGGTAGCGGGAAAAAATATAAGCAATGCCACGGCAGAGGCGAACTTTAATTATTGGAAAATAGAATATTATGATGCCAATTTTAGGTTTTATTCACTGGAACGTTGATCCTGAAATATTTCACATCGGTAACTTATCCATTCGGTGGTATGGGCTTTTGTTTGCCGGGGGTTTTTTACTGGGTTACAGTATCGGTGAAAGGATGTTGAAATCGGAAAAGGTGAGTCAGAAATGGATCGACAGCCTTTTCTTTTACATGATTATTGCCACAGTAGTTGGTGCGCGTCTTGGGCACGTCCTGTTTTATGGATGGGATTATTATTCGCAACATCCGGGCGAGATCATTAAAGTTTGGCACGGAGGCCTGGCAAGCCACGGCGGAGCGCTTGGCATTTTGGTGGCTTTGTATATTTATTCAAAACGGGTTAGTAAACGCACCATGCTTTGGGCGCTCGACAGGGTAGTGGTTCCAACCGCGTTGGTTGCTGCGTTTATACGCACCGGAAACCTGATGAATTCGGAAATATACGGAATTCAAACTTCGTTGCCATGGGGGTTTATTTTCGAGCGGAACGGGGAATTGGTACCCAAACATCCCACACAGATATACGAAGCATTGGCTTATTTAATCACGTTTGGAGTATTAACTTATATGTATCGTAAAACTTCGGCCAAAGACCGTCCCGGACTTTTAATGGGCGCTTTCTTTATTTTTGTCTTTGCAGCCCGGTTCTTTATCGAGTTTATAAAAGAAGACCAGGAAGCGTTTGAAGCCGGAATGGTACTAAATATGGGACAATGGCTAAGTATTCCATTTGTTTTAACTGGAATATTCCTTGTGGTAAGAGCGATTAAAAAACCTGAAGTGATTTTTAACAATTCGCACTAAATATTTGTTAATTGTCAATAAAATACTTATTTGTATTTTGTCGAAAGCGAGAAAAAAGATTTAATTTGTACGCAACTCAGAAAATTAAGGATTATGGTAGAGATAGGAAAATATAAAATGGTGACGTTGACATACGATTTACGTATTGACGACGAAAATGGAGAAATGATCGAGCAGGCAACAGTCGAAAGTCCGCTACAGTTTTTATACGGCGCTGGTTTAATGCTGCCTGAGTTTGAAACACATTTGGCAGGATTGAAGCAGGATGATCCGTTTGACATCAAATTGAATTCAACAGATGCCTATGGCGATGTGAATGAAGATGCGATTGTTGAATTACCGACCTCAGTATTTCTGGTAAACGGTGAATTCGACAGCGAATTGATCAAAATTGGGAATACCGTTCCGATGATGAGCAGCAATGGTCAGCGTTTGAACGGAATTGTTTTGGAAGTAACTGACGACACTGTAAAAATGGATTTCAACCATCCCTTAGCCGGAGAAGACTTATTCTTTTCTGGGAAAGTGATTGAAGTGCGTGAAGCTTCAGATGCCGAAGTAGCTGAGATCCTTTCAGGTGGCAGTGGCGGATGTGGTTGCGGAAGCCACGATCACGATCATGGGTGCAGCAGTGGTTCGTGCGGGACCGACGGCGGCGGCGGATGTGGATGCGGCTGCTAATTTGTTTTAATAATACGATCAAATTAATATCTTTAAGCCCTGTTTTCTTAAAATAGAGAAAACAGGGTTTTATTTTTTTATGAATACATTCGGTCACATATTTCGTCTCACCTCGTTTGGAGAATCGCATGGCAGAGGCATCGGTGGAATAATCGATGGTTGCCCGGCAGGGTTGCAGGTTGACGTGGATTTGATTCAACAAGATCTTGCACGAAGAAAACCGGGACAATCGAAAATTACCACCCAGCGGAAAGAACCAGACCAGGTAGAATTTCTATCCGGTATTTTTGAAGGAAAAACCCAGGGAACTCCAATCGCTTTTGTGGTTTGGAACCAAGACCAGCATTCGAACGATTATAATGATCTGAAAGATATTTACCGTCCGTCTCATGCCGATTATACTTACATTCAGAAATACGGAACCCGCGATCATCGTGGAGGAGGACGTTCTTCTGCCCGTGAAACCATTGCCCGCGTGGTAGCCGGCGCCATCGCCAAGCAGGTACTCGCCCAGGTTGGGGTAAAAATCCAGGCTTTTGTTTCGCAGGTTGGTGAAATCAAACTTGAAAAGTCGTACAAGGAACTCGACCTTTCAAAAACTGAAGACACTATTGTGCGCTGCCCTGATTCGGAAACAGCCGAAGCGATGATCGACCGAATTGTAAAAGCAGGAAAAGATCACGATACAGTAGGTGGCGTAATTACGGGGGTGGCCACTGGTATTCCGGCTGGCTGGGGCGAACCTGTTTTTAATAAGTTGCATGCCGATCTTGGATTTGCCATGTTAGGAATCAACGCTGTAAAAGGATTTGAATACGGTTCAGGATTTCGCGGTACTGCATTAAGTGGATCACAACACAACGACATTTTCATAAATACCGAAAGTGGCATCCGGACAAAGACCAATCATTCAGGAGGAATTCAAGGTGGGATTTCCAATGGCGAAGATGTATATTTCAATGTAGCATTTAAACCCATTGCAACGCTTTTAAAACAACAGCAAACACTCGATAAAGATAAAAACGAAACAACGATTAACCCTAAAGGCAGGCACGATCCATGTGTATTACCACGTGCGGTACCCATTGTTGAAGCAATGGCTGCATTGGTTTTAGTTGATCATTATTTGCTAAATAAAATTAACTCGCTATAATTATGCCAAGAAGAAAAAGAAACAGAAGGATACAGGTTCCGCCCGTAATTAAGGGAATGTCGGTGTACGGTATCAGGGGAAGAAAATCGAATGAAGTGATTTTGCGACTGGAAGAGTACGAGGCGATCCGGTTGTTGGATTACCAGAATCTCACACAGGAAGAAGCAGCTGTTTATATGGATGTTTCGCGCCCTACACTTACACGAATTTATGAAGAGGCCAGGAATAAGGTAGCTACTGCATTTGTAGAAGGACGCGATTTGATTTTTAGAGGAGGAGATGTATATTTTGACAAAAACTGGTACCACTGTAACTCGTGCAAGGCCAGCTTTAGCGATTATTCAGAGATTGTAAACCAGTGCCCGGTTTGTAGCTCCGGGGAAATTACTTCTTTAAACGAATACTTTGCCGACTAAAAAGAAAAAACCTCCGGTTCAGTAACCGGAGGTACCCAATTAAGTTGTGATAAAACCAGAGCCCTAGTACACTAGGATGATGCAATTTACAATTATTGAAGTATTGTTGTCAAGTATTCTTTCAATACAAATATCCAAATCAGTAATACTGTTATTTTATCAATCTCCGAAAACCGCGCTATATCTGCACTCTGAAGATTACATAACAGACAAAAATGTCTGATTTATTTTTTGTCACTTATCGCTTTTTAAATATCAACTTATCATATAAATTTGTGCGTTAAATTTGAACAATGAAAATCCGCAAGCTTTTACGAATATTTCACCGCGATCTTGGCTATTTTATCGTAGGTATGACAATTGTTTATGTTGTCTCGGGTATTTTTCTGAATCACCGTCACGATTTTAATCCCGATTATAGTATCTATTCCGAGGAGTTTTCTTTTGATCCAAATGCAAAGGATGCCACAAACAAGGCTACTTTAATTGCGATAATTAACGATTTGCCGCACGATTTGAAATACAAAAAGCATTATATCGATAGCGAAGGCATGGTAAAAGTATTTATCGAAAGTGGGGAAGTAGTTATAAATCCTGACAGTGGAAAAGGTGTTTTTCGTTACCTCGAGCGCCGTCCCGTAATTTTTGGCATGAATAAATTACACCGGGCTGCTATTGGTACAGTATGGAAGTGGGTGAGCGATATTATGGCATTTATCCTGCTTTTTGTAGCTGTTACGGGCCTATTTCTTCTGAAAGGAAAACGTGGATTTATTCGTTGGGGCCTGTGGTGGATGATTGCAGGATTTGTAGTACCTTTGGTTTTTATATTGATATTTGTTTAACCTTAAATAATTAAAAGTCACAAAAATGAAAAATCTCGTATTACTGAGCATTGTTGCCGCCTTCTTGTTTTCGTGCGGACAAGCTCCTAAAAATCAGGAGGCAAAGAACGAAGAGCCTCTAAAGGAAGCTGTTGTTTTAAGCATCGATGATCTTTTGGCCCAGGCATCTGATCTGGCCGACAAAGAAGTTGTTGTTAAAGGAACTGTTATGCATGTTTGTAAAGAAGGTGGAGCGCGTTGTTTCTTAATGGGAAGCGGCGAAGAAATAACCATTCGTGTTGAAGCCGGAGAAAAGATTGGCGCATTTACCCAGGAGCAAATGGGTAGCGAGGTGCAGATCGTTGGAATTCTGAAAGAAGTAAAATCCGAAGCTGAAGCTCATAATCCAGGGGCAGAACACGGAGAAGCAACCGAAGATGCTGAAACTCAAGATGCTCATAAAATACTTGCCGAAAATCAGGCTGCTGCCGAACGCGAGTTTTTTATCGAAGGAATTGCGGTAAAGGAATTATAGTTATTTAACGATGATATAAAAAAGGAGAACTTTACTGTTCTTCTTTTTTTATGTCTTCTGCCGGAATAAATTCGAGCGATACAGAATTTACACAATGACGGGTGTCTTTATTGGTAAAACCTTCGCCGTAAAATACATGACCTAAGTGGGCTCCGCAATTGGTACAGGTAATTTCAGTTCGGCGGCCGTCTGCATCGGGCAATTTATGAACTGCTCCTTCAATTTCATCATCAAAACTTGGCCACCCGCAATGCGAATCAAATTTGTCGGATGAACGGTATAAAGGAGCTCTGCAACGTTTACACACATACAAACCGGTTCCTTTAAAATCATAATATTCTCCTGTATACGGGCGTTCTGTCCCTTTATCTTCAATTACATACCGTTCGAATTCGGTGAGTTGTTTGTACTTCATTTCTTTCTTTTTTTGTTCGTTTTCTTTGGTGTTATTTTGTGAATTTGCCGAATATGCAGCAAAAAACAACACCAGTATTACTATTGTTTTCATAGTTTAGAAACATTTGAGAATCGCTACTTGTTTAACGGAAACATTAAATTGTCGGGGATTGTGTGATGGCTTTCGTACATTTGCCTTTAAATCATCGAAATGGAAATACCCGTAATTTACCAGGATGAACATCTGATTGTGGTGAACAAACCGGTTGATCTGCCGGTTCACAAAAACGATTTTATGCCACACGACGCCGGCTATCTTACCAAGTTAATTGGGGACATTGCCGGGAAGTGGATTTACAACGTGCATCGCCTCGATTCGAAAACTTCCGGTTTAATCGTTTTGGCTTTTTCTTCAGAAGTAGCGCACGAAATGGCGCTTTTGTTTGAACGCAGGGAAGTTCAAAAAAAATATATGGCAATCGTTCAGGGTAATCCGGGAGAAGGAAGTTTTAATTCAAAGGTTGTAGTTAAGAAGAAGTCAAATTTTAAAAAATCGGCGCTCACAAATTTTCGCACTTTACAAACGGTCGAAACCGGAATTTCATTTAATGAAAAACAGAATATTCAGCTTAGTTTGGTCGGGATTTCGACTGAAACCGGGCGCTGGCACCAAATCAGGCAACATTTTGCACAGCATCGTTTCGATATTCTTGGAGACTCACACCATGGCGATTTCACTTTGAACAAAATCATCACCGAAAAAACAGGAATAAAACGTTTGTTTTTACACGCCAGTGAATTGGGTTTTAGACATCCCGTTTCAAACGAACAATTACACTTTAGCGCAGAACTTCCTGATGAGTATCTTGATATTATGAAGTATTATAAAACGGATCAGTGAAAAAGGGAAATACGAAGAATTGATGGTCGTACGCAACGAGAATGAAAGTGTGACTGTATTTGGGGTTATGGAAGATAACATAATTACCGAAATGTTGATTTTAGTTGGAGGCGACGACAATGCCATGGTTTATGTGAAAGGAGAGATTAGCCCTGATTTGCTAAATGATAAAGTTAATCTGGCCAATCCCGATAAATTGTTCAGTTTAAATTTTTAAACCATTTTTACTACATATTACAAGCCCGGTTCTCAAACTTTATTGGAAGCCGGGCTTTTTATTACTCCTGCATTGTTTCTGAGAAAAATCTTTGGCGGTGGCCCTTTGCAAATTGCAGCAGTTTTTTAGCAACTTCAGGGTTCTGGCCGATCACGTTAACGGTTTCAGAAGGGTCATTCACCATATCAAACAACGACAAATCGATGTGGTCCTGTTTATATTTTCCGGGCATACCATCTTTCCCAACAGTATCGGTCATCGTACGATAATCATGTGGCAGATGCAATTTCCATTTTCCATCTCCACTCATAACCGCTTCAAAATTACTGTTGTTGGTAAAAGCATAATATTCATGTGGATTTTGAACCCCTTCCTTTCCGCTGATTAAATCCCAAACGTTGGCTCCATCTATTTCATTTTCCGGTAAAGGGACATTGGCTAATTGACAGAGTGTAGGCAGAATATCGATGGTCATCATTGCCTTCTCTGATTGTTGATTTCCGCTGAGTTGGGCTGGATATTTAATAATGGTTGCCGAGCGTGTCCCTCCATCAAAAGTAGTTCCCTTGGCTTCTCTAAAAGGCGTTGTTCCGGCATGGTTGCCATACGAAATCCACGGTCCGTTATCAGAAGTGAAAATAAAAATGGTATTGTCATCAACTCCGTTTTCTTTTAATGCCTGGTTGATTTGTCCCACCGACCAATCGAGTTCCAGAATAACATCGCCGTATAGTCCAACCCCCGATTTTCCTTCAAAATCGGAACTGCAAAACAACGGCACATGTGGCATGTTATGAGGAATATACAAGAGAAATGGCTCGTTTTTGTGGCGTTTAATAAAATCAACTGCGTGTTGGGTGTACCATTTCGTCAGCATTTTCTGATCGGCTGAGTCCAGGTCTTCAATTTTAACTTGTCCATTTTCCCAAAACTGAAGAGGATATTTTCCCCAATACTCAGGATTCTCCGGGTGGTGTTTCCACATATCGTTTGAATACATCAGTCCGCAGCTTTCGTCGAAGCCCCGGTTTTGAGGTTGGGTTTCGGGCTGATCGCCACAGTGCCATTTCCCGAAGATGGCGGTTTTATATCCGGCCAACTGAAATACTTCGCCAAGCGTAGCAAAAGTTGTTTCCAGTCCTCGCGCTTTTGGGGCATGGGCGCCAAAAACTTTGGTCCTTCCTGGATAACATCCGGTAAGCAAAGCCGCCCTCGACGCTGAACAAACAGCCTGAGGCACATAGAAATTCCGAAACATGATTCCTTCTTCTGCCAGTGTTTTAACATTGGGCGTCTGAATTTTTAGTTGGCCGAAAGGTGTGAAATCAGCATAACCCGAATCGTCGAGAAATACAATAACAATGTTGGGATGTTTATGAATTTCTTCTTCAGGTTTTGAATTACAGGAAGTAAGAACGAATGCAAATGAAATAACTATGAAGATGCAGCGAAACAATATTTTCATTTTCGTATGGTTTAAGTAATCTCAAAAATAACCTTTTGGTCTGAATTGAAAGAATGTATTTAAACAATTATCAGCCGAGAGAATCGCTTTCTCAATTTTGTACTTGTCGGATACTTATTTTACTTTTAAGCAATAACAAATCATTCAATATCAACGATGAACTGGTGGGCACTCATAATTTTGCTGTTGGGCGGACTTGCAATCTTTCTTTATGGAATGAACATAATGACAGATGGGCTAAAAGCTGCTGCCGGCAACCGCATGAAAGTTTTTCTTCAGGCCATGACACGCAACCGCTGGACATCGCTGGCTGCCGGAACGGCTATCACTGCTGTTATCCAGTCTTCGTCGGTTACAACAGTTTTGGCGGTTGGTTTTGTTTCAGCCGGATTATTGTCTTTTCAAAGTACCCTGGGAGTAATTTTGGGAGCAAATCTTGGAACCACGATTACTGCTCAGATCATCGCGTTTAAAATTACTGGAGCCGCCTGGCTGATGGTTGCCTTTGGTTATCTTTTTGGAGTGGTGTTCGCTAAAAAATCGTTTAAAGATATTGGGAGCATCATTTTGGGTTTGGGACTGGTCTTTCTGGGAATGAATGTAATGAGTGAAGCAACCACTCCTCTAAAAGGCTATGAACCCTTTATTGAACTGATGAAAGGATTGGATAACCATTTTACAGGGGTTTTAATCGGAATCCTTTTTACTGCCGCAGTGCAAAGCTCGTCGGCAACAACCGGTGTGGTGATTATTCTTGCCTCACAAGGACTGATAACTGTAGAGGGTGGGATTGCCATTATACTGGGGGCCAATATCGGGACCTGCGTAACAGCTGTGCTTTCTGCTTTGGGAAAGCCCAGGGCTGCAATGCGGGTAGCTGTATCGCATATTCTTTTTAATGTTGCCGGTGTTCTAATTTGGTTTGCTTTAATTCCACAACTCGAAGCTGCTTCATCCTGGATCTCCCCCGGCAGTCACGCCCGGCAGATTGCCAATGCACACACTTTGTTTAATGCTGCCAATACCTTTATTTTTATTTGGCTGGTTCATCCGGTTTCAAAAATGGTTCTATGGCTGGTTCCGGAAAGGCGAGGGGAAGAAAAGGTCATGTTTCCGGAATTGCATTCTTATTATCTCGAAAACACATCGATGGCGCTTGAACTTTCGAAACATGCTATTGCTAAACTGGGATTGAAAAGTTTACGAATCATCGATAAAGGTTTAAATACTACCCTAAAAGGTACTGCCGGAGAATTATCCGGATTACGTAAAAAAGATAAAGATATTGACCGTGGACATGCCGAGATTTTGGGTTTTCTGCAACAGGTTCAAAAAAATGAACTTGCTCAAAAAGAAGTAATTGAACTCGAGAAACAAATTGAAGCTGTGAATGTATTGGAAACTGCAGCCGATTTAATTACTACCCATTTGGTGGAAGCTGCCGAACATCGTATTGAAAAGGATTTGCAAGCCAGTCCTGTAACTAACGAAAAACTCACTCAACTTTACCGTCTTGCCGAAAAGGCATTTGTCGATGCACTCGAGGATTTTCGGAATAATGTGCCTGCCAAAGATCAGAATGTAGCCAAGGAACAGTTTAAAAAGCAATTACAGGAAGTGCGGACTTATTTGGCACAGCGACTGGCGATAAACGATGAAAACCGAATTGCGATCTATCGTTTTGAGTCAGAAGTCCTGGAAGCTATTCGCCGTTTGCACTCACTGGCCAGGAGGCTGGATAGAAAGGCCTGATCTACTTTCCGATACAGAAATTCTTAAAGATGTGGCCCAGTACCTCCTCGGTACCGACTTCCCCGGTAATTTCGGCCATGTAATAAAGGCATTCGCGGATGTCCTGTGCCAGAAAGTCGCCGGTAATTCCGTCTTCAAGCCCTGTCAGAACACGCAGAATCGCAGTATGTGCGTTTTTTAGTATTTCGTAATGGCGGGCATTGGTCACAATAACATCTTGTTGAGTGGCTGCCTCAATATTGATTGCGTGAATCATATAATCGATCAGTTCATCGAGGTTTTTTTTCTGTTTGGCTGCAATAAACACAAGCTTTTCGTGATCGGTTAAATCCAGAACTTCAAGCTGTTGGATAGTCGTTGGCAAACCTGTATCAATTTTATTGGCTACAATAATGAGTTGCTGCTTTGTGTCCATACGTCCTCTTATTTTATCGATCCGGCTTTTTACCAAATCAAAAGAATTGTGTGTGTCTACTACCAGGAGAACAATAGCGGCTTGTTCCAGCTTGCTGTAACTTCGTTCGATACCCAGGTTCTCGATGTGGTCTTTAGTTTCACGGATTCCTGCCGTATCAAAAAAGCGAAAAGCAGTTCCATGTATATTTACCACATCTTCAATAACATCGCGTGTGGTACCATGAATATCGGAAACTATCGCTTTGTCTTCGTTTAAAAGGGCATTTAAAAGGGTTGATTTTCCAACATTTGTTTCACCAATGATAGCGACAGGGATTCCATTTTTTATGGCATTTCCCAATTGAAATGAATCTTTCAGATTACGAAGCAAGACTTCGATTTTTTCTGTAAGTTTTTGCAATTCGGTACGATTGGCAAACTCCACCTCTTCTTCGCTGAAATCGAGTTCGAGTTCCACCATAGCCGTAAAATGCAACAGTTGTTCGCGCAGTGCACCTATCTCTTTCGAAAATCCACCTCTCATTTGGTTGATGGCCAGTTTGTGAGCTGCGGCGTTAGACGAGGCAATTACATCGGCTACCGCTTCGGCCTGCGATAGATCCATTTTTCCATTCAGAAAGGCACGCTGAGTGAATTCACCCGGCAAAGCCATCTGGGCGCCTTCGGAGATAAGAACTTCCAAAATTTTTTGCTGAATGTAAACTGATCCGTGACACGAAATTTCTACAATATCTTCACCTGTATACGAATGTGGCGCTTTAAACAAACCCACTACAACTTCATCTATTACTTCATCATGGTAAAACAATTGTCCGAAATGTAACGAATTAGCAGCCTGGCCGATTAAAAATTTACCCGTTTTCGGGCTCCGAAAAACCTTGTCAGTAATTTCTATGGATTCATTTCCTGATAAACGGATAACTGCAATGGCACCAACTCCGGGTGATGTTGATATCGCACAAATGGTAGACTGATCGAGCATTCTAATACTTATTTTCGCAAAGATAACTCATTAATTTAAATCCTTCGAAATAGCTGTTCCGGTATATTTTCGGATAAATAAATACATTGTGTTCCGGAAAATAAGCGGATTAATGATTTGAATATTTCACCCAAACGTTTGAACATTATTGCCCGCAGTTTCAATTTTACCGAAAAATGAGCGGATATAATTTGAGCTTTTTTATTAAATCTACAGAAACTCTATATTTGCGCAGTGATTGAAATAAATTTCAAAACATATAATCTTCGGTCTTCGGTCTCATGACTTCCGACCAAATTAAAATTAGGAATATGAAATTATTAGAAGGAAAAACTGCGATCGTTACAGGTGCATCGCGAGGTATTGGTAAAGCCATAGCATTAAAATTTGCTGAAGAAGGCTGTAATATTGCGTTTACCGATCTTTTTGCTGATGAAAATATGAAGGCCACCGAGTCTGAGATTGCTGCATTGGGCGTTACAGTTAAAGGTTATGCTTCAAATGCTGCTGATTTTGCTGATACAGACAGGGTAGTAGAAGAAATCGTGAAAGATTTTGGCAGAATTGATGTCTTGGTAAATAATGCAGGTATTACCAAAGATACTTTGCTAATGCGCATGACCGAAGAACAATGGGATGCTGTAATTAATGTAAACCTGAAATCTGTTTTTAATTTTACCAAGGCTGCACAACGTACTATGTTGAAACAACGCAGTGGTTCGATCATCAACTTAAGTTCGGTGGTAGGAGTCAGCGGTAATGCTGGCCAGGCAAATTATTCAGCTTCAAAAGCCGGTATTATTGGTTTTACCAAATCGATTGCCCGCGAACTCGGATCACGTGGAATTCGCTCTAACGCGATTGCGCCAGGTTTTATTATTACCGAAATGACTGCCAAAATCCCGGAAGAAGCCCGTAAAGCCTGGGAAGAATCGATCCCGATGAAACGCGGCGGTACTCCTGAAGAAGTTGCGGGCGTGGCTACTTTCCTGGCATCCGAACTTTCGTCGTATGTAAGTGGACAGGTAATCACTGTTTGTGGCGCCATGAATACCTAAGAAAGTCAGAAAAATAGTTAAGCTGTCTCAAAAGGACAGCTTTTTTTATTTGTACAAACTACGGGAGGAGAACCCCTAAATACTTCGCCTGAACTTTATTGAACATTCAATGCTTAAAATGAAAAGAGTGGGTCATAATTATTTCAATAAATTGCTTAAATTGTAATTGGAAGATGTAATCGGGTAAAAATGTTAAACAAATCGATAGCCTACCGCTTGAGTATTTATATTTCGTTGGCTGTAATTGCAGTATTTATTGCATTTATAGCGATCTATTTTTTGTTTAATGTCAGTATAATTAAGGAAAATATTGAAAACAAGGCTGTTAATATTAGTGGCGAGATCAAAGGAAAGGTTAACCAATACGTCAACGTTACTGTCGAAGTAACTGAAAATATTGCCGACCAGATTATTTTTTACGATCAGCATCATTCGGTTCAACCATTTATTGAACAGTTGGTTCGTAAGTATCCCTTTATTAATGCTATTCACATAAATCTCGATTCTACGATACCTCTGGATTATCATAATTTCTTTTGTTTTAACGCGGTTGACAGTATTTTGTTCTTTAATGAAAATAAACCACTTAAGACCTGCGTAACAGAGCAACCGCATTTTAAAAAATTGTTGGAAAGTGATACCCCGGCATGGTCCGAGCCATTATTCTGCGAGCGTAATAATCATATTGTTGTTTCGTATTATGCTCCGGTTCAGGTGAATGATATAAACGGAACTCCGCAAAATGTAGGGGAGATTATCTGCGAGCTTTCTCTGTTTCAATTGAGTAAAACCATTAATCAAATTCAGATAGGAGAGAAAGGCTTTGCATTTTTATTATCGAAAGAAGGTACTTTTATCACCCACCCGCTGGACGATTGGATTCTTACAAAAAGCATTTTCGATATTCCCAGGAAAGTTTTAGATGAAGATGAACTGGCGCTAAAAGCGTTCCTGGAACAACCTTCATCGGGTAGCATAATAGCACGCCCTGAAATTTTGAACTACGAAAAAAGCTGGGTGTATTATTCGCAGTTGGAGAATGACTGGATACTGATAATTGCCATTCCTTACGAAGAGATGTTTGAACCACTTTATCTTCCAATATTGAAAATGTTGTTTTTCTCGGTACTTGGAATACTGGTAATATACATTTTGATTACCTACATTACCAACCGGCAAATTCAACCTTTAAGCAATTTAACGAACCAATTAAAACGCTTTAGCAGTTTATCGGGCGAATCATTTGCCGGCGACGACTCTATGAACGAAATCAAACATGTTTCGGAGAGTCTTAACCTTTTACGGACCTGGTATGAGAAGAATAAGATCAGGGTGTCGCGCGAAGAGAAACTCAATAAACTAAAGGATGATGATATTTACCAGGCTGCTGAAATTCAGCAAAGTTTGATTAAGATTGATTACCCAGCTTTTCCGGGTAATCCGGAGATAGATTTGTGTACTTCATACAAACCAGCCCGCATCGTCAGCGGCGATCTTTTCGATTATTTTTTCCGCGACGAAGATGAACTGGTTTTGTCGGTTGGAGATGTATCGGGGAAAGGAGTTCCGGCAGCGTTTTTCATGAGCGTGGCGCAAACTGTTATCAAAAGTGTTGCCGTTGATACCCTGGAACATAAAAGCTCTTCCATCGTTCATCGTATAAACAACGAATTATATTCGAACAATGTTCACCAGTTTTTTCTGACCTTGTTTCTCGGTATTCTTAACATAAAAACCGGTAAACTTTCGTATTGTAATGCTGCCCACACAACCAGTTATGTTCTGAAAGCTGATGGCAGGCTCGAAACGCTTTCCGACTCACATGGACTGCCACTGGGTTTATATCGCGATAAAGGATATCGCGAAAGCCGGTATAAGATGGAAAAGGGAGATTCTCTGATTTTATATACCGACGGTGTTACTGAATTGCTTGACGAAAATAACATTCAATATGGCCACGACCGGTTAAAAGAAAACCTTCAAAGCTTAAAGGGGCTGGATTCGAAATCGATGGTTTTGAAAATCGAAAAAAGTCTTCAGCAGTTTATGGGCGAAGGGAGCCAGAACGATGACATTTGCATCTTAATCCTGAAATACAATGCATAAAAAAGCCGGGACAAATCATCCTGGCTTCTTGTTTATTCTTTTAACACTTTATTTTTTGATAATATTCGCATTTGTAATTTCTCATTTTTCTTGTCAAATCCAACCGAAATTGTATCTCCTTCCGATACCGAAGCTTTTATAATTATTTCCGCCATCTCGTCTTCGAGGTATTTTTGAATAGCCCGTTTAAGTGGCCGTGCCCCAAATTGAGGATCGTAACCTTTTTCAGCGATGAAATCTTTGGCTGCAGGCGAAATTTTTAATTTGTAATTCAAGCCTTCCACTCGTTTATACAAACCTTCGATTTCGATATCAATGATTTCGTGAATGTGTTTCTTCTCCAATTGGTTGAACATTACCACATCATCAATCCTATTGAGAAATTCAGGAGCGAATGCCTTTTTCAGCGCTTTCTCGATAATGTATTTGGCATGATCGTTTTCCTGCTCGGCCGTTTTACCACTGGAGAATCCAACGCCACGGCCAAAGTCTTTTAACTGCCGCGAACCAATGTTCGAGGTCATGATCACGATTGTATTTTTGAAATCGATATTTCTGCCCAAACTGTCCGTCAGTCTTCCTTCGTCGAGCAATTGGAGTAAAAGATGGAAAACGTCGGGATGTGCTTTCTCTATTTCATCGAGCAATACTACCGAATAAGGTTTGCGGCGAACTTTTTCGGTCAGCTGGCCGCCTTCTTCATAACCAACATATCCGGGAGGGGCACCAACTAAACGCGATACGGCAAATTTTTCCATGTACTCGCTCATATCCACACGGATCAAAGAATCAAGGTTGTCGAACAAATAAGTAGTCAGTACTTTGGCAAGCTGAGTTTTCCCAACACCCGTAGGACCCATGAAAATAAAGGATCCAATCGGCCGGTTAGGATCTTTTAACCCTGCACGGTTTCGTTGGATGGCTTTTACAACTTTGGCTATCGCTTCGTCTTGTCCGATCACCTTTCCTTTCAGGTCTTTCGCCATGTTCATCAGGCGTTTGCCTTCGGCTTGTGCAATGCGTTGTACGGGAATTCCCGACATCATGGCAACAACTTCGGCAACTTTTTGCTCATCCACAATTTCGCGGTGATTAAGTAATTCTTTTTCCCAGCGCTCTTTTTCCTCTTCAAGCTGAGTGAGCAGATTTTTTTCTTTATCGCGGTAATTGGCCGCCAGTTCAAAATTCTGACTTTTTACTGCACCAATTTTATCCTCTTTGGTTTTTTCAATCTTCTCCTCGAGTTTAACGATTTTATCAGGCACATTGATATTTGAGATATGAACGCGCGCACCTGCTTCATCCAGTGCGTCGATGGCTTTGTCCGGTAAATAGCGGTCGGTAATATACCTGGCTGTAAGTTTTACACATCCTTCAATTGCTTCGGGAGTATAAATCACGTTGTGATGATCTTCATAACGTTCTTTAATATTATTCAATATCTCGATGGTTTCGTCAACCGAAGTAGGATCGACCATCACTTTCTGGAAACGTCTTTCGAGTGCTCCGTCTTTTTCGATGTGCTGCCGGTACTCATCAAGGGTAGTGGCCCCAATACATTGAATATCGCCTCTGGCCAAAGCCGGTTTAAGCATATTCGCAGCATCAAGAGAGCCCGTTGCTCCTCCAGCTCCAACTATAGTATGTATTTCGTCGATAAAGAGGATGACATTATTCACCTTTGCCAGTTCGTTCAAAATTGCTTTCATTCTTTCTTCAAACTGCCCACGGTATTTTGTCCCGGCAACAATCGATGCAATGTCAAGACTCACCACGCGTTTGTCGAACAACAGCCGTGAAACTTTCTTGCCTATAATTCGCAACGCCAAGCCTTCGGCAATCGCCGATTTACCAACACCTGGTTCCCCAATTAAGATCGGGTTATTTTTCTTCCGTCGGCTTAAGATTTGAGCAAGGCGTTCAATTTCTTTCTCACGTCCAACAATTGGATCAAGACTGTTTTCTTCGGCCAATTTGGTGATGTCGATTCCGAAATTATCGAGAACAGGTGTATCTGATTTTGCTCCGGCCCCTTTTTTACCACTTTGCGGCCCAACAGGATTTTTAGAAAAAGGTTCTTCTGATCCTTCATCTTCACCTTCCGGAAAGTCTGATTTGGCTTCCGGTTGCTGCTGATAATCCTGAAGTTGGGATTTGACCATGTAATAGTTTATTCCCATTTCAATGAGCATTTGTGTGACAATACAATTACTGTCTTTTAAAATAGCAAGTAAAAGGTGGGCGCTGTTAGCGGTAACACTTTTAAACGAACGGGCTTCCAGGTATATGAGTTTCAATGTTTTTTCGGTAGATTTAAGCATCACCAGTTCCGATTTTCCACTGATTTGTTTTTCAGTCCGTATTTTCTTTTCAACAAGTTGTTTTATCTGTGCCAGATCGATGCCCAGGTTTTCAAGTATATCGGTTGCTATTCCTTCGCCATCGCGCAAGATTCCCAAAAACAAGTGTTCTTGTCCGATATAATCATTTCCAAGACGAATTGCTTCTTCCCTGCTATATCCTATTATATCCTTTATTCGTGGAGAAAATTGTGAATCCATATATTTAATTGTTTACCTCTTTTTAACAAATTTTATTCCCAAATGGTTAAACGACTAAAATACTTAAAAATTTAAAGGACTGTCTATCGAAATGTCAGAAGTTATTAAAATTGGGTGGGATTGCCTGCATATCTGACAGTTTAATTGTTAATATCTTCTGTTTTTTATTGAATCAAAACACAATGGGAATACTCCCTAAAACCGATGATTTTACTATTTTTGTGGGTCTTTTAAATATGTAATAATAATTCGAAAGGAGATAGAATGTCAGAAGGAGAAAAGATTATTCGAATAAACATTGAAGAGCAGATGAAATCTGCTTATATTGATTATTCAATGTCTGTTATTGTATCGCGCGCACTGCCCGATGTAAGGGATGGTTTTAAGCCGGTGCACCGTCGTGTTTTATTTGGAATGCACGAACTAGGAATTGTTTCAAACAAAGCCCATAAAAAGTCTGCCAGAATTGTTGGGGAAGTACTCGGTAAGTACCACCCGCATGGAGACTCATCTGTATATTTTACAATGGTTCGAATGGCACAGGAATGGTCGCTTCGGTACCCTCTGGTCGATGGCCAGGGTAACTTTGGTTCGGTTGATGGCGATAGCCCTGCTGCAATGCGTTACACTGAAGCCCGAATGTCAAGGATAGCGGAAGAAACGTTGGCTGATCTCGATAAAAATACGGTTGATTTTCAACCCAACTTTGATGAATCGTTGAGTGAACCCACCGTACTACCTACTAAAATTCCGCAGTTGCTAATTAACGGAGCTTCGGGTATTGCGGTTGGTATGGCTACAAATATGCCACCTCATAACTTAAGCGACACCATCGATGCTACCATTGCCTATATCGATAATAACGATATTACGATAGACGAACTGGTTGATATTATTATAGCGCCTGATTTTCCAACAGGCGGTATAATTTATGGGTATCAAGGTGTAAAAGATTCATATGAAACAGGTCGAGGTCGAATAGTTATTCGAGGGAAGGCACATATTGAGAATGAAGGGGGCCGCGAAAAAATCGTTGTGACCGAAATACCGTATATGGTTAACCGTGCTGAGATGATTCAGAAAACTGCCGAATTGGTTAACGACAAAAAGATCGAAGGTATTTCGAATGTTAACGATGAGTCGGACCGCGAAGGGATGCGTATTGTTTACGATTTAAAACGTGACGCAATGAGCAACGTGGTGTTAAATAAATTATATAAGTACACCCAGCTACAAACTTCATTTAGTGTCAACAATATTGCACTGGTTCACGGTCGTCCAAAACTTCTGAACCTTAAAGAGCTGATCAAATATTTTGTGGAACATCGGCATGAAGTGGTGATTCGCCGCACACAATACGAACTTGACCAAGCCGAGAAACGTGCACACATCCTGGAAGGTTTAATCATTGCAAGCGACAATATCGACGAAGTAATCAGCATCATTCGTGGCTCTTCAACACCCGATGAGGCACGTACCCGCTTGATGGAACGTTTTGAATTGAGCGATGTTCAGTCGAGAGCGATTGTTGAAATGCGTTTGCGTCAACTTACAGGCCTCGAACAAGATAAGCTGCGAAATGAGTACAAAGAGATCATGTCATTAATCGAATACCTGAGAAAGGTACTCAAGGACGTGGAATTGCGTATGCAAATTATCAAGGACGAATTATTGGAGATGAAACAAAGGTACGGCGATGCACGTCGTACCGAGCTTGAACCTAATGCGGAAGAATTCAACCCGGAAGATTTTTATGCCGATGAGGACATGGTAATCACGATTTCGCATCTGGGTTATATCAAACGCACTCCGCTTACCGAATTCAGGACACAAGGAAGGGGAGGAATAGGTTCGAAAGGAAGTACCACACGTGACGAGGATTTCCTCGAACACCTGTTTATCGCATCGATGCACAATACTTTGTTGCTGTTCACCGAAAAAGGACGATGTTTCTGGCTAAAAGTGTACCAGATTCCGGAAGGAACCCGTGCTTCAAAAGGCCGTGCCATCCAAAATATCCTGAATATTGAGCCTGACGATAAAGTACTAACTTTCATCAACGTGAAAACGCTGGCCGATAAGGAGTTCATCAATAATAATTATATTATTCTGGCAACCAAAAAAGGAATTATTAAGAAAACTACTTTGGAAGCCTATTCTCGTCCGCGCCAGAATGGAGTGAACGCCATTACCATTAAAGAAGGCGACCAGTTACTTGAGGCCAGGCTCACAAACGGAAATAGCGAAGTTATGATCGCGGTGCGTTCGGGCAAGGCAATTCGTTTCAACGAAAGCATTGTTCGTCCAATTGGTAGAACAGCCTCAGGTGTGCGTGGAGTTACATTGGGAGGAAAGGACGACGAGGTGATTGGTATGATTTGTGTACAAGACGAACACGAAGATATCCTGGTTGTTTCGGAAAACGGCTACGGAAAACGTTCTAAAATTGATGATTACCGGATAACCAACCGTGGTGGAAAAGGTGTTAAAACAATCAATGTTACGGAGAAGACCGGTCAACTAATTGCGATTAAAAATGTGTCGGATGACGACGACCTGATGATCATCACCCAAAACGGGCTTACTATTCGTTTGGCGGTCAGTTCTATTTCTTTGTTACGCCGCGCCACACAAGGAGTTCGGGTGATAAACCTGAAGGATGATGACCGCATCGCGTCGGTAGCTCGTGTTGATGTGGAAGAGGCACCTGAGAGTGGCGAAGAAACAATTGAGAATGAAGAAAATAACTTAGAACAGGAATAAATAAGTGATTATTTTTCTTCGGGCTTGAATTAAAATTGAAAACATCTATTTTTGCAAAAAAAAATTAGTAATAAAACTTTTAGGAAATGAAAAAAGCAATTATTCTACTAGCCTTGGTATTTGCAGTTTCAGGAGCCTTTGCCCAGAAAGGTAAAGTTACCAGTGCGCAGACTTTTAAAGATACTGGAAAACTTGATAAGGCTCTTGAAGCTATTCAGGAAGCCATTGATCCGGCTAACCCTAAGGCTGAAAAGACGATCCCTTGGCCAAAGACATGGGAAGTACGCGGTGATATTTACCAGGGTATTTTCCAATCAACAGATGCCAACATTAAAGCACTGTGTAAAGATCCGTTAACTGTTGCATTGGATTCGTATAAAAAAGCATTGGAACTTGATGAAAAAGGCAATTCCAGCAATGGTGTTAAAATTAAATTAACCTTGCTTACCAACGATTTAACCAACCAGGCGGTGGAAGGATTTAACAACCAGGACTACGAATTGGCACTGAAATCATTCGAACAAATATTGGATATACAAAATCTTCCAATTATTAAAGCTGATAATCCGGATGCCATTGACACGGTTATTATTTTCAATACAGGTTTGGCAGCATATAACGCCAAGGACTACAATAAAGCAGTTAAGTATTATAGCGAAGCTGCAAAATACGGATATAACGGTGGCCGTACTTTTAGTCTTATTTCGGATGCCTATCTGCAGATGCAGGATACTACCGCTGCTTTGAAATCAGCTCAGGAAGGATTCGAAAAATACCCTGAAGATAACGGAGTTTTGACTAGCATGATCGATCTTTATCTTAAGATGGATAAAACAGAAGAAGCCATGAAATACCTTAATGTGGCTATCGAACAAGATCCTACAAATGTAACTTATCATTTTGCACAAGGAACCTTGTTCGAAAGATTTGGCGAAGAAGACAATGCAATTAAATCATACAAAAAAGCGCTTGAAATCGATCCAAATTACTTTAACGCTTTATTTAACCTTGGTGCATTGTATTACAATAAAGGGGTTAAGCAAATAGAAGTAGCTAACGCTGTTCCGGCAAACGATAATGCCAAATACGAAGCTGAACTAAAAAAATCCGATCAGTGGTTCGAGAAAGCTATTCCATTCATGGAGAAATGTGATGAAATACAGCCAAACGATCCTAATACTCTTGAATCGTTAAAAAACCTATACTACCGTTTGAAAAACATGGATAAGTATAATGCCATTCTCGAAAAGTTGGGACAGTAAGACGTATTCAAAATAATATTAAAAGCCGTCCTATGTCAATGATGTAGGACGGTTTTTTTTTGTCCAAACTGAAACTTAAAAACTTCATGGCACAAACAAAATACTGGAAGAATTCGTTGATAGAAACAGATTTTCTGTTAATGAATTTTAATAGATCGAATGAGGAACAACGAAAAGAATGAATTGTCGCCAAAACAATGTGAAGAATTGATAAACACATAAGGTTGCGCTTTAACAAAAATATGGACCTCCAGGCAATTGAATCGAGAAAAGAACATCGCCCCCAAAAACTGTGGAACAGATTTAGCTACAGCGATTGGGATTGAACTTCTGAATGAAAGATGAATACCGGGAATTACAAAAACTGGGAGCTTTTGGTCAGAGAACGTCGAGTTGGGTGAAAACACCCGGGGAAATCAGAAAATGTGGAGGGGCAATTTTTGCGACCGACGCTACAATACTGTTTTTACCTATCACAAAGGGGCCGGGTCATATTATGCAGCCAGAGGATTTCGGGGTTTTCTGAGGATTTAAGTCAGAACATTTATCGGGCTAAATAATTTCAAATTTCTTTTAAAGCCGATTTCATTCGTGCAACATAGTTGTCGATTTGAGCTTTCTCTTCAAAACCAACGATCATCATATCCACACTTCCGAGGCCCAGAACAAAACGAAGGGCATGATCTATTTTCTCGCTGTCGTTGCGTAATTTTCCATCACCGATCAGTTTCATACCAATCACCCCTTTTCCCGAGCGATGCAAAGCGTTGATTACTTCAACTACCTCAGCCGGACCGGGTTTATCCATGGCAATACCATAAGGATTAATTCGTACATGAATGACATCAACCCACTCACTTTGCAAAGCGTTTTTCATGGCATCGAGCGAATGAACTGACACGCCGTGAGCACGGATTATTCCTTTAGCTTTCAGATTTGCGAGGATGTCCATTTGCGGTTTTAATGTTTCTGTCCAATCTTCGTCAACCATACAATGTACCTGCACAATATCGATATAATCGGTTTTCAACTCTTTTCTGAACCGGTCGACAACTACATCGGCGTTCGGGCGCGCTTTCTCCGGAATTCCTCCTTCCCGGGTCCATATTTTTGTGGTGAGTGTTAAGTCTTTCCTCTCCATTTTAGGAAGAACATCGGCCAGCAACTGATGCGTTCCATAAGTGTCGGCCATATCGAAATAACGGATACCTGTGTTGTAGGCATGGTACAATAAATCGATACTTTCACTTTTGGCCTGTTTAGTGAGGAAACTGGTTCTGTTACTGGCATGCACGCCGGTTCCCATCCCAAGAAGAGTTGTTTCTATGCCAGAATTCCCCAAACGAACTTTCTGAAACGGATCGTTATTTAATACCCTGGAATTGCTTGCAGAAAGCGGACCCGCAAACATTAGATGAGCGGTGCCCATTCCGAGAGCGGCAATAAATTCGCGGCGTTTGATTGTTATTTTCGACATAATCAGTGTTTTCGTTTCAGTATTTCATATAGAACAGCTCAGAGCGTTTTTGGTTGATAATGGCGTTTTAACCAGCTTGCCAAACCATCCAATCCCGGGAAAAGAACTCGTTCCGTAATATTAGCCTGATCGAGTTTATCCCTGACCTCCCATTTTAATTCAGCCGGAATAATCAGCCGGCGATATACTTCAGGATGTTTTACAAGCCAATGGTCTAAAATGCCGGTGGCGTTGGTCATTACCGAAAGTAAGGCAAACTGGTTTACAATGCGGTCGTCGAGCGATGGCGGTTCAAAAAACAACACGTTTCCGCCACCAACGGTTTCATCCAGCATTTGTACTGTTGGAAATTTGGATTCGAGCATTTCGACCGTAAAAGCATTGCATTTTTCCTCGTCGAGCAGAAGCTTAAGTTCTTTTGGTACCAAGGAATTCACCTTTACAAAATCAAGTTGCCAGATGACCCCGTCTATATCAAATTTCTCGGTATTCGATGTGGCAAAATGCATGGCCACAAAAGGGGAGTAGGTCCAGTCGAGCAAACGTGTTGACAACCCATGATGTTGGGCCAGCACTAATGCGCGAAGTTGTGTGCTCGTTTGGTTGGTGTCGCGTGTTCGGGCATATTTTCTAAAGTTTCTCAGGATGTGGTATTCCAGATCGGGGCGGTTTCCGCAGTTTCGCAAAAAACTGTTTTCGAGCCGGTAGCGGGCATCCGATAAACCGCGAAAAGCATAATCGCTTCGGAAGCGTTCGAGCGAAGGTTTCCACGATTCGTGATAAACTTCATCCACCAACTGGTTCCAGCTCTCTATTTTGATGTCGTTCGATGTAATCGCACAGTTCATAATTGATCGTTGAAATTCGGATCACGAAAGTTAAAAAAATAAAAAAGGAAACCATCGATGATGATTTCCTTTTTGAGGATATTCACTTGTTTTGCCCAGGTTAAAATCTCTATTTGCTTTCCAGAATTTTATCAGTGGTGCCGCTTGCTTCCACCGAGTCTTTTAAGGGCTTCAATTCTTCGGCATTTTTAAAACCGATCGATTTTTCGCTCTTCAAAGTGGCGCTTTTTTGAATAATTATTTTTTCGACGCTGCTGTGATGTCTGATCACATCGATTTTGTTGCTGATTTTCAGGCCCAAAATGTAAAAGATGCACGAGATCAAAATAAATGCTTTCATGGTGTGAGTTTCTGTGTTTTCAAATTACCTCCAAATTATGTAAATCAATAGAACTGGGGAAACAATATCTGTGAACAAGTGGATATTTTCTGCAAACAGTCAAAAATTATCTGCGAAATGATTTTTAATTTTCTTGCGGAATACGAAGAAGTACTCAGATGTGAAGTTTGGCCAGGTAATCGGAATGGTCGCCCCTGATCGCCAATTCACAACTAAGTCCGGCTTCACGAGCTGTTTTTTGCAGGTTTTCGAAATCGGTGAACAGCCAGTCGAAAGTAGATCGATGGCGTTTGTATTTCACCTCGTATTCCATTTCGCCGTAATATTGATTCGATGAAAGATCGACCCAATACGAACCGTCCTCTTCTTCAAAAAGATATTTGATATCGGATGAATCGATCAGGAGCTGACCTCCCGGCTTAAGTAGTTTTTTGAGATGTAGAAACAGTTTTTTTAATCCACTCAATGTGCCACCTATGCCGGTTCCGTTCATCAAAAGCAAAATGGTGTCGTATCGCTTTTCCTTGTATTCGAATATATCTGCCAGTATTACATTCCTGATTCCGCGTATTTTCATAACCTCAACAGCCAGTTCTGATTTTTCGAGTGCGGTAACGTTTTTACCTTGTTCCTGCAACACCAGCGCATGACAACCGGCTGCTGCTCCAACATCCAGAATTTCGCCGTTACAAAGATCAATGGCTTTTTTTTCGATCCGTGGCATTTCCTTTAGAGTTCTGAAAAACCAGGCGACCGGAATACTTTCGTCTTCGGTGTAATTCGAATCGACACGGATATCGGGAGCTTTCCCGTTTTTTAAATAATCGTGGATGGCAGCGCCAAAAGGATCGTTCATTTACAAGAATTTATATCGAAATTTCACCGATCATGTATGTTACCGCGGTACCGCCAATTTCAACACGGTCTCCGAGGTATTTACAGTAAAGAATGCCGCCACGTGCAGAAACCTGCTTGGCCGTCATTTCTGTTTTTTTAAGCTGATCGGCCCAATAAGGAATTAGCATGGTATGTGCCGAACCAGTTACAGGGTCCTCGTTAATCCCGACCGACGGAGCAAAAAAGCGTGAAACAAAGTCATATTTATCGGATTTTGCCGTGCAAATAACTCCGCGACTGGTAGAGTCTGCAATGCTCATAAAGTCGGGGCGCAATTGATAAATGTCGTCTTCGTTGTTAAATACCAACATTAAATCTTCGCGTCCTGCAAAGCAATTTACCGGGTGCACGTTAAATGCCGTTTTTAGTTGTGGGGGAATAAACTTGGCTTCCACTTTCGAAGATGGAAAATTCATTACTATCAGATTTTTGTTCTTATTTACTTTGAGCATTCCACTGCGCGATTCAAACAGTATCTCGTTTTTATCGTAGTTTAAATGCTGAAATAAAACGTGTGATGTAGCCAGCGTGGCGTGTCCGCAAAGGTCAACCTCGGCAAGCGGGGTAAACCAGCGAATTTTATAGCCTTCGTTGGTTTTGCAAAAAAAGGCGGTTTCCGAGAGGTAGTTTTCGAGGGCTATTTTCTGCATGATTTCATCGGGCAGCCACTCCTGCAAAGGAATTACAGCCGCTGGATTTCCCTGGAAAACTTCTTCAGCAAAGGCATCTACCTGGTAAATGGTTAACTTCATATGTACGTTTTTAAGAATCAAGATATTTTGATACTTCAAAGGTAGTATAATCGGGAAATGATGTTTAATGCACGTTTATTCTGAAAACAAAATTAATTCAATCTTCTCATTCAGATTGAATTAGCCGGCCTAATGCAAATGGAGATTTAGAATTTAACAGTTAAACGCAGGTTGAATTTCCGGCCGGTGAGGTAGTTCGGAACCGCAAACTGATCGCCGTAAATGCTCGAAACCCAGAAATACGAAATAGTGTTGTTAATATCGAGCATGTTAAATACTTCGAGGCTCAGCCACAGATCGGTGATATTGCGCAGAACTTTTCCTTGAACTGGATTGGCGGCGCTTATAAATACCTTTGAAAATCCTACATCGATCCTGCGGTAGGCCGGCATACGGTAGACATCCTGATAACGTTCGCCGTTGGGTGGCCCGGTAGGAAGGCGCGAACCATAAAATGCTGAAAGCTGCATCCGGTAAGTCGGGTTTCCCGGCAAATAATCCTGGAAGAAAAGACTGAAATTCAGGGTTTGATCGGTCGGTCGGGGAATATAGCCGTGGCCATCGCCTTTAATGTCTTCTTCGGTTTGCAAAAACGAGAGACTGGCCCACGACTGAAGCCCACTCACAAATTCGCCGTTTATTTTCATATCAAGTCCGGTTGCGTACCCAACAGCTTCCTGTTCTCCCAAATAACGGATCCGCACATTGTCGATCTGGTAGGGAACAAGGTGTGTCATGTTTTTGTAATATGCTTCGGTAGTAAATCGGAAAGGACGGTCCCAGGCGGTAAAAATCAAATCGGTACCTGCTACTAACTGAAACGATTTCTGAGCTTTTGAATTGTAATTGATGCTCCCGTTGCTGTTTTTTAATTCTTTGAAAAAAGGCGATTGGTTGTAGGCGCCTGCCGATAAGCGGAACGACATTTTCTTTTCCCATTCGGGGAAATAGCTCAGAGTGGCTCGCGGGCTAACCAGGAATTCGTTGTTAAAATCCCAGTAATTTACACGCAGCCCGCCATTGATGTATAAATCGCCTGAACTTAGCGGAATACTCCATGTATCCTGGAGAAAAGCGGTGATTCGGTTCGATCTGATTTTATTTTTTGCATTCAGCGAGTGATAAAGCAATACCTGAGAATCGGAATAAGGAATAGAATAACCAGCGGAATCGCGGTAAATCCATTCATTTAACTGATCCTCAATTTCTTCGTGTTGATATTTAACTCCCCAGTTGACCAGGTGATTTTCTGAATTATACGCGCCACGGTGCGAAAAACTGTAAACTGTTGCGTTCAGGTAATTTCGGGCGTGGTTTAAAAAAGCGCCCACACCCAGGTTCAGCACACTGTCGCCGTATTCTCCCGATGACATATTGCGCTCCAACTCATTAAGGTAATATTCACCCAAAATATCATACGTTTCCTTTTCTTTTGCGTGGTAAGCCGAAGCAATAAACTTCAGGTTTAAATTCAGGTTAGGATGATAATTAACAGTAAATGCTCCGAGATAAGTCTGGAAATCGTCCACTTCCTGCCCTTCGAAATAGATCTTGGTATTGAGCGGTGTTTGCCAGGTCCCGAATGCAGTTTCGCGGGTTTGCGGAATAAAATTGTACTGGTTTTGCGCAACATTACCAAGGAATGAAATATCTAGTTTTTCCGACAATTGATAAGAAATATACGTCTGAATATCGAGAAAGCGGGGGTCGTATTCACCGGTTTCGTCGAGGCTACCCAAAAGATATTTGTTGGTTTTGTACCTGATCCCGGTGATGTGTGTAAGTTTTCCTTTTAAGGCTACATCCTCGAAATGTGCACTGGCGCCCAACAAACTCACCGAGGCCGATCCACGGAAATCACTTGGTTTACGGTATTTTATATCAAGTACCGACGACATTTTATCGCCGTATTTGGCATTGAACCCACCAGCCGAGAAGTCGATGGTGGAAACCATGTCGCTGTTTATAAAGCTTAATCCTTCCTGTTGCCCGGCCCGGATCAGAAAAGGGCGATAGATTTCCACGTCGTTAACATATACCAGGTTTTCGTCGAAATTTCCTCCACGCACGGTATATTGCGAGCTCAACTCGTTGTTGGAAGATACGCCCGGCAAGGTCTTCAGCATGGTTTCGAGCGCTCCGGAAGCGTTTGGGATTGCGTTTATTACTTTGGGATCGATGCTGGTTAGATTTCTTCCGTTTCGCCGTTGTTCTTTTACTATGATTTCTGCCAGTTCAACATTTTGCTCCGGCATTTCGATATTTTTAATAATGGTTTCTTCGGGTTGGGCGAAAACTGAGTCCTGAAAAGTTTTATATCCCAGCGCAGAAAATACCACAGTCAGTTTCTTTTTGGCTGGAATACGCAGCAAAAACTCGCCGCGGGCATTGGTAGTTGTTCCCAAAGTTGGATATTCTTTCAATACCACATTCACCATATCCAGCGGAACCCCCTTGTTATCATTGAGGGTGCCCTTTAATGTAGCATTGTTGCTTTGTGCAAAGCCTGGCGTGGCAATAAGCAGTAAAAGTATTAAAGTATAAAATTGCTTCATCGGCACAAAACTAATCAACAGGTTTCATAAAAAACTTTATATTGATCAATAAATTGTGTGACAGAAACAATTTTATTTGCGGCTTTACTTCGCAATTCCCGGCCAATCATCGCTGCGAAATGGCACTGCGGGCAAACCTTCTGCATTGTACAAATTCAGATCTTCGGGATTATCGGCCCAGCCAAAACGTACGGCCACCGGGTTAGACACTGCATCGCAACCAACTTCAATAGTATTATTATCTGTGATTTTGGCTTTTGCCCAATAAAATTTATGATCCGGGCCGGCTAAAGTAAAGGCTTTTACATAACCGTATTTGTCTTTTGTTATTAATTCTGACCCGGTTGATTTAAAAGTTACAACTGCTTTACCATTTCTAAACTCAACTTTATCGAACATTGGCCCTGAGTTAACAACTTCCTGTTTATATGCAATTTTAAATGCATTTAATGCAAGACGTTTACCAACATCTTCCTTGTTTTTCGGATGAATATCGTTGGCTTCACCTATATCAATTGCTGATGCCATTCCGGTATTTGGTAAATCCAAAGTCATGGTTTGAGCCTCACGCAATTCGGCCCATGTACTTTCGGTTGGCAATTCAGCAGGCTTCATATAATTAGCCAATTGCACAAACAGGAAAGTGAAGTCACCCTGATTCCAATGATTTCGCCAATCGCTTATCATGTTTGGAAAAATGCGTTGGTATTGTTTGGCACGGTCGGCATTCGATTCCCCCTGGTACCAGATCGCACCTTTTATCGCGTAGGGAACCAAGGGATTAATCATTCCGTTATAAAGCAGGGTAGGATAACTATTCGGGCCTAATGTTTCGTTGCCAATCACAGCTTTCGAAATTTTAAATTTCCATGCACCGGCTACATCAATTTTCTGTTTGTTGGCTACAAGGTATAAATCGTCGGGAGCGCCATAGATACCGCCACCTCCGCCAGTGTCTTCCACACGGACAGTAAGCACATTTTTCCCAACTTTCAATATGTTTTTTTCTACGGTGTAAATTCTATTAGCATCGTATTGGTTTATAGCGCCAATTTTTACACCATTCCAAAAAGTAATGTCGTTATCATCAATTTTTCCTAAATGAAGCGTTGCATCTGCCTGGATTTGCTCCTCTGTCAGGTTAATTTCTTTTCGGTACCAGGCAATCCCGTCAATGTCGGGGAAACCTTCTCCTTCCCAAAGTGCAGGGGTTGAAATACTTTTCCAGCTACTGTCATCAAAATCAGAAACAGCCCAAATGGCCTGACCGTTTTGTATACCAAGATCATTTGAAGGGATTGTTCCTCCAAGTATCTTTTCCAGTTTTTCGGTCTTTAGCTGCCGGTAATTGTCCAAATCGATATGTTGCAGCTCGCTGAGCGCTTCTTTAAAGTCAGGGTCATTTTTAATGGTTTCCTGGCTGGTCCATGTTTCGGCAACCGTTCCTCCCCACGATGTGTGGATCAGGCCAATTGGCACATCGAGTTTATTTACAAGCGATTTGCCAAAGAAATAAGCAACCGCCGAAAATTGCGACGCTGTTTCAGGTGAGCATTCAACCCATTCTCCCGATGTTAAATCATCTTCAGGAAATTGCGCTGTTCGCCTCGAAACGGTAAATAAACGCATCTTTGGATAGTTGGCTTTTTCAATTTCCTCAGCTCCGTTACTGGCATTTGCCAACTGAAATTCCATATTCGATTGCCCCGAGCAAACCCACACTTCTCCAACCATCACATTTTTAAATTCAATGGTATTTTTGCCTTTTACAGTCAAAGTGTAAGGCCCTCCATATTCTTGTGCAGGTAGTTTTATACTCCACTTCCCGTTTTTGTCTGCTTTTGTGTGAAGAGAAGTATTATTAAAGGTTACAATTACCTGTTCTCCTTTATTGCCCCAGCCCCAAACAGGAATTTCGATGCCTTGTTGCAGTACCATGTTCGAGCTAAAAATTTTGGGTAATTTAACTTCGGCATGAACCTGAATTGCAACAAGAGCAAGCAGAAGAATTAAAAATTTCTTTGTTGTCATAACGAGTGGGTTTAAGTTTTGTCAAAGCTAATTAATTGACAGGATAATTCCACGCCTGAGTGAATGAATGATTAGAGAATTGTGAATACAATAATAAGCCCGGATGTTTATTGTTTCCCTGGTTTTGTGAAATATTCGGTAATGGATTCCATGTAAAGCTCGTAAGCATCAATGCCTTTATCCGTAATTTTTAATGTTGAAAGCGGTGTGAAGTGTTTTTAGTAATTCTTTTTCGCTGAATTCAGGCTCATGGCTAATACGTTCCATTGTTAAAGTTTTGTCTGTAACAATTAAACAAGTTTGCGATACAAACCAAATTTATTTTGTACTACAGGTTCTATTGATTTTTGCAATTATCGCTTACTGTTTAAAAATAGTGGTTTTACAACTGTTGTAATTTGTATTGATGTATAAGAAATACAGGTCTTTAGGAAGTTCAGGCAATTGTAAACGAAAAGCCGGTTTTTGTTTTTGTTCCTGTATCAGTAAGCGGGTCGCAATCGCTATCGTGTTTGATGGTAATAAACACACCCGCATCTGAAAACAACTTTTTATTTTCCTTATTCTGAACACGATACCTGAATTCAACAATTTCATTGAATCGTTCCTCAACAATGTAACCAAAGTTATCGGCTGCTCCACAAGGAAACAAGCCTATTTTAGGCGCAACAACAAAAGCAACTTCCATTTGGCAGATTTATCGCACAGATCATTATCCAATAAGTTTCCGGCAATAACATCATTGTTGCAAACAATCAGCGTAGAATATCTATCGTTTAAAGCAATTGGTTTCTCTTGTGCCCATAGAAAATTAAACTCGGGATGGAAGAAATTGGTAAAAGGTTAACGCCAGGTTTTATTACACGCAAATGTGCAAATACCAAACAGCTCATTCGTTCATTTTATCTTTTTCTGCCTATATAGTTAATGTGATACTGTTAAATGATTGGTTTTGTCTCCTATTCTCATTAACCGTTTGCGGTTGAATATGAACACAATAGGGGTTGTGGATGACCGGCATAGGTTCACTAACAGTTTTTTAAGAAACACGAGGGTAGTTATAAGTTTTTCTATGTTCATTTCAAAAAAGGATTTTAAAACAATCAATAGTTTTATCTTTGAGGTTTAATTAATAAACCGTTATAAAATGGCAGATTTTAAATACCAAAAACCATTTCCAATTTTAAAAGACGATACAGAATACCGCTTAATTACCAAGGATTTTGTAAAAACAGTAGAAGTCGATGGACGCAAACTGTTAAAAGTTGATCCGAAAGGACTTGAAGTTTTGGCAAAGGAAGCTTTTTCCGATGTTTCGTTTTACCTGCGGGCAGCGCACCTCGAAAAACTGGCCAAAATTCTGGAAGATCCCGAGGCGACTGACAATGATCGTTTTGTGGCGCACACCATGCTGATGAACCAGGCTGTTTCGGCAGAAGGTGAATTGCCGACTTGCCAGGATACCGGGACTGCTATTGTAATTGGTAAGAAAGGAGAGAATGTATTTACCGGAGCCAACGATGCAGAATTTCTATCCAAAGGGATTTTTGAGACCTATAATGAAAAAAACCTACGTTATTCTCAGGTAGTTCCGTTTACCATGTTTGAAGAGAAAAATACGGGGACCAACCTTCCTGCCCAGATTGATATTTACGCTGAACAAGGGAATAAATACGAATTTCTTTTTCTGACTAAAGGTGGTGGATCAGGTAATAAAACCTATTTATACCAGCAGACAAAATCTCTTCTGACAGAAGAAAATCTGACCAAATTTGTAAAAGAAAAGATCATGGACCTTGGCACTTCAGCCTGCCCGCCATACCATTTGGCATTGGTAATTGGGGGAACTTCGGCAGAAGCCACACTGTCAGCTGTTAAAAAAGCATCAGCAGGTTATTTCGATCATTTGCCAACCGAAGGAAATGAAGGTGGACAGGCTTTCCGCGATTTGGAATGGGAAGAAAAAGTGACCAAAATTTGCCAGGAGAGCGGGGTAGGAGCACAGTTTGGCGGTAAGTACTTTGTTCACGATGTAAAAGTGATCCGTTTACCACGCCACGCTGCTTCATGTCCGGTTGGTTTGGGGGTTAGTTGTAGCGCTGACAGAAATATCAAGGCCAAAATCACCAAAGATGGAATTTACCTGGAACAACTGGAGAAAAATCCGGCACGCTTCCTCCCTTCAAAAGCACCGGCTATGCAACCTGCGGTGGATATCGACCTCGATCGTCCGATGGAAGAAGTGCTAAAAGAACTGACCAAATACCCGATTAAAACCCGTTTAAACCTGAACGGGACTTTGATTGTAGCCCGTGATATTGCACATGCGCAAATCAAGAAAATGCTGGATGAAGGCCAGCCAATGCCCGACTATTTTAAAAAGCATCCGGTGTATTATGCAGGGCCCGCCAAAACACCCAAAGGAATGGCATCCGGAAGTTTCGGCCCGACTACAGCAGGCAGGATGGATCCTTACGTAGATGAATTCCAGGACCATGGCGGATCGTTAATTATGCTGGCCAAAGGAAACCGCTCGCAGGCGGTAACTGATGCGTGTAAAAAACATGGCGGATTTTATTTGGGATCGATAGGCGGACCGGCGGCAATTTTAGCCAAAAACAGTATTAAGTCGGTTGAAATAGTTGATTTCCCGGAACTGGGAATGGAAGCTGTCCGAAAAATCAAAGTAGAGAATTTCCCTGCCTTCATCATTGTTGATGACAAGGGCAATGACTTTTTCAAAGCGCTGTAACAGAGAAATTTATTTATATAGAGGACCGTTCTTTTTAAAAAGGACGGTTCTTTCTTTTGAGTTTTGTTCTTTAACCTTTTCCAAAGTTCCAAATTTTGGAAAAGTTGCCCAAACTAATCAAAAGTTTAAAAATCATTGTGTTTGAGGTAACCTTTTTCTAACTTGAACCATCTTAAATGCAGAACTAATTCTAAAAACCCAAAAATATGAAACTCGGCCCGTAACAACCCAATCTAAAATTTAATTCAGTTAAACTGATGTAAAGCACTAAGCGCATGAATTCTCTTAATTGCGCTCACGCCCGGTAACTACCGTTACCCTGAATACAAATAAATAATTTAAGTAAACCAGTTTGAAGCTCGTGGCTTGGAGCTAATAACTAAAAAAGATGAAAACAAAAATTTTAAAATTAAGCACAATCTTCCTGCTCTTTGCCTTATTAAGTGCAGGCTGCCAAAAAGACGAAGACCTACCTCCGAATCATGCAAAAGGTAAAATTATTGAAGTTACCAGTGGATGTTATGGAGAAATTGTTCTGATTGAGGTAGAAAACCCAAAAGGAATTGGGTTATCAGGAAGCTTTTCTTATCCTGGAGATGAAAATGAATTAATAACTTACAAAAATGCTATTGGAGTTCCATACTTTTCAAAAATTGGAATTCCGGACTCTGTTCCGCAAAATACCAATACCTGGTTGTATTTTGAGTACAGGGAACTAACAAATGAAGAAAAGGAAATTTTATTTAATTCATCTAATCCTCCTCTATTTTGTCCTGCAAACATTATATCTCCATCAAATGTGCCATATTTTATTACAAAAATCATTAGTTACAAATAAAAATTACAAACCATGAAAAAAATAAATCTAACCTTCATCATCATTTTATTAGCATCGTTTGTGTTTGCTCAAAATGACTATTATTGGTCCTGGTAAGAAGCACTATCTAAAGTCGTATGCTAATGCTTTTGTTGTAAAAATGCAAAAAGAGCTGTCTTTGGAGAATGCACGGATAATTAAAGGTGAGCAGAATTTAAAAGAAGTAACAAAAATGAAAAGAAATTTGGGGATCGTTGTTGGCAATGATTCCCTCCTTAATACAAAAAAGTTAAAAGAATACAAGGAATTTTTGAATGCAATGCCGGTTTATCAATTAGGCGATTTGCCTTTCTTTCTTACAGGAGAAATTCTTGTTCAACCCAAAACAAATATTTCAATAGATGATATTATTAAGGTGGTTAATAATAAAGTATCTGTTAAAAACCGGACAAAGTATAATACCTATGTTTTGGAAACAGAAGATTGGGAAAAGATACTTCAATATTCGAACTTCATTTATGAAAGTGGACTGGTGGAGTATTGCCATCCAAATTTTATCGCCCCAAGGGAAAAATCACAGATTAACGACCCAAAGTATAGCGAACAATATTATTTGAATAATACAGGGCAATTTGGCGGGACCTACGGTATTGATATAAATGCGCCAGAGGCATGGGGTATTACTATGGAGGTTGCCCGGTTACTGTTGCGGTAATTGATGATGGTGTTGAAGATCATGAAGATTTGGGGAATAGGGTATTGCAGGGATTTACCCCTCAATTCTCATTGGCAAATCCTGACACACAAGGAGCTCCGAATCAAAATGATCCTCCCGGCAGTCATGTTGGGCATGGTCAGTGTTGTGCAGGAATTATTGGAGCAACCCACAATTCATTAGGAGTAAGAGGAGTAGCTCCCGAAGTAGATATTGTTCCGATAAACATTTTTAATGACTGGTTTACTGTTTTAGGAGAGGTTTATTATTCAGAAGATGCTCAAGATATTGTAAATGCGATAGATTTTGCCTGGGATGATGCAGAAGCAGATATTATTAGTAATTCTTGGAATTATATTGATCCGTCGGCTAATAATGATGCAGTCTCGCTCGCTATTGGGCGAGCAAGGACACAGGGGAGAATTCAAGGAACAAATCACTTAGGCTGTGTTGTCGTTTTTTCATCTGGAAATGATTTAAGCCCCTATAACCATCTTACTGTCCGTTTCCCAGCAAATGTTGATGGCGTGATTACGGTTGGTGCAATAGATAAAAATGGTAATATATGGGACTACAGTTGTAGAGGAAATTCAATGGATTTAGTTGCTCCAACAGGCGGAAGTCCTGGTGATGTTCGAACAATAGACAGAGAGGGTAGTGATGGATATGTTAGCGGCAATTATTACGACAATTTTAATGGCACTTCTGCTGCTTGTCCACAAGTTTCGGGTATTGCAGCGTTGATGTTATCTGTAAATCCTTCGTTAACGGAAAGTGAGGTGAGGTCAATTTTACAACAAACAGCTACTGATATGGGAACTTCAGGATTTGATAACACTTACGGGTATGGACGTGTCAACGCTTATGCCGCGGTTTTGGAAGCTGTAGGTGGAGGCATTTTTGGCTCTTCCACAGTTTGTCCTAACGGAACAACTTTTACTATTGAAAACCTTCCCTCTTATGATTCAATTATCTGGAGTTGTGGATCATATTTATATATATCTTCCGGTCAAAATGACTCCATATGTACCGTTTCGTGTACCGGCGAAGGTTCCACCTGGGTTGGTGCCCGTTTGGTAACAGAATGTGGGGATATTGATTTACCCCATAAAACAGTGCATGCGTCGGGTTGGCCATATGGCTCGTGGACACAAAATGGAACAAGCCACACCCTTAATACGGTTAATTTTGTTCTGTCGGGCAGCCAGGTTAACACCACGGTTTTCTATACCCCGGCATCGTCGTTTAGCTGGTCGTTGCAAAGTGGTTCAGGTATACATCATGGAGCCAGTATTGCTCTTCGGTGGCAGCTAATTTGTATTTAACCTTAAATTCATCGGGTAATGCAACCTTTGTTTTAAATACCAATACATCGTCTTGCGGAACCATAAATACAACTTACACTTTTGCTGTGGGTTACATGTTTTCATTTGTTATAGCTCCTAACCCTGCCAGCACAGAAATAGCAGTTATGAGGTTAGATGAGCAACAGGCAAAAGGTAAGGCCGTACTTAAACCCAGGAAAGAGAAGTTTAAGGAAAAAGGGTTTAGCCCGGTTGATTTGTCGCAGGAGGAATATACGGTTAGCCTTTACAGCGAGAAAAAGGGACTGCTAAAAACCGTTAAGACTTCGGATGAAAATTGCAAACTCGATTTGCGCGACCTGCCACCCGGAAACTATTTCCTCCATATCGAAAATGAATATGTGTTGTACCAGGAACAGATTATTGTGGAGAAATAGAGTTATTATCTGTTACAATTTTAAAACTTATTTTTATTGAAGAAAGAACCGATCCCTTCCAAAAGATCGGTTCTCTTTTTTTGATTCCAGGTATCTAAGCTTTTCCAAAGTTCTAAAACTTTGAAAAGATAGCTCAAAATCTAAAAGCGTATATCGTTTTATTATCTCTACCTTATTACTTGTTTCGTTAAAGGAAAGTACTCCGTAAATTTGTTACAAAAATCTCCTCCTTTTGAAGGAGGAGTACTCTCAGGATATACGGGATGAGAGGTGGTTCATGCCAGCTCAACAACAGTAATCTCGGGAGGCATGCCAATTCTGCCCGGGAACCCAATGTAGCCAAATCCCCGGTTTACATAAAGGTATTGTTTACTTTCCCTGTACAATCCGCCCCAGCGCGGGTATTTGTATTGCACCGGGCTCCATTTGATGCCTGCACGCTCGATGCCAAACTGCATACCGTGCGTATGTCCCGAAAAAGTAAGATCGATATCCGTAGCATCCAGCACCTGGGCATCCCAGTGTGAGGGATCGTGGCTCATCAGAAGTTTAAACGAACCGGGATTTATTCCTTCCATTGCTTTTATCAGATCGCCGTGTTGCGGAAAGGGCGGCTTGCCCCAGTTTTCCACTCCTATCAGCGCAATTTCTTCGTCGTTGATACGGATGGTTTCATTTTCATTCAGCATCAGCCTGAAGCCCATTTTTTTATGAAAAGCTTTGATGGCAGCCAGGTTTTTTGCTTTTGCCCCGGGTGATCCCCATTCTGAATAATCGCCGTAATCGTGATTGCCCAGGATGGAATATTTGCCGATTCCGGCTTTCATTCTACTCAGTATTGGCGCCCAGTCATCGGTTTCTTCAGCAAAATTATTGACCAGGTCGCCGGTAAACAAAATCAAATCGGGTTCCTGCTCATTGAGTAGTTCAATGGCCTTTTCAATCTGTTCAAACTTCCGGTTAAAGCTGCCCAGGTGCATGTCTGAAATCTGAACAATTTTTAACCCTTTAAATGATTCCGGGAGATTTCCGAAGCGGATATTTTCCCGTATTACCCTGTAATTGAATTTTCCTTTGGTTACGCCATATAAAACCGATGCAAACGGGATGGCCGCCAGCACAATTCCCATCTGGTATAAAAACTCCGATCTGTCCATTCTTCTCCCTTTATCTTCTCTTCTTTCTGTTATAAATAAATTCTTTCTACTCCACTTAATCACGCCCAGTATGGCCAGTTGAATGTCCCTGATCAGCACAAAAACGATAAAAACGAATTTAGGCAGATAGAACACGGCAAACGCGGCTACCAAATAGCCCGCAAATATATAAGCTTCAGCTTGTTTTACATGTCTGATCCCGATCATAAACAGGATAAATCCCAAAAAAATAACACCGGAAATTCCCCAGAACAGGATACGCAAAGCCTTTCTGGCCCATAAAAATCTAACGCTGGCAATCAGCGATTTAATCCCGCGCCAGGTGTAAATGTCGGTGAGCAACATAAACACAAGCAGGGGAATCAGAAAAATGGCGCTTGCTCTCATTCTACTTGAAATTCGCTGTGAATCTAACTAAAACGGCTCAGCCTGCAAAAAGTTATTTTAGTTTGAAATGCAGGAGTCTTCTGATAGTCGGATACTACCGGAATATTTCGAATGTACCTTATGCTCCACCTGCCCCTTCTGCGACGAGGGGTTAGCGATTTTTGAGTTTATAACTCACTCTTGTTTTAAAATTGGTAATTCTATTTTAACCGATGTTGTGATGAAAAGGTAAGCACAATAAATGTCAAACAGTCCACCTCTCGTTACAAACGAGGGTAGCAAAGGTTTTAAAAAAAGGATGTCATCCGCCAGGTAGCAGACAACATCCTTTTCCAATTCTTGTATTACCTCTTATGCGTTGTAAGTCGATGAAGAAGTGTCGCCACCCCGGCCAGTCCAGTTGGTGTGGTAAAATTCGCCGCGTGGTTTGTCGGTACGTTCGTAGGTATGAGCGCCAAAATAGTCGCGCTGAGCCTGTAACAGGTTAGCCGGTAATCGTTCGCTTCTGAAACCGTCAAAATAGCACAATGCTGATGTAAGCGCCGGAACCGGAATTCCGTTTTCGATGGCGGTTGAACAAACCCTGCGCCAGCCAGCCTGGGCTGCTTCCACCTTTTCTTTAAAGAACGGATCGAGCAACAGGTTAGGTAATTCGGGATTATTGTCGAAAGCCTTTTTAATATCACCCAGGAAAGCTGAACGGATGATGCACCCACCGCGCCACATTAATGCGATTCCACCGTAATTCAGGTTCCAGCCATATTCATGGGCAGCTTCCATCATCAGGTTATAACCTTGGGCATAAGAAATAATTTTGGCCCCGTAAAGCGCCATTTTCAGATCGTTGATCAATTGAGCTTTATCTCCCTTAAATTCAACTTTTGGGCCTGAAATTATTTTTGAAGCCTGTACACGCAAATCTTTTTGTGCCGATAAACAACGCGAGAATACCGATTCTCCAATTAAAGTAAGTGGGATTCCCAGGTCGAGTGCGGCAACCCCGGTCCATTTACCAGTACCTTTTTGTCCGGCTGTATCGAGGATGAAATCAACGGTTTCTTCACCGTTTTCATCTTTATAACCCAAAATATTGCGGGTAATTTCGATGAGGTAACTGTCGAGTTCTTCGGTATTCCATTTTTTGAAAACCTCGTGCATTTCATTGTTGCTCATTCCCAGCAATTCTTTCAGGATATGGTACGCCTCGTTAATGATCTGTATGTCGCCATATTCGATACCGTTGTGAACCATTTTTACAAAGTGTCCCGCGCCACCTTCACCAACCCAGTCGCAACAGGGTTCGCCATTTTCTGCTTTGGCTGAAATCGTCTGGAAAATTTCTTTTATGTGTGGCCATGCAGCAGGTGATCCACCAGGCATGATCGACGGGCCGAGGAGAGCGCCTTCTTCACCACCTGAAACACCAGTTCCGATGTACAAAAGTCCTTTGCTCTCAACATATCTGGCACGACGAATGGTGTCCGGAAAATGCGAGTTTCCACCATCAATAATAATGTCGCCAGGTTCGAGGTGCGGAACCAGCATATCGATAAAATCATCAACCGGAGAACCGGCTTTTACCAGCATCATTACTTTCCTTGGACGTTCCAATGATGCACACAAATCTTCGATAGAATGTGTTCCAATAAAATTCTTACCTGCCCCGCGGCCATTAATAAAATGATCTACTTTTTCTACGGTACGGTTAAAAACAGCAACGGTATAACCTTTGCTTTCCATGTTGAGCACCAGGTTTTCGCCCATTACGGCCAACCCGATTAACCCAATGTCTGCCAACTTTTTCATATTGTTTTGTGTTATTTTAATTTGTTGTTATTTATTGAGATTGATTGTAACTTATTGTTATTTGCTTCATTTTATTTTGTTCTCTGTTTGATAATAAATCACGATCAATCTCCATTAATCTCTATCAATCATTATTTTGAATCCCAGTAATTCCAGTTTTCTTATCGTCTCTTCCGGCACATTCTTTACCTTAATCGTATACGAGTCGAACTCCCTTCGAACGGGATAATCGCCACGAAGCTTTTCAAACAGATGAGGAGTGTTTCTGAGCGCTTCATCATCATTTTCAATATCGTATGTTGAAAGAACGGCTTCTGCCAGAATAGAGTATTCGCGCCGTTGGTTGCCGTCAATTTCTATCACGGGATTTTTCGGCGGTTCTACTCCTACCGGCTCCCAGTTATCAATACCCAGGTTGAAAAAACGGCTGATTGCCTGAACGCACATTTTTGTGCCGTTAGCTTTTCCGTCTTTCGAATAGCCTGCAATGTGTGGTGTCCCGTATTCGCAATGGTTGAGCAAATCGAGGTTGATGTCAGGTTCGTCTTCCCAGCAATCAGCAATAAACCCGGAGATATCGTTTGCTTCCAGTGCATCGTATATCGCTTCACTATCAATTACTTCGCCCCGGCATGAATTGATGATCAGAGGCTTTTTCCCCAGGTTCTGAAAGAAGTCTTCGTTTCCGAGATGATAAGTTTTATCCTGCCCGGTTATATTAAGAGGAACATGAAAAGTAATGATGTCCGCTTCTTTTTGAATGGTTTCCAGGGAAACAAACTTTTTCGTTCCTTCTATACGTTCACGCGGAGGGTCATTTAGCAACACGCTCATCCCCAGTATTTCACAGGTCCGGGCTATTTTCGAGCCCACATTCCCGACGCCTGCAATTCCAATTGTAAGACCGGCCAGATCGGTTCGTTTTCGCATCGACCACGAGAAAAGTGCGGAAGTAATATACTGGTTCACGCTCTCTGCGTTACAGCCCGGCGCATTGGTCCATTCGATTCCCGCTTTTTTACAGTACTCAGTATCAATGTGATCGAAGCCGATGGTTGCGGTGGCAATAAATTTTACTTTTGAGCCTTCCAGTAAATCCTTGTCGCAAATTGTCCTGGTTCGTGTGATCAGCGCATCGGCATCTTTCACTACCTCCGATGTAGTTCGATTACCTGGCAGATAAAGCACTTCGGCGTGGGGTTCGAGAGCCCCTTTAATGTATGGTATTTTGTTGTCGATTATTATTTTCATTCTGGATTAGTAATTCATTGTGACTTCTTGTAATTTATTGTGATTTATCGTGTTTGGTTATCCAGAACTTTTATGTAGTTATTCATTTTCACGCCAAGTTTTTCGAGCTTCCCTATTTCTGTTGTATAAAACTCATCTGTTAGTTGATAAATTTCAAGGTCTTCGAGTTTCATTTTATTTCGTTTTTCGGGTTAATATTTGTTGAAATTTGTAATAGCTCATTGTGATTTGTCGATTTATTTTTCAATCCTATTAATCCTAACAAACAATCTCAACCAGTCTCAATCAATCACTTTTCTTATAATACCCCTTCACCATTTCATCAAGCACCCAACTTGTCCGGGAAGCAGATTCACCGGTGCTGACACAGACTCCTTCGCCCCGCAATTCTTTTACTACCTGTTGAACAAGATTTTGCGAAATATGTTCGGGATTTTTGAATTCCAGTTTCTGTGTGCCGGCTTTTGTTATTACCGTCATTTTTCCATGCGAGAAACAAGGCAGATTAATTTCACCTTCCTCACCAATAATTTGGATATTGTCTTGCGTAGAATTTTTATCCACAACAAAACACCAGCTTCCGGTACCGATCACTCCCGATTCGTGTTTCCATGTTCCTGAGACGGTATCTTCAGCGGGGTAAAGTCCGGCAAGATTTTCAGCATTTCCCTTTACTTCGTTTACTTTTCCAAAAAGAAAATCGAGGTAATCAAACTGGTGCGAAGCCAGGTCGAAAAAATAACCGCCGCCTGAAATCCCGGGGAAAACGTGCCAGTGCATTTCTTCCGTTTTCAGGGTTCTTTCAATAGCTTCTTTGTAAAGTTTGATATTGACCATCAATGGCTTGCCAATTGCACCGGATTCAACAAGTTCTTTTGCTTTTAAAAAAGCAGGAAGCGTCCTTCTGTAATAGGCTACGCGAATGGGCATTCCGGTTTCTTTTGATACAGCCAACATTTCCTGGCATTCGGCATAATTTCGGGCCATTGGTTTTTCAACATAAACCGGTTTTCCGGCACGCATCGCTTCAATGGCATACGATGCGTGCGAATCGGGTGGGGTAGCAATGTACACCGCATCCACTTCCGGATCGTTGATCAGATCAGAAGCATCGGTGTACCATTTGGGAACATGATGGCGCTGTGCGTAGTCTGCTGCCTTTTCTGCATTCCGGCGCATAACGGCAACCAACTTCGAATTCGGAACTTTATAAAAAGCCGACCCGCTTTTTACTTCTGTTACATTTCCAACGCCGATAATTCCCCAGCGAATTACAGCCCCTTCTGACTTCCCCAAGGGGGAGAACCTTGTTTCTCTTTCTGGATGTAATGCATTCATCTGCAATGAGTTATTTTTTTGAGCTGATGGTCATATTTATTTATCCTTTTTTATTCCTCTTTGCGGGGTTGGGAGGGGCTTTTAGTATTCAAACCGGTCTCTGTATGCCCACAAACCAATAGCCGGATTTGAAATATAAAACACCTCTTCGCCATCGGGCATTGTATTGTATCCGTCTTTTAGTTTCTCAGGATTGTATCTGTCCACCATTTCATCGTAGTCGGCATACTTAAAACCGACACTTTCAATTTCTTCCCGGGTGAGGTTTTCCTTTCCTTTTCCCGGACAATAAGTGATGCTGAACCGGCCTTCCGAAGAGCCATGGATCAAATGAGCAGCAGCACCCAGGTTGTTCTGAAGGTCTTCATTCTCTTTTACAAGTTGCAAAGTATGCGGAGTTCCAAAATATCCGTATTTACGGATCAGTTTGTCAATCTGTTTGTCCTCTCCAAATTCTCTTAACGCAGGCGCCAGTACAATCAATTCGCCTCCGTCGGCCAGCGCCATTCTTGTTCTGTAAATACTTTTATTTCCCAACCAGGTACTTTTAAATTCCAAAGGATCGAGCCAGACTACTGCCTTTTTAATTGGCTTGTCTAACATTTCAAAATTCACCTCAAGCGAAAGTTTGGCGGCTTTGTCGAACACTTCAAAATCGTCGCCAATAAACAAACCATACGTTTGCAGTTTGCCTTGTTTGTTCAGGCCAACCACTGTTTGCACATAAACAATGGGTAAGTGATTTGAGAAATTCTCGGAAGCGTAGTTGAACACCTTGCGCACGGGGGTATCGGCACGACCCATCATTTTTTCCATTCCGTATGCGGCGCCGATAAAATGGCTTTTGTTTATGCCCTCCGTACCACCAGTTCCCACAAATATGTTCTTGTTGTAGTTGGCCATCCCCACCACTTCGTGGGGTACTACCTGCCCGATGGAAAGGATCAGGTCATAGTTACCTTCTACCAGCAAACGGTTTACCTGTGCAGGCCAGTTGTAATCCACTGCTCCTTCCGATACTTCTTTTACAAATTCGGCGGGAACGTATCCTAATGTAATTACATCGTTACGCCAATCGTGCTCACGAATAAGTTCAGTTGGCATTTTCCCAAACATATGGCTGATCTGCTCCATGGTCATTGGGGTGTGGGTGCCCAAAGCAGGCAACACATCGGTCAGGCTCCCGCCAAAATATTCCCATGCAAACTCTGTCAGTTCACCTGCTCTTGAAGGGAGACGTGTATAATCGGGTGGCACTGCCAGTACTTTTTGTTTTCTCCCTATTTTGTCCAGTGCGGTAAAGAGACCGTTTTTCAGGTCTTTTGCATTGAGAGATGTTTCTGTTGAGCCTTTTTCGAAGTAGATCATATTGCTGAAATTAAGGGCTAAAGCCTGTTTCAATTTTATATCATGTCCCCCTGGTTAAAACCCGGGGCTAATCAAATTAGTTTTCAAAGCTCCTCCCCAACGGGGAGGCCGGGAGGGGCTTTTATCTTTTCACCCTCGCGTTTCCGCCCCAGATGCTCCAAACTTGTTCTTCGTCGGCAGGTTGCGCATAGTCGGTGAGGAATGTGGTTGCCATGGCTCCCGTAGCCCAGCCAAACTGTGGCCATTTTTCAGGATCCCAGCCTTTGAGTATTCCGTAAAGCATGCCACCTACAAACCCGTCTCCGCCGCCAATACGGTCGAGAACAGAAATCTTACGGGGTTCAACCACGTGCCAGGTGTCACCTTCGAGCATGATTGCCCCCCAAAGGTGTTCGTGAACACTGATCACTTCGCGAAGGGTAGTGGCAAATACTGATGCGTTCGGGAAAGTTTCCTTTACCCGTTTGATCAGACCTTTAAACCCATCGATTTTGACAGCCAATCCTTCACCACCTGCGGCAGGACCTTCAATGCCAAAACACAACTGAAAGTCTTCTTCGTTCCCGATAAGTATATCCGCAACAGAGGCGATTTCTGTAAAATCCTTACGCAACTGTTCTTCACGTCCTTTCCAGAAGGAAGCACGGTGATTAAGGTCGAAGGAAATCCGGGTTCCGAACTTTTTTGCAGCACGCGCCAGTTCCAGGCAAAACTGGGTGGTATCGGGCGAAAGCGCTGCTATCAAACCCGACATGTGGACGATTTGTACACCATCTTCTCCAAAAATCCGTTCAAGATCGAAATCTTTTACATTCAATGTTCGGCCCACTTCACCGGCACGGTCATTGAAAACGCGGGGCCCGCGTAAGCCGTAACCGCTATCTGCAATATTAATCTGGTGACGGTATCCCCATGGATCGCCTTGTTCCACCTCGGGGCCTTCGTAATCCATGTGTCGGGAAAGCAGGTTACTTTTAATAAATTGTGCGATCGGGCTTCCTTTTACAAAAGTGGTAAGCACTTTCACCGGCAATCCCAAATAGGAAGCTATACTTGCTACATTCGATTCAGCGCTGGTAGCCTGCATCGTGAAACGGTCGCTTGCATGAACCGGTTGCCCGTTTTCGGGTGTAATACGAATCCCCATGCTGGTAGGAACCAACATAGCGTATTTGCAATTTTGTTTTAATTCAAGGCTCATTTTTATTCTTTTAACTTGCTATTCCAACATTAAACACCACCAAAAGCGCTGAATCCACCGTCAACCGGGATTACAATCCCTGTAATGAAGTTGGATATATCTGAGATCAGGAAAAGCGTTGCTCCCTGCAAATCTTTCGGTTCTCCGAATTTTCCCATCGGTGTGTTGTTCACGATCTTTTGTCCGCGCGGCGAATAATTTCCTGTTTTTTCATCCGTAACCAGGAAACGGTTCTGGTTAGTAATAAAGAACCCCGGGGCGATTGCATTTACACGGATCCCCACTTTGGCAAGGTGTACCGAAAGCCACTCTGTAAAATTATTGACCGAGGCTTTTGCCGCTGAATAGGCAGGAATTTTCGTTAGTGGTTTGTACGAGTTCATCGAAGAAACGTTTAAAACCACGCCTTTTTTCTTTTTCAGCATATCCTTGGTAAAAACCATGGTTGGCAGCAAAGTTCCCTTAAAGTTAAGCGCAAAAACCTTGTCGAAACCTTCGATTTCCAATCCGTAAAAGGTATCTTCCAGGTTATCCAGGTTCTCTTCCAGCATTTGCTCCACTTTGGTAGTTGCCTGTGGGCTGTTTCCCCCGGCGCCATTAATCAGGATATCTATTTCACCGAGTTTGGAATTGATAGTTACCTTTGCACTTTCGAGCGATGCCTTGTCAAGTACATCGGCTTGCACGCCAATTACAGTGGCGCCCGATTCGTTGGCAATTTCTGCTGCAATTCTTTCAGCCTTTTCCTTGTTTGTACCAATAATGGCAACCTTTGATCCGGCCATTGCAATTGCCTTGCTCATGGCGCTTCCCAGCACACCGGATCCACCGGTGATCACGCACACTTTTCCTTTTAGATCGTTAAATGATAGTGGACTCATTAGTTTTATTTAAATTCTTTATAATAATCTGCATTTTCTTTGGTAATAATATCGATCGATGTGTAGTTCTCCTCTTCAATCTTTCGTTTTTGAACCACACTTCTGAATAGTTTATTGATCGCGTTGTAACCCTGTTCTTCGGGACGCTGACAAATCAGAAACTGTACAAAATCCTTTTTCAGGTATTCGAGGTTTTCCTTAATCAGGTCGTGGCCGATGACCATCATATCCTTGATGTTGCGGGTTTCGAGCAATCTTCCGATATTGAAAACTCTGGAGTTGGTAACAAAGATACCTTTGATGTTATCTTCTTCTATCTTTTTACTGATCTGGTCCATCCACTTTGGATCTTCGGTATCCGGAATTTCGATGGTGAACAGGGTGTGAGGATTATTTTCCCGTTTTGCAAACCAGTGGTAAAAGCCTTTTTCACGCTGAATAAGATGGTTCTGGTTATCCATCTCCTTGGCAAAATGAATAACAAGGATATTCCCGGCAGGAAGGATCATATCAAGCAACTTCCCCGAAACAAGTCCGCTCTGGAAAGAATCCTGCCCGATATAACTGAGCTGCCCGGCATCTTTGATCTCCGAATCGATAAAAACGAAAGGAATATTCAGTTCCCCGAGTTCTTCGATAAACTGCATGGCCTCTTTTTTAAAAAATGGCGCCATCACCACGCCATCGGGTTGAAGTTCAAGAATACGTTTGCTTTCTGTCGCAAAACTTTTCGAATCGGCCTGATTAAAGGAAAAAGTTTGAATCTGAACCCCATATTGAGAAAGTTCTGCAATCCTTTTTTGAATACCGATAAATGGCTTATTCCAGTAACCTTCTGCCGAAGGCGGTTCGGGAAGCAAGGTGGCAAACAAAACTGATTTTTTCGAGGCAAGCGTACTTGCCAGAATATTAGGCTGATAATTGAGTTCCCCGATGATCTCCATGATCTTTTTCCGGGTGGACTCTGACACTTCGCCACGGTTGTGTAACACACGGTCAACCGTTCCGATCGACACCCTGGCACGCGCAGCAATGTCTTTAATTCGTATCTGTTTATTTGATTCGATAGTTGCCTGTTTTTTAGGTTTTTAGTCTGTTTTTTTATACTTAATACTTGCAAAACTAAAGAAAATATTTGTTTCTCGTGTTCGTACACGGAAAATTTTATTTAAAATTGTATAAGTATTAATTCCGGGTAGAATCTTTGTAAATACAGTAGTATAAAAACTAAGTCAAACAATAACTAAATCAAATTAACATGCAAAAC
>WOYV01000070.1:157954-163532 GCA_011620585.1 Draconibacterium sp.
ACAGTAGTATAAAAACTAAGTCAAACAATAACTAAATCAAATTAACATGCAAAACAGGAGAGAATTCTTAAACACCGTTGGAATGATCGCTGCAGGAGCCGTGGTTTCCAATCCTCTAAAAGCATCCGTGCTGGCCGATGGAAAACTAAAACTGGTTTTGGTGGGAACCGGAATCCGTGGAAATAGTTTCTGGGGTAAACGGCTGGTGGATGAATACAGTGATATTCTTGAGTTTGTGGCGCTGGTCGATCACAACCCGGGCAGGGTGGCGTATGCCAAAGAATTTATCGGCGTTGGACCCGATTGCAAAACGTATACCGATTTTGATGAAATGATCCAAAACCACGCACCCGACCTGATCATTGTAACCACGCCCGATGCCACGCATCATCGCTTTATCATTAAGTCGCTTGAAAACGGGGTAGATGTGCTTACCGAAAAACCCTTGACGACGGATGAATACAAATGCCAGGAGATTTTGGATGCTGAGCGTCGTTACAAGCGTAAAGTAATCGTTGGTTTTAATTACCGCTGGAGTCCGTATGCCACAGAAATAAAGGAGTTGCTAATGAAGAAAACAATTGGCGACCTGGTTTCAGTAGATTTTTCGTGGATGCTGAATACCGATCATGGCGCTTCGTATTTCCGCCGCTGGCATGGTCAGCGCGAATGGAGCGGCACCTTGCTTATCCACAAAGCTACGCACCATTTCGATTTGCTAAACTGGTGGATCGATTCCGATCCGGATGAGGTGTTTGCACGCGGCGATCTCGAATTTTACGGCAACAGAAGTGAAAAAAGCGGCGTAAATTGTCGCTCGTGTGATGAAAAATCTACCTGCCCGTTTTTCTGGGATATCCTGAAATCAAAGACAGAATACGAGTTGTATGTTAAAAACGAAAAATATGATGGATACATTCGTGATAATTGTTTATTCCGTCCCGAGATCAATATTTACGACAAGATGAACGTAAGTGTAAAATATGCCAATAATGTGTATCTGAATTACATGCTTACCACGTATTCGCCGTGGGAGGGTTGGCGCGTTGCTTTTAACGGCACCGATGGACGGATTGAGGCTTTTTTGGATGTTCCGTATCTGGATAATGTTCAGGTTTCGCAGGAGGAACTGCACGCGGCAGAAATGGACCAGAGTGGAAGCTTTGAGAACAGGTTAAAACCGATCATCGTTCATAAACTCTGGGGAAAACAGGAAGTGGTGAACGTTGATTTTAACCGTGGCGGACACGGTGGCGGCGACGAACGTTTGCAAGACCAGATTTTCCGTAAAAACCAGGAACAGGATATGCACAAACACATGGCCGGGACACGCGACGGCGCCATGTCGATCCTGATCGGTACAGCAGCGCGAAACAGCATTGAAATGGGGCAGTCGGTGAAGATTGGCAGCCTTACCACTTTGCAACCAAGGGCAAAACGACTGGTTTAATAGAATAATTTAATGATTAAAAGCCGGTTTTCCGGCTTTTTTACTTGATTGAAAGAACATCAATCACCGGCATACTTTCCAAATCCTGCATGGCATTTATCAAACCCACTTTGGAGTATTTATTTAGATCAGCGGGAGTGATTCGGCAGACTTTAATTTTGCCATCTTCCAGTAAGCGTGCGCGCTGTGTGCCGGGGAGAAGCGGAGTATCGGGCGTCCACCAGCGTTGGCCATCCCAAAAAACGGGGTTGGCGGTGTAGCTGTCGCTGATACAGCCATTTTTTATTATCAGGATATCGTCGCAGTCTCCGCGTTGTTCAAAAAGTTGGTTTAGCCGTTCGCGGTCAGCATATTTCAGGTGGTAATCTATTTCGTTGTCCACCATCAGTTTCAGGCTTTGAATGCTCCTGAAATTATGGGGCAGAAATTCAATCTTTTCGATTTTGCCGGAATAAAGAACGCGGCATTTAAAAAGTCCCGATTTAGCATCATCCGGAATCTTAAGAACATCGTTGAGCAGAATAATGTCAATCTCACCAAAATACTCTTTTCTGGCTAAGCTAAACCGGCGTTGATGGAATTCCAGGTTGCAGAGCCTGCCGTTCTCACATTTTATGGTTTCAATCAGCAATCGGGACATACACTTTTTTTATTAGCTCGTCGTATTCTTTATCTGCCTCGCTCATAAACGTAATTCCACCACCGCTTTTATAAACGAGTTGTCCATTTTGATTTTCGATAAAACGGATCAGCACACAGCTGTCGAGGTTTCTGCCATCAAAAGTTCCAAAAATGCCGGTATAAAAGCCACGGTCGTATTTTTCTGCTGCTTTTATAATTTCCACAGTCTTCTTTTTCGGAGCGCCTGAAACAGAACCCGCCGGAAGCATTGAGAAAATAATATCGCCGATCTTTTCTTTGTAATCAGATGAAAGGTCGCCAGTGATTTTGGAGCTCACTTGCCACAAATCGCGCTGGTTGGTTTTGATTCGCTCGAGGTAACGGAATTTCTCTACTTTAACATTTTCGGCTACCAGGCTCAGGTCGTTTCTGATCAAATCGACAATAGTATGGTGCTCGGCCACTTCCTTCGAATCGTTTAGTAGTTTTTCCTGCGCATTTTCGATATGGGCATCCATCGTTCCTTTCATTGGGAAAGAAGCGATTTTTCCGTTTTCGATCTGAACAAAAGTCTCGGGCGAGAAACAAACAAACGTGTCGCGGAAAAGTATTTTGTAACGTGCTTCGCTCAGGTGGAAAATATCAGAAAGGGAAAGGTTGGTCTTAATAGGTGTCGGTTGGGTGTAGTTTAACAGGTAGGTATCGCCTGCATGAATATGTTCCGCGATAAGGTCAAAACCTTTTTTATAGTGCTCAAATGAAGGGGGAGAAGTCTCCCATCTTTCAAGTTTTCTTTTAATGCTTTTTTTCGCAAAGTTGGAATAATTATTTGCCTTCCAAAGAATATCTTCAACAGCGTCTGGCGGAAAGATAAAAGCAGAATCTTCTTCAAAATCGATGAGAAAAACAAAAGCTTCGCCCTGTTTCCCCAGCGCATTCATTTTAGCCGTAATTTCTTTCCTCACTTTCATAATCCGGGAACAAAGGTAGGAGAAAACCGAAAAGCTACAAGCCAAGAGCCATGTGACCAGTATTCCGGCTTTTAACTTTTTCTCATTAAATCATTTATACATTTAAGCATTTTCATTCAACAAGAAATAACCCGGGTTCACATACTGTTTTCGGGGCAGAATTCCTATTTTTACAACAAATTCCGAAAAAATGGACATTGGGAAGAATATCCTTGAACTAAAAAAACAATTACCTGAAACAGTGAGTTTGGTGGCGGTTTCGAAAACCAAGCCCAACGAAGATATTCTGGCGGCTTATGAAGTGGGACAGCGTATTTTCGGCGAAAACAAAGTTCAGGACCTGACCCGGAAATACGAGGAACTTCCAAAGGATATTGAGTGGCATTTTATAGGCCACCCGCAAACCAACAAAGTAAAATACATCGCTTCTTTTGTTGGCCTGATCCACGGGGTAGATTCACTAAAACTGTTGAAAATTATCGATAAGGAAGCTGAAAAGAACCAGCGCAAAATCCGATGTTTACTACAGTTCCATATCGCTCGGGAAAGTACAAAATTTGGGTTGGACGAACCTGAAGCCGACGGAATTTTGAGTTCTGATGAATTCAAGGATTTAAAGCATGTGCAAGTTGCCGGAGTAATGGGAATGGCAACCTACACCGACGACCACGATCAGATCAGAAACGAATTCAGGACGTTACGCAATATTTTTACTTCACTGAAAAATAAATACTTTTCGGACACCAATACATTTTGTGAAATTTCGATGGGCATGTCCGACGATTATCCAATTGCGGTGGAAGAAGGAAGTACGATGATCCGTGTGGGGAGCAAGATATTTGGCGAGAGAAATTACTGATATTAAAAAAGGAATCTATAAATTCGAACGATAAAATATAAACATAATTCGATGGCAAATTTAGAGACAACATACCTGGGCTTAAAGCTAAAGAATCCACTGGTAGCAGCCAGTTCGGGACTTACCAGTTCGGTTGAAAAGATCAAGGAACTGGCAAAAGCCGGGATTGGCGCCATTGTTCTGAAATCGATTTTTGAAGAACAGATCAACAACGAAGTCAGCAGCATGCTGAAAAACCAGTCGAACAACACTTATCCCGAAGCCGAGGATTACATAAAAAATTACTTGCGCAACAATACAATGGTGAAACACCTCGAACTGATAAAAAAAGCCAAGGAAGCAGTGGATGTTCCTGTGATAGCCAGTATAAACTGTGTGTCGTCGGCCGAATGGACCACTTTTGCCAAAGAATTTGAAGAAGCCGGCGCCGATGCTATCGAGTTGAATGTTTTTTACCTGCCCACCGACCGGAACGAAAAACCGGGGATCGTGGAGCAATTATACGTGGATGTGCTGAGAAAGGTAAAAATGGAGGTCAGCATTCCGGTTTCAGTGAAATTTGGAGTTCACCACAGCAACATTATCGGGATGGCCGATAAACTGAAAGCCAGTGGTGCAGCCGGAATTGTAATGTTCAATCGCTTTTATGAACCCGATATCAACTTGGAAACGCTGGAATTAACTTCGTCGGAAGTATTTAGTTCGCCTGCCGATTTGCGCCGTTCGCTGCGCTGGGTGGGGATTGTATCGTCGGCAGTTAACCAACTCGACATTGCGGCTTCCACGGGTATTCACAATGGCGATGCCGTGATTAAACAACTGCTGGCCGGCGCTCAGGTGGCCCAACTGTGTTCAACTTTGTACATCAATGGTTCGAAAACAGTAACTACTATGCTGGAAGAACTAACAACTTTTATGAAAAAATGGAACTTTAAAAAAATCGAAGATTTCAGGGGACGTTTGTCTTATAAAAATATTCCTGATCCGCTTATGTACGAGCGTTCACAATTTATGAAATACTTCTCAGGAAGAAGATAAACTCCAATATATGAAGTTAAAACAACCGGCATTTCTGGTCTTATTTTTGTCTTTGCTCGGAAATGCCGGTTTTCTTTTGGGGCAAAACAAGGTTCCGGTTATCGAAAATCCAAATCCCGATCCTGTTCAGTATTGTTCTGATCCCGTTGCTGTGGCTTCTGCCATTTCTATCCAGAATATTCAGGTAGATGAGAAAGCCGAGGGTATGAAAATTTCAATTGCCGGTTACCGGCAAGGTGAGGATGTTCTGGTTTTCGATCGGGTTGGCTCGTTTCAATATAATTGGAATGTTGGCGCAGGCACACTCGAAATAAGTGGGATTGGCAGCGATAAAGAATATGAAGAAGCTGTTTCGAAAGTGTATTATCAGAATAATGCTTCATCCCGGACTATAGGAATCCGTTCGTTTTCAATAAGTCTTCGCGACGCCGATTATTTACCTGCAACCGGCCATTTTTATCGTTTTATTGCACAAGAATCAATAACATGGAGAAGCGCCCGTTCACGAGCCGATTCAATGGATTATAATGGTTTGCAGGGTTACCTGGCCACTATTCGGTCGAAAGAAGAACAAGATTTTATTTATACAAAGACCGAAGGAACAGGTTGGATTGGCGGTTCGGATGAAGAAAAAGAAGG
>WOYV01000070.1:163632-196321 GCA_011620585.1 Draconibacterium sp.
ATACAAAGACCGAAGGAACAGGTTGGATTGGCGGTTCGGATGAAGAAAAAGAAGGCACCTGGAAATGGGTAGATGGTCCGGCTGAGGACCATGTTGTTTTTTGGTCAGGTGCCTCAAATGGAAGCCTCTTTGGAGGTGAATATTCGCACTGGGGGTCAGGCGAACCAAATAATTCGGGAGATGAAGATTATGCGCATATTTTGTATAGTGCCGGAGTTAGAGGTTATTGGAACGACTTGCCTAATGGAGGTTCAAATTATCCGGGATATATTCCACAGGGATTTTTGATTGAATATGGCGGAATGCCCGGTGATCCGGTGGTTAAACTTTCGGCGGTGGCTTTTGTAGAAGTTAAGGAAAGTAAAAAGCCGGAACTGGATATGAACCGGGTTAAAACTCTTTTTTGCGGAGGCATGACGCATGAATTGACACTGGATTTTTCAAACGGAAGTCCGCTTACGAAACTTACTCCATTCGATTCGCGGGTTGTTGTTACCAACGAGGAAACGTATAACCCGACTGTTGTTGTACTTGAATACGGAAAATACTCTTTTCAACTCGACATGGTGGATGCTTCAGGATGTGAGTATAAAGATACATTGGAAATAGGCATTCATAACCAACCCGAAGCTTCATTTAATCTCGATTCTAGCACATGTTACGCTTATAACCTGCAACTTGTTTTTACCGACGATACTGTGGAAGAAACCGAGTTTACCTGGTATTACAACCAGGAAGAATTTCAATCGGGAATTGGTTTGGACAGCGTGGTTATGCCGCTTGGATTTGAGGATGATGACCGCACTGTTGGGTTAAAAGTTAACGAACAAGGATGCACGGATTCGATGACAATGCCGGTGAAAGTAAAACCGGATATTTTTGTGACAGATACTAATTCGTCCGGATGTTCTCCTTTGGAAGTAAGTTTTGCGGCAAAAAGCACAAATAAACCGGCTCATTCATATTCCTGGGATTTTGCAGATGGTACAAGTTCAACTGAGCAGAATCTGACGCATATTTTTACTAATACGGGAGATAGCACCGGGTTTTTTGATATTCGGTTAACCGTACTTTCTGACGATGGGTGCGAGAATACTGCCATTTTCGAAAATATGGTAAATGTTTATCCGGTTCCCGGGGCTCAATTCACTGCTGATCCTCAGGACGCTTTAATTACCAATCCTGAAATCAATTTTATAAATACCAGCCACGCCGGAGCCTCTTATTTTTGGGATTTTGGCGACAGCGCTTATTCTAAAGAAATGAGCCCGGGACATCGCTACGATGAGATGGGTATTTATCGTATTATGCTCCAGGTTAGTAATGATTTTGGATGTAGCGATTCCATGTTTCAGGAGGTCACCGTAACATTCGATCAGCTTTTTGCGCCAAATGCATTTTCTCCCAATGCCAGCCTCGATGAAGACCGTGTTTTTCGTTTGTATGGCGATGGTGTACTGGAAAAAGGATACAAGCTCCTGGTCTTTAATCGCTGGGGCCAGCTGATTTTTGAATCGAACTCGCCAACTACAGGTTGGGACGGGAAAATGGAGAATTCAGAATTTGCACCAACCGGGGTGTACGCCTGGGTGTTGCAATACACCGATTTTACCGGGGAAAAACATGTGCAGCAAGGTTCGGTAAGCTTGTTGTTCTGACAAGTTTCCATATTGATTTTAAGCTCATTTACCATTATTTAACTTGACATTTGGGTCATACTGTCGTAACTTTGTATAGTTTAAAAACTGGTGCTATGCAAATCACGGATGGGTTAGGTAAAGAAGAGATGGCAAAGAAATACCAGGTATTCAAAGGCTATCCGGTGAAAGAGAGAAACAGGAAAGAGAGCATGGAACAGCACTATGTAGTTCCTTGGGAAATGCCACATGAAGAGTGTAAAAAACAAATTCACTAAATCATTGGTATCAACAATCGGTCTCTTATTGGTTTTTCACTTTTTTGTCCTATGAAAAACGTCAGCGAAATTTCGTGGGAACCATAACTATAGTTGGATAATTTCGACATGGTATAGTCGAAGCTGTATCCAAACTGAAATTTCTCACGTGCAAATCCGAGCAAAAAAATCAATGCATCAGGACGTACATCCAAATTATTTCGTAACCACCCACCGAATAAAAACGATTTTTCGATCATATAAATTCCAAGATTCAACTGCTTGAAACTTCCTTGTTGCTGATATAAAATATTTGGGGAAAGTGTAAACTCGCGCGACAATAATCCATGATGCAATTTTCGGGTACGTGCACCGGCATAAACAGTAACTTTCATCGGAAGTTTTCCTTTATGGTCCCCTTCAAAAACCGATTCGTTGGGTTGTGTTAGATGGTGTACACTCGCTCCCCAAAATATTTGGCGTTGCTGCCCAACAATGCCCACGGCAAAATCGGGATAGGTTTTTTGATCATTTGAAATGTCGAGAGGCGCTGTTCCGCTAACCACCCCGGAAATCTGATCGATGTTTGAAGGGAAAATCAGGCTGTTTAAATCAAACTGCTTATGCACAACCCCACCCTGGAGCCCAAGTGTAATAAACGATTCAATGGCTAACTGAACGTGATATGAATACGATAACATGGCTGAACTGGTACTGGTCACATTATTAGGTTCGCGATCGTGGTAGGCTTGTATTCCAATGCCCGATTTTGATTTTCCTGCCATCCAGTCGTAGGAGAGTGAATAGGTGGTGAAAGAATTCCCTTTCTGTGGCCATTGATTTCGATAATTTACAACCAAACGGGGAAGTTCAGTAGTTCCGGCAAAAGCAGGGTTCAGATGAAGTGGATTCGCATAAAACTGCGAATAGCCCGGGTCCTGGGCAATGCTCATGAGCGAACAAAATAGTAACACGCTAATCAATAATAAAATCCTCATAAATATAAACCCCGGCGATGAGCCGCGCAAAATACAAAATCATTTTTACTTACCGGGGCTGCCACGGATTAATTTTAGAATAATCAAACTGTGGAATTTTCAGGATCAAAGACAGTTCTCCTGTAAATCCAAAACCGCCAGATAAGCCTGGAATACCTGCACCTGCGCTCAGATTGATTCGCAGATTGTTGAAGGCAAAACCTGCAATACCTCCAAAAGAATACACCTGATCGGTAAAATTACTTTGAATAAAAACCCCAAGCGAACGGCGTGTAAATTCGGTATATAAGTTTAGACGTCCCATTGCATATTCATCCTGGTAAAACAACATCAACTCGGGATTAAAAACAAATGGCCGGGAGTGCAGACCGTTGTGATAACCTTCGTGATTTTTTGAAAGGTAAAAAGAACCGTTGAATGGAAAATGGTTTTTCGTTTCTACAGTCGGGACCGCAATGTCCGTTTTGAGGCTCGAACCGATCGAAATTCCCCAGGTTAATGCTGGCATGTCCCATAAAAATGAAACTCGTGGTTTTAGTACAAAATACCTGATTAATTCTTCTCCGGGAAGATTAGGTTCATTCAACTCGTTAACCATGATACGGTCAAGTGTGTAAATTGCCCACTGTTTTGTCGCCAATAAAATATTTGTATTAAAGCCAAATCGAATAGTGCCGTTAGCAGTTTTGCGTGGAATACCGGCGTATGTAAAACCAAGCTCGGTGGTCCCGATGTTTTTGCTTCCAATTAGTCCTTGCTGAAAACAGATGGCTATTCCTCCTTTTAACTTATCCGAGTAGCTGTCGTAAGTGGCGTAAAATAAATTATATGCTTTGGCCGAATCGACCCGGCTGAATTGATCTCCGATCCGGAAATTGCTTTCGTGGTCGAGCCCGGCAAATGCGGGGTTAAACATTACATGGTTAAAGAATGATTGCAAGGGGCTTTCGTTCTGAGCTTTCAGGTCCGAAAACAAGGCAATAAGAAGAAACGCCCACGATATTTTGAGTATCAGTCTCAATATTTCGACGTTAATCGGATGACATTTTAAGCAACTCTTCCAAAAGATATTGTTTTTGTCCGCTGGCTCTTCGCAGTGCGCCGGCCATTTTAATCTTCAGTTTTTCATGAACTTCGACGGGTGGAAAATGTTCGAAATTCTCGATTACCGTGAAAGCTTCAAAAGCAGTATCAAATTCTTCTTCGATGATGATATCAATAAAAACTTCCATGAAAGAGCTGTAGTCAAGTCCGTTTTGCCAGCAAGCGGTAGCTATATCTTTTCTGATCGTTTTATATTTTTTCTCCTGGAGTGCTTCTGCCAAAACCGGAACAGCTTCTTTATCTTTTAAATTCGCAAGAAGGTTTCGGATCTCTTTTTGTATTTCCACTTCGGGATTTGCCGTTAACAATTCGAAAAGCAATGGCAGATAAGCTTTGTTTCCGATTTCTTTTACTTGCTGGAGAGCCAATAAAACGATTTCTGTTTTTGCCGAGAATAAACGATCGCGCATGGCTGGTTCTATTTTATGCTGAATCATCGCAGATGTTTTTATTGATGGCTGCAAATTTACGTTATTAAAAATGCGAAAACAAAGGCGATTTAGAAATGTTTGTGAAGAAACAATACCTTTGCGGCATTCATGAAAAAAGTTGAAGAACTTCGCGATGGACATGTTGGCCCGCTGATATTAAAATACTTTATTCCGGCTTTTATAGGTGTGTTTGTAAATGCACTTTACAACATCGTCGACCGTATTTTTATTGGCCAGGGTGTTAGTGCGGAAGCGCTTTCCGGGATCTCGGTTATTTTCCCGGTAATGATGATTATGATGGGATTTGGGATGCTGATCGGTATCGGGACCGGCGTGTATGTTTCCATCAACATGGGTAAAAGGCAGATGGACCGCGCAGAGGAAACACTCGGCACCGGATTTTTGCTGATGATTATTTCTTCCATATTGATAATGGCCGTAACTTACGCGCTTAAGGTTCCTATTTTAAGAAGTTTTGGTTCTACCGAAGAAACTTTCCAGTATGCTAACGATTATCTCGATATCATCTTGGCGGGAGTGCTGTTTATGGTGGTAGGTTTCTCCCTGAATAATGTTATCCGTTCTGAAGGAAATGCACGTATCGCTATGATTTCGACGTTGTTAAGTTCGGTAACCAACATGATTCTTGACCCTATTTTTATTTTCTGGCTCGATATGGGAGTGAAAGGTGCGGCCTATGCAACTGTCATTTCGATGTTTGTCCTGATGATTTGGGTTTTGTATCATTTCATAAAAAGCCGGCGTTCGGTTATCAAATTGAAATTGCAATATATTCGCATTAACAAGGGGATCCTGTTGGAAATAATTGCAATTGGAATGGCTCCCTTTGCGATGCAGGTGGCCGGAAGTTTTGTACAAGGGCTTCTGAATAAAAAACTCATCATGTTTGGAGGTGACCTTGCTGCCGGAGCTATGGGGATTATTAACTCGGTACTGACATTGGTGGTGATGGCCATTGTAGCACTAAATATGGCTTCTCAACCTATTCTCGGATTTAATTATGGCGCAAAATCGGTTGATCGGATTAAACAAACACTACGGATAACTTTAATTTGGTCAACAGTAATCTCAGTTTTTGCCTTTGTATTGATTGAAAGTTTTCCAGGCGCCATTATTAAGGTTTTCAATAACGATAGCGAAGCACTTTATGATATTGCAAGCCATGGTTTGCGTTTGGTTTTACTGGCCCTGCCTGTTGTTGGGTTTCAGGTAGTTGCATCCAATTTCTTCCAGTCCATTGGGAAAGCAGGCCTTTCGATGTTTGCCACCCTATTCCGTCAGGTAATAATTTTGTTGCCCTTGTTGTTGTTTTTGCCTGTGTTTTGGAATATCGACGGAATTTGGATCAGTTATCCTATTTCGGATGCAGTATCGGCGGTGGCGGTTGCTTTTTTACTTTATCGCGAATGGAAACGTTTGCCTTTAATGCTTCAGAATCAAGTTGAAGAAAATTAGAATCATATTGAGTGGTACTTTGGTTGTGCCTGCTATTCTTTTATTTGTCAGGTTTCCACAATTTCTCATCCTTTATGTTTTCAATACCGATGTTCCAGCTTGGTTTTAAGCGCTTCTGCGGTATATGAATTTTTAATTTTTACAAGGTCTTCAGGCAATCCTTCAAATACCAGATTTCCGCCTTTGTCGCCTCCTTCGGGGCCAAGATCGATAATCCAGTCGGCTGACTTAATGATTTCGAGATTGTGTTCGATAATAATAATCGAATGTCCGCGTGAGATTAGTGCGTTAAACGAATCGAGCAATTTGCGAATATCGTGGAAGTGCAAACCCGTTGTTGGTTCATCAAAAACAAAGAGGGTAGGTACGTCTTTTTCCCGTGCCAGAAAAGAAGCCAATTTAACCCGCTGGCTTTCACCGCCCGACAATGTGCTCGATGATTGGCCCAGTTTTATATATCCCAAACCTACATCCTGCAGCGGTTGTAAACGTTTGGTAATTTTCTTCTCGGTTGAGGATTTGCCTTTTTCGAATACTTCGATAGCCTGGTTTACTGTGAGGTTCAACACATCGTCAATGTTCAGGTTATGGTAATGTACGTCGAGAATATCTTCCTTAAAACGTTTACCCCCACAACTTTCGCAAAGCAAATATACATCGGCGAGGAATTGCATTTCAACTTTTATGGTGCCTTCTCCCTGGCACTCGTCGCATCGTCCGCCATCCACATTAAACGAAAAGTGCGAAGGTTTCAGGTTTTGTATTTTTGCGCCCTGCTGCTCCGAAAATAGTTTTCTGATCTCGTCGTAGGCTTTCAGATAGGTCACAGGATTTGAGCGTGACGATTTTCCGATCGGATTCTGGTCGATAAATTCGATAGCTTCCAACATTTTGTAGTCGCCCAAAATGGCGTCGTGATGACCGGTACGTTCGCCATAACCACCAAGTATTTTGGTAAGCGCCGGGGTTAATATCTTACTTACCAATGACGATTTCCCGGAACCGCTTACTCCCGTGATCACCGTCATCGTATTTAGGGGAAACCGTACCCGAATGTTTTTCAGGTTGTTTTCGCGGGCACCTACTATTTCAATCGAATTCACCCATTTTCGGCGTTGCTTTGGTACCTCAATTTTTTCAACTCCGCTCAGGTATTTTGTTGTCAAACTTTCTGGTTTCTTTTCAAGTTCGCTGTGATTGCCCTGGAAAACCACTTCGCCACCATGTTGTCCGGCCAAGGGGCCAATATCAATCACTTCGTCGGCAGCCCGGATAATATCTTCGTCGTGTTCAACCACTAAAACCGTATTTCCGATTTGCTGGAGGCGGCGGAGTACTTTTATCAACCGCTCTGTGTCGCGCGAATGTAACCCGATACTGGGTTCGTCGAGAATATACAAGGAGCCGACTAAACTGCTCCCGAGCGAAGTAGCCAGGTTGATACGTTGTGATTCACCTCCGGACAAGGACGATGACAGCCGGTTTAAAGTTAGATAACCTAACCCAACATCACACAAAAACTCCAATCGGTTAGTGATCTCTATTAAAATACGTTTGGCAATCTCATATTCGTGAAAAGGAAATTCGAGTTCGGTGAAAAAAGACTTTAATTCTGAAACAGGCATCAATACCAATTCCTGCAACGATTTACCAGCAATTTTTACATATCCTGCTTCACGTTTTAACCGGCTACCTTTACATTCGGGGCAGATGGTTTTTCCCCGGTAGCGAGAAAGCATCACACGGTATTGGATTTTATAACTGCTTTCTTCCAGAAATTTGAAAAAAGCATTCAAGCCTTCAAAGTATTTATTCCCCGTCCAGATCAGAAATTTCTGCTCTTCACTTAGCTCGTAAAAAGGCTTGTGTATCGGGAAGTTAAATTTGTCGGCGGCATAAATGAGCTGGTTTTTCCACTCACCCATTTTTTCTCCCTTCCAGCAAGCAATGGCATCCTGGTAAATCGACAACGATTTATTGGGTATCACAAGGTCTTCGTCGATACCGATCACTTTCCCGTAACCTTCGCAAGTGGGGCAGGCGCCCACAGGATTGTTAAAGCTGAACATATGTACCGAAGGTTCTTCAAACTCAATTCCATCGGCTTCAAAACGATTCGAGAATTTTTGTATTTCCACCCGATCTTCTACATATACTTTAACAATGCATTCGCCATGACCTTCGTAAAAAGCTGTTTGCACCGAGTCGGCTATCCGGCTTTGTAAATCTTCATCGTGTTGTACTGTAATTCTGTCGATTACAAGATTACAATTGCCCGAGCAAAATTCAGCGGTATTGCTTTTTAAAAGATCATCAATCCGGAGTATCTCATTATTCGTCTCAATTCTCGAAAAGCCTTGTTGCATCAGCAATTCTACTTCTTCCAGTATACTACGGCCATTTTTGGGTACGAGTGGGGCGGTAATGATCATACGCGTCCCTTCTTTAAAAGAATTGATATAATCAACCACGTCTGAAACACTGTTTCGGGTAACCAGCTCGCCTGAAACCGGAGAAATGGTTTTACCAATGCGAGCATAAAGAAGTTTCAGATAATCATAAATCTCGGTGGATGTTCCCACGGTTGATCGCGGGTTTCTGGTATTAACCTTTTGTTCGATGGCGATAGCCGGTGGAATCCCTTTAATAAAATCGACTTCAGGTTTATTAATCCGCCCTAAAAACTGGCGCGCATACGACGACAGGCTCTCAACGTAACGACGTTGTCCTTCGGCAAAAAGGGTATCGAAAGCCAGCGATGATTTTCCTGATCCTGAAACTCCGGTGACCACAATAAACTTGTTTCGAGGTATTTTCAGACTGATATTTTTGAGGTTGTGAACCCTGGCATTCTGAATTTCTATGTGCTTAACTACTTTATTTTCGGGCATATTTTAGCTGGAATTGTAATAATTTGGAATAAAAAGTTGTATTATTCCATAAATTGTTTCATTTTTGAATCTACAAAATTAGAATAATAGTTAAACCACACTTAAATTTTATCGCCTATAGATCAATTTTACTTTTTGTTTAAAAAATAGAAGGTAATGCTCAAACTTAACTCACTGAACGACAATGAGCTCGTTCAACGGTTTATTGAAGGCGATCAAGAATCACTCGAAATTTTAATATTGCGACACAAAAGCAGGGTATTTTCGTATATCGTGCTGATCGTGAAAAATCAGGAACTGGCAGAAGATATCTTCCAGGAAACGTTCATAAAAGTTATCCGCTCGCTTAAAAAGGGCAGATACACCGAAAATGGAAAGTTTATATCCTGGGTGTTGCGGATTTCGCACAACCTGATCATCGATCATTTCAGAAAGGAAAAGCTTAAGGGAACCATTTCGAATGACAGTGTCGAAGTGGATATTTTTAATTCCCAAAAGTTTTCTGACAGAACGATAGAGGATGAAATGATCAATTCGCAGATCCTGTTCGAGGTAAAAGAACTGGTTCGGGAATTGCCGGATGACCAGCAGCAAGTGATTTATATGAGGCACTATTTGGGCCTGAGTTTTAAAGAGATCGCTGATCAAACCGATGTCAGCATAAATACAGCACTGGGAAGGATGCGTTATGCGCTGATCAACCTAAGAAAACTGATTGAAAAGAAGAATCTGACACTTACGATGATTTAACGATTGTTAACACAATAAATCGTTGCGAAGGGCGTTTTGATATAAAATATATTCAAAATGCCTATGCATGATATCTCTACTTTAATTTATTGTATCAATACATTTAGTAGCAAACAATCGGTTTCAGAAACTGACCCTGCCCGTGATTTTGATACGTTTGAATCTTCCGCAGATATGGAACCTTCAGAGGCTTCCATACAAAATATTCTAAACTTTGCCCGCTCGTACGAAGTAATTGAAACAGAAAACGCGGGATATGTAGAAATGATTTTAAATTAATACGAAGGCGCCGAAAGGTGCCTTTTGTCGTCTCAAATCATTACCTAATCTTTTTACGGGTTACTTCGCCGGGACTGTAAGACGAATTAAAATGTACCCGAGCGTACCCGCAACCAGCGAACCCAGAAGGATTCCCATTTTTGCTGAATCGATCAAAACCTGGTTGGTGTATGCCAGGTTATTTATAAACAACGACATGGTAAAACCAAGTCCTCCAAGGAATGACACTCCAGCCAGTTGTTTAAAATTTACATTCTCAGGTAATTCGGCAATATTAAGTTTAATTGCCAGCCACGAAAAAGAAAAAATACCGATCACATTTCCAACTATCATACTAATCGCGATATTCAGTGAAAGTGCAAGGTTAGAGTCTCCTGAGAAATTAAAAATCACTCCGGCATTGGCAAGCGCAAAAACAGGCATAATCAGGTACGAAACCCAACCGTGCAAGGTGTGTTCCAAATGCTGAAGAGGGGAGGTAGTCGTTTCGGTGAGTTCCTCCAACTCGTCGATGGTATGCAATTGCTTTTTACTTAATACGGTTTTATTTTCCTGAGTATTGCAGTCTTCAAGAAATTCATCGAGCAATTCTCTGCTGCGTTTGTAGAACAACCGTGTATCGGTTTTCCTGCTCAATGGAATGGTAAGCGCCATCAGTACCCCGGCAATGGTAGCATGAATTCCGGATTTCAGAAACAATACCCAAACAAGTACTCCGGCAATAAAAAAAACATATTTCGAATAATAATTAAACCGGGATAAAAGAAGGAGAAGGGCAACGATGCCCAGCCCGATAAAAATATTTGTCCAGAGGAGGTTCGTGCTATAGAAAAATGCAATAACCAGAACCGCACCCAGGTCGTCGATAATGGCAAATGCCATCAAAAATACTTTGATTCCTATTGGAACACGTTTCCCCAGCAGGGTTAAAATACCCAACGAAAAGGCAATATCAGCCGCCATAGGAATTCCCCAGCCTTCTCCACCTGCATTTCCTGCATTTAAAACACTAAAAAATACGGCAGGAATGATCATGCCACCAACAGCAGCGAACAAGGGAAGTGAAGCTTTTTTTATGTGGCTGAGTTCGCCTGTAAGAATCTCGCGTTTGATTTCGAGACCGATCACAAAGAAAAAGATGGCCATCAAACCATCGTTGATCCATTTGTATAAGGGTTTGGAAAGTTCAAAACCGGGAACATCAATACTGATATATTTTTTCCAAAAATCAAGGAAATCAGCGCTTAACGGACTGTTGGCAAGTATGAGCGCCAAAATAGTGGTTCCAAATAATACAATGCTGCTTGACGTTTCGAGACGGATAAACTGGTTGATTGGATCTTTGATAAATTTCATAGTGTTTGTATAATTCAATTAATAACAATGAGTGACCGGATGTGTTTAGTTCAAAATTATAAATAATATTTTTTAAATAAGGGTATTGACATTTACGAAATAACATTGTAATTTAGTGATATCAAATTAATATTAAAACACTAATTTATTAATGTCATGGAAAAGCAATATTCTGGTATGTCTGGTTACATGTTCCTTTTTGTGGAACTGGTAATTTTAATTCTGGTTGTTTTTGGTTTCTTTAGGGGAATGATAATTGTATCTGCCGTTTTAATTCCCGTATTTCTTTTAATCGCCATCGGTTTTACCGTAGTCGATCCTAATCAAAGTTGTGTGATGGTGTTGTTTGGAGCCTACAAAGGCACCCTCAAGAAAAACGGTTTCTATTGGGTGAACCCATTCTTCGTTCGTAAAAAGATTTCGTTGCGGGCCCGAAATTTCGACAGCGAAACCATTAAGGTGAACGATAAACTGGGGAATCCGATTATGATTGGATTAGTTCTGGTTTGGCGGGTTAGCGAAACTTATAAAGCTGCCTTTGGAGTGGATGAATACGAACATTTTGTAGTCGTCCAAAGTGAAGCAGCTTTGCGTAAACTGGCTGGTTTGTACCCGTATGATAATATTGAAGACGAATCGGCAAAGGTTACACTTCGCGATGGCACCGAAGAAGTGAATGACGAATTGGAACGCGAAATTGTTGAGCGTCTCGATATCGCTGGAATTGAAGTTATCGAAGCACGGATTAATCACATCGCCTACGCGCAGGAAATTGCACAGGCTATGTTGAAGCGCCAGCAAGCTACTGCCATTGTAGCCGCCCGTTATAAAATTGTAGAAGGCGCCGTAAGCATGGTTGAAATGGCACTTGCCGAGCTGAGTCAGAAAAAGATTGTCGACCTGGATGAAGAGAAAAAGGCTTCAATGGTTAGTAACTTAATGGTTGTTTTGTGTGGAGATAAAGAAGCAACACCCATTGTAAACACAGGAACTTTATACTAAGCACATCATGGAAAAGGTTCTTTTTTCAGAAGAACAACGTTATACTCAGTGGTGGCTTTATCTTATTATGCTTGCTTCTTTGTTATCGGTCTTGATTCTGTTTTCTGTAGGTATTTATCAGCAAGTAGTTTTGGATAAGCCATTTGGCGATCAGCCAATGTCGACTGAAGGACTAACAGTTACCGGGGTATTTTCGGTAATAATCATAGCGCTCATTTTTCTGGTGGTCTTTAAATCAAAATTAAAAACCAAGGTAACCAATAAAGCACTCTGGTTGTCGTTTCCGCCCTTAATGCGAAAATGGAAACAGATTGTGCCCGAACAGATCGAAAGATATGAGATAAGAACCTACCATGCAAAACGAGAATATCGTGGTTATGGACTGCGCAGGGGGAGAAGAAGATATGGTGCGGCTTACACTATTTCGGGAAACATTGGTGTGCAATTGCATTTTAAGAACGGAAAAAAATTATTAATCGGCACTCAGAAAAAGCAGACATTTGAATATGCTATGAGAAAACTAATGGAAGGAGAAGAGTGAAATGTCGAAGAAGAAAACATTTGTTTTAAGGATCAACCCTGAAATGATGGAGGCAGTGGAGAAATGGGCAGCCGATGATTTCAGGAGCATCAATGGCCAACTTGAATGGATTATACACAAAGCATTGGTGGATGCAAAACGATCGAAGAAAGATACTGAGAATGGGTAGATATGAAAAATACAGAAAGCAGAAACCACCCCCAAAAAGGGTAATAAAGTCGGTTCAGAATGTAATTATTGCAATTCTTCTGGTTATGGCAGTTATTGGTTTTATCATTCAACTCGTAATGAATTAGTAAAAGCAGTACTTATTTAACGCTGTGGATACACCGAATTTTACCGCAGTGGAAGATCCCGGCGGTGCCGGCAATGTTCTGGACTTCCTGACTAACTAAAAGCCCTTTTCTAATATTCGCAAGCAGCCGCCTGTCTGGCCTGGATCATCAGCTCGCTGGTAACTGCCTGTAAACGAGCGCGTAGATTTTCTATATCTGCATTCGATAAATCTTTATTTAAATCAAAATAGGCCGATGGTGCAGGACAAGCTACATTAAGAAGTGCGTCAACAGAGTTATAGTTATTGTTTTCATATACCCAATAACAATCCTGATCAGTACAACATGCAGTTGCCTGGATGGTTGAATTATCAACCGGACAGATTTCTGAAGAATTTTCACAAAATTCGTCAGATTCAGTTTCGGAGCAGCCCGATAGAAGAAGGATGGCTAGACTTATCGCAAAAAATAGTTTGATTTTCATTGTTGTATGTGTTTTATAATTCGAATTCTTTGTTTAGCAATTTTACAAAATTATCGTAAGATAGAAAACCACTGTAACCTTTGTTGTTTATTATAAACGTTGGTGTTCCGCTTAAATTATTTGCTCTGAATTCTTTTACATTCGAACTCAAATATCCGAATTCCGGATCGCTGAGAATACATTCGGCAATTTCGGAATTATTATTCATAATATCGTCGACCAATACAGCAAAATCTTCAGAGAAAACCACGTCAGGGTTAACAAGTAGTAATTCGTGATATTTTTCGTAAGTCCCAAACCTGCTGATACAGCTGGCCGCCTGCAGGGCTCGCAGCACCTGTGGGTTATCCTGAAAATCGACCCATTTAACTATCAGTTTAACTTTTCCGTTGTCGAGATAATTAGTTTTCAAATCGGGAAAAGTACGTGAAAAAAAGTAGCGGCAGTAATTGCAGTGGTAGCTGGCATACATAAAAACCGATGCAGGCGCTGCTTCATCACCAAAAACAACATCGCCGGGTTGCTGCGTAATCACATTCTTTATTGTCATTGCTTTCTGATCTGTTTTTTTGTTATTGCAGGCCACCAAAACGATGAGGAATAACAAGGCAAACACTTTTATTTTTAGGCGCATCATATCATTCTTCAGTTTTGTAGTTAACCAGCGCAGGGTGAAAGCGCATATCAAGCATCTGTTTTTGCAGGTTTACCCGGGCAACCATATTCAACCTGTCTTTCTTGTTGTCGAATCCCGCTTTTTCTTTTCCGTTCTCCAGTTTCGATACAACATAAATCGATGTCCTTCCCTTGGTAAGGTCTTTTTCATCATCTTCAGTAAAGCCTCCTTCCTGGGCTTGTTTTCGGAGGTTCGCTTTTGACTTGCTCGAAAGTACTTCCCCTAAAAATAAACGAATGTGGTAAGCGTAGTCTTCACCAAAACTGTACATTCCCAGAAACATCGCATCAAAAGAGCTGGTTCTGATTTCGGTGCGCGGGATGTATAAATTGTTGCGAAAAAGGAAAAGGCTACTACTTAAAGTGCTGAAATACAGGCTATCCAGATTTTTGATGCCAACGCCAGAGATTTGTTCCACTTCCATAACCGGCTTAACATTAAACAAAGCGCCGTTTTCAAGGGTTAGCTCTCCTTTCAGCGACAACTCGTTATAATCAGGTTCAAAATCTTTCATAACAATTTTCCCATCCATAACGGAAGTCAAAGTTCCCCTGATATTGTTTTTTTGAATGTCCTCGTAATCCAGATAATTTCCAAATGCATCAACCAGTTTTACAACATCCATGTTTTTAACATCGGTTTTAAACCAAACTATCATTTCGTTGTTGGCCTGCATTTCTATTTTTGCCGAGGAAAGTGCACTGCCATTGAATGCATTGGCGCTCATGCTGTCGATTACGTAATGACCTTCTTTTACAAGGAATTTAGTTTTTATATTTTCGAAATTTGCTTTTTCGTATTGCAAATGGCCGGCGCGGAAATTCCCCTTAATTTTATAGGTGTACCGGGCTGTATCTTTATCGTTGTCAGCAGAAGTTTCGGATGGGTTTTCATCCATAAAAATTGCCAGATTTTCGTAGTCAATCGTATCGACATAGAAATCGCCAACCACTGTAATTTCAACGGGTTTATTCTGAAACGCTCCTTGATATACACGACTTGCCAGCAATTTATTCATTTCAATATTCATGTTCCGGTAATTCACCTGTAAACGATCGATACGGAATGAATCGTTTTTATAATCCAGATGGCCTGAAAGACCGTTGAAGTTCATTATCGGATCAGCAGAAGTCACCTGGATATTCTGCATGTTTAAATCGAATACACTTTTTTCCATCAACACATCAATAATCTGATCAGAAATTGAATCGAGGTTTATGGAAGCTTCTGAGTGAAACCCAGAATGGACCGAACCGGAAACAGAGGAAAACATTGAATCGGGCAAAAAACGCTGAAGTTGAGCCAGGTTGGCATCGATGCTGCCGCTGATCGCATATTCCGGATGACTGAGGTTTTTTATTCTTCCATCGATGATGAGCGTGTTGCTGTCCATTTTAGCATAGAATCTGCTTACTTCACATTCCAAAGAATCAATTTTTAAGGGATCGCCTATAATAGCCGCGTCCAGTTCGAAACGGTCGAGTATGGCATATTCGGTATTCAATTTTCCATTTAACCCGCTAATGGCAACAGTTCCCGGATGGTATTCGATGCTTCCGTTCAGATTTTTTACCTCAAGCGTTGAATCTTTCCGGGCGTCGATATTTATCAGTTGGAGCTTTAATTCTGTGTCGTTCAGAATGGTATGAATGTATTCGTTGGATATCGAATCGGGCAAAACGCCTCTTGTCGAAAACTCGGCCACAACCTGTCCGGTAGGCTTTTGCACCAGCGAGTCGGGAATAAATGAAGCAAATTCACTGATTTTCAGATCAACTTTTGATTCAATATTAAATTTGGGTTTTAGCAGGTTGTTTACAGTTCCCCTGAATGAAAAATGGCTGCTATCGGTTTCGAAACTTAGCTGTCCGATTTTTAGCTGGGTTCCAGCCAAAGTATTTTCTTTATCGTCATCAGCTTCCCCTTCAAACGAAATCGTCTTAATTGCAGGGTAATCCCGATACTGAACGTTCCCGTTTGTAAATTTGAAGGCCACATCAAACACCGGAAGTTCTTTTCCTAAGAGTTTTCCCTGAACGCTGGCATCAGCCACCAACATTCCTTTTAGCGAAGAAATGCCATAACCTGAAAGCAATTTCCCGGGCAGGTATTTCTGAAGCGTGCCAATATCGAGCTTTTCGGCCTGAATGATCAGCTTAGCCCAGATTGAATCCTGTAACACTAGTTTTCCGCTACCGGCAAGTTTTGCATCATTATCCAACACGAGGTTGGTGCGATCGATAAAGAGCGTGTCGTTGTGATAGTCGCCTTTAAAATCAATATCCAGTTGTTGCATCAGGTGTGCATTTGTACCGGGATACAAACAATCTGACAAAACGGCAGACAGCTCGCCATTTCCTTGATATTCAGTGTCGTTTATCCGTCCCGTTAAATCCATATTTTTGATATTGACCCTGGCCCGGGCATTTTGCTTCTGATCGTTATATTCACAAACTAAATCTTCTACTCTCAGTTCTTTCAGGTTAAGATGTATTGCAGAAGTGGATGAACCGGATTGTGATTGCACTGTTGTATCTTTTAGAAAATCGAGGTTACTAATGCCGGTTGAATCGACTTTATAATATGCAACAGCCTGGTTCACTTCCACTTTTCGCACATCGAAAAAGCCATCTATCAATGGTTTTACTTGCACTGAAAGAAAAAGTTTGTCGGCATGAAAGAGAGTATCGTTACCTGAAGTCTCTGAAGTTGGTGGTGTTAACACTGTTAGCTGGTTACATTGGATCCGGGCCAAAGGAAAACTCCGAATCAGTGAGAATTCAACATCGTTTAGCTCAATCCCGATGTTGGTAGCCTTGCCTGCCTGCTCGATGGCGAGTTTAGCAATTTTGTTTTCGGATACTGCGGCAACGATTGTCAACAACACGATCAAAAAAATCAAAGAAAGAAAGATGTACAGTAATATTTTTCCTACACGCCTCATTTGCAAATAGTGTTAGTTGTGGATTCATCAGAAAGATAAATACAAAATATCAATCATACAACCAAAGAAAATGGCAATCTTTAACTAATCCAGTAAACTAACGATGGAAGGAGGAAGGATATTTTTGAAGATCACATATTTACAAATGCTGCTGTGGCCTTTTAACTTTACTTTAAATCATTTACTCTAAAGTGTTTAACTGAGTTATTACTGGTAAAATCCCTTATTTTTGATTCGCTTTTCGAGAAACAATAAATAATATAAACATGAATATTAGCGCATTACAAAAAGAACGGGCTAAGTACCAGCCTAAACTTCCAAAATCGTTACGACAAGGTGCAGCAAAAGTGGTCGAAGGTGCCAAAACAGAATCGGTTGCCGACCAAAAGGAAATTGCTGCATTATTCCCGAATACTTACGGAATGCCACTTCTGAGTTTTGAACCAGGAGATGCAGCCGCAGAAAGCGCCCCGATTAATGTAGGTGTAATTCTTTCGGGCGGACAAGCGCCGGGCGGGCACAATGTAATTTCGGGTATTTTCGATGGAATTAAAAAAATTAATCCTGAAAGTAAATTGTATGGTTTCCTGGGCGGACCAGGCGGACTGGTCGATCATAAATATATGGAATTAACCGCTGAAATCATTGATGAATACCGCAATACCGGTGGTTTCGATATCATTGGTTCGGGACGTACCAAACTTGAAGAAGAAGCACATTTCGATAAAGGATTGGAAATTGCCAAAGATTTAAATTTGAATGCGCTCGTGATTATTGGTGGCGACGACTCAAACACCAACGCTTGCGTTTTGGCTGAGTACTATGCAAAAATTAATGCAGGGGTTCAGGTAATCGGCTGTCCGAAAACTATTGATGGCGACCTGAAAAACGGAATGATCGAAACTTCGTTTGGTTTCGACACCGCTACGAAAGTTTATTCCGAGTTAATTGGCAACATTCAACGCGACGCCAACTCAGCTAAAAAATATTGGCACTTTATTAAATTGATGGGGCGATCGGCTTCGCACATTGCTTTGGAATGCGCACTGAAAACGCAACCCAATATTACGCTTATCTCGGAAGAGGTAGCCGATAAAAAACAGACCTTGAGTGAGATTGTTGATTACATGGCAGGAATAGTTGCCAAACGTGCCGAAAATGGCGATAGTTTTGGTGTAGCGCTGATTCCTGAAGGATTGATCGAATTTATTCCTGAAATGAAAGTTCTTATTTCTGAACTGAACGATCTTCTGGCTGAAGGTTCAGAAAGCGAAAAGGAATTCAGGATGTTGCGTAAAAGTCACCGTAACGAGTGGATCGAAAGCCAGTTGAGCAAAGACTCAGCAACGGTTTTCAAATCACTTCCATCTGGAATCAAAACCCAGTTAACACTCGACCGCGACCCGCATGGAAATGTTCAGGTATCGCTGATTGAAACAGAAAAACTGTTAGGAGAAATGGTTAAAACGCGTTTGGATGCGATGAAAAATACTGGTCATTATGTTGGGAAGTTCGGAACTCAGTATCATTTCTTTGGTTACGAAGGACGTTGTGCTGCACCTTCAAATTTCGACGCCGACTACTGTTATTCACTTGGTTACACCGCTTCGGTATTGGTTTCAGCCGGGAAAACAGGCTACATGTCGTCGGTTCGAAATACCACTGCCCCGGCCGATAAATGGATTGCAGGAGGCGTGCCGGTAACCATGATGATGAACATGGAAAAACGTCACGGTCACATGAAACCTGTGATTCAGAAAGCCCTGGTTGAACTGGAAGGGGCTCCTTATAAGTATTTTGTATCGAAAAGAGGAGAGTGGGCTTATAGCACCAACTTTATTTATCCCGGACCGATCCAATACTTTGGCCCAACTGAAGTTTGCGATCTTACTACCGAGACCTTAAAATTTGAGCAGAATAGATAAGAGTTTAATCTGAAGAATTCCCCGCGGCTTTGTCGCGGGGTTCTGCTTTTTCTTCCCTGGCGAGGGGAGATGCCAGCTTTTATGGCTGACAAAGGGGTGAAATAAAGAAAATTTGGTTTTCAGCGATTTAGCTGAAATGAAGTTGGCGTAATACCCCTTGGCCCAGCCACGGGGATCGTTAACTTTAAAAATTTTCTTTAATAATTCAAATATTTCCGACTATACAACATTCAATCTTTCACTGGTTGAATACAAACGAAATAATGTTGGCTCCCATTTGGAGGGCTTTCTGCCTAAGCTCTTCAGGATCGTTATGAACATCGGGGTCTTCCCATCCATCGCCAAGGTCACATTCGTAGGTGTACAGACAAACCAAACGATCTTCTATAAAAATTCCAAATGCCTGTGGTGGTTTATTGTCATGTTCGTGTATTTTGGGTAAGCCATTCGGGAAGTTATATTTTTCGTGAAAGATAGGGTGCGAGGGAGGGAGTTCCACGAATTCTTTTTCGGGAAATACTTTTTTCATTTCGCGCCTAAAATATTCATCCATTCCGTAGTTGTCGTCGGCATGTAAAAAACCACCGCCTTCCATGTAAACCCTTAGGTTGATGGCATCAGTTTCCGAAAAAACAATGTTTCCGTGCCCGGTCAGTTCGATGTAAGGGAAATTAAAAATCTCGGGACTTCCAACTTCTATTGTCGAAGGTTCAGGATTTATATTTGTTTTAAGATTCCGGTTACAAAACTCAATCAGGTTTGGCAGGGCAGTAGGGTCGGAATACCAATCGCCGCCTCCGCTATATTTAGCCAGAGCAATTTTTACGCTGGTATTTTGTGAATTTCCAGCGAGAAAAAAGGCAGTGAGCAACAAAAACAGAATGTACCGCATGCCATAAATTTTTCGAAAAATACAATTAGTGAGCAAGAAAACTAAATTATTCATTGACTAAATTTACTAAATGACAGGCCACTATCCCTGCTGTTTCGGTCCGTAAACGGGCATTCCCCAGCGAAATCTCTTCGAACCCGTTTTGTAGTGCAAATTCAACCTCAGCCGGGCTAAAATCTCCTTCAGGCCCAATCAGGATAAGCGCATTCTCTCCTGGTTTGATTATATCTTTCAAATGTTTTTTCCTGCTATCGATGCAATGAGCGATTAATTTTCTGCCATCAAATGATTTCGAAGCCAATTCTTTAAAGCTCGTCAGTTCGTTGAGTTGTGGGAGATACGCTTTAACAGATTGTTTCATGGCCGAAACCAGTATCTTTTCAAGGCGCTCGGGTTTGATCACTTTTCGTTCTGAATGCTCGGAAAGAACCGGGGTAATTTCATCGATTCCAATTTCGGTGCACTTTTCAAGAAACCATTCAAAACGGTCGATGTTTTTAGTGGGCGCAATCGCAATGTGAAGTTGAAAGGTTGTTTTCCCGAATTCATTTTTTTTATCGAGAATAGTCAGCATGCAATGTTTGGGGTGGGCATCTATAATTTCTGCTTCGTAAAAACCACCCTTGCCATCCACAATTTGCACGCGGTCGCCCTGGCTCAGACGGAGCACTTTCGCCGCGTGCTTCGATTCATCGGGATCAAGCGTTACGGTGTTTCCTTTAATTTCAGAGATGAAGAAAAGCTGCATGCGATTTCATTTTTATCTCACAAAAATAATCAATTCAACGAAACACCACTAGCTGTTATTTATAGCATTTGAGTCGTTACTAAACTTAAAAACCTTATACAAATATGCTATTGAAGGGAAAATAACAAGTACCCCGAAAAGCAAGGCAATCAGAAGATAAAATTGAATTTTGGGCGGAGCTGCCGCGTTCTGCAGGGTAATATCCATTCCTTCTTTCAACTTTATTAGAACAGGAAATTGTATGGCAAACCATCCGGTTACGATCATGGTCGTTTGAAATCCGGCAATCAATCGGAGTAAGGTACGGTTTGGCTTGTTCAGGAAATGCCACAAAAAGGGCAGGGCCAGTGTTGCCAATGTAATGCTTATTAAACTTACCGGCGATTGCAAAAATTCGGATAGTAAAGGATGCCCGCTGAGTTGGGCCCCTCCGAAAACCAAAGCGCCTACCAGCACCAGTCCGAGCAACAAACGTTTGGCAACTTTCGAAAAATAGGTTATATGCTTTTCGTCGTTTAATTCGCTTACTGTAAAAATGGCGGCCAGAAATGCAAAAAGAAGCACCATGAAGAATCCCATACTGACAGCAAAAATATTCAACCAGGGAAGTACAAATACCGTATAAAAGTCGTAGGTGTAATCAAGTGTAATTTTACCCAATATGATTCCACCCAGTGTAACTCCCAGGAAAAAAGTGGTAAAAAGGCTGGAGTATTGAAAAACGATCGAATAGATGGCTTTGGGACGTGCTTCTTCAATGTCGTAATGTCTGAAAGTAAAAGCCGTGCCCCTGAAAATGATTCCAAGCAAAACCAGTAACACCGGAATATGTAATCCTGTTAAAACCGTTGAATAAACGGTAGGAAAACCAACAAAAAGAATTACCACCACCAAAATAAGCCAAACATGATTAGCCTCCCAAACCGGAGCGATGGCTTTGGAAACAATGCCGGCAGCTTTTCCCCTGGTAAGCAGTTCCAGAATTCCGCCACCAAAATCGGCACCTCCCAATATCACATACAAGAGCAAACAAACTACCAGTATTAATAAATTTATTTCAGCCATTGGAAAGATATTTTTTGTGTAACATTTTAATTTGACGGCTCAGCAGCCAGATTACAACAAAACTCAGAAGCAGATAAACTGCCGACACAGTGTAAAACGTATACTGAATCCCGGGCATTGGTGTTAGCGAGTCTTTCGTAAGCATAATTCCGTAAATAATCCAGGGCTGGCGGCCTACTTCCGTAACAATCCAGCCTGCTTCAACGGCAATAAAACCAAGTGGCGTGGCAATAAACAGCAGTTTCAGCCACCATTTTTTTTCCAGCCAGTGTTCCCATTTAAACGTTCCGGCCAGGAAAATGACCGCAATCAGCATCAAAAACATGCCAATTCCTACCATTATCTGGAATGAATAATGTGTGATGGGTACCGGCGGCCATTCTTCTTTCGGGAATTCTTCGAGTCCTTTTACTTCGGTATTAAAATCGCCATGTGCCAGAAAACTCAAAAATCCGGGCAGTTTGATGGCGTATTTTATTTCCTGTTTTTCCTCGTTCGGAATTCCTCCGATAATAAGGGGAGCTTTTTTTTGGGTTTCGAAATGCGATTCGAAAGCAGCTAGTTTGGCAGGCTGGAGTTTGGCAACGTTTTTGGCAGCCAAATCGCCACTCAATGGTTGTAAAATGGCCGCTACCGACGCAAATGCCAAAGCAATGGTAATCGCTTTCTTATGTATTTCAAGCTTGTTTCTTAGATACAACACTGCATGTACGCCAGCTACCGCAAAGCCTGTGGCTGAAAAAGCAGCAATAGTCATGTGGTGGGCCTGTGAAAACCAGGCTTTGTTAAACATGGCTTTTACCGGATCGATATTTTCGGCATGGCCATTTACCCAATCAAAGCCTGCGGGAGCATTCATCCATGCATTGGCGGCTACCACAAATATCCCGGATAAAACCCCGGCAATTCCTACAACCAGGCCAGCGTAAAGATGTACCCGTTTATTTAGTCGGTTCCGGCCATAAAGAAATAAACCCAAAGCAATGGCTTCAAGGAAAAATGCTGTCCCTTCCCACGAAAAAGGCATCCCGAATATGGGGCCTGCGTGTTCCATAAATTTGGGCCACAACATCCCCATTTCGAACGAAAGAACGGTACCCGAAACTGCGCCGACTGCAAAAAAAATAGCTACACCTTTCGACCAGGCTTTGGCCAGATCGAGATAAACCGGGTTGTTGGTTCGCAACCATTTCCATTCGGCTACAAACATAAACCACGGCATTACCATTCCGATGCAAGCAAAAATAATGTGAAATCCGAGCGAAACTCCCATTTGCAGGCGGGCTGCCATTAATGCATCCATGTTTTCTATTTAAAAGTTTATACTGTTTTCGCTTCCTTCAACAGTTGAAATGCAAATCAGTTTGATGCCTTATCTTTAAAATTATACCTTCTAATTTAAAAATTCGGGATACCATGCTGATGCTGTGGTTTTTAGAAGGGAAAGGCTAATCTTTTTAGTATCTAATTTAGAATTGGATGGAGAAAATAATTTGATAATTGTTGAGGGATGTATGTGTTGGACGGGAATATAGGTTTTTGAAAACCACGACTGAATTTAGAGTACCCCGTCGTGGTTTGTTTAACTGAATAATTGGTTATTCGACTTTCTGGCTGGCTATGTAATCCATAACAATCCACAACACCAGCGAAAGCATGTAAATGCTTGCTCCGTACAAAGTAGTTATCATCGATACTTTCAACCCTCCCATTAGTAAAGCAGGAGATACCCCGTTCATTTGTTGGATTGCATCGAAGGCTTGAATTAACCCGATAAGCTGACCAAAAATTCATTTCTTGAATTGACTTCAAATCGTCAGTTGGTGCGTATTTCTTACGACGATATTCTATATATCGAAAGTCTTTCAGATTATATACAGGTACATTGTTCAGGTAGGAACCTGGTTGCCAGCAAGGAAAAAATTGGTGCAATTGCCGAAATCCTGCCTGAGCGTTTTGTGCGGATTCACCGCTCGTTTGTGGTAAATACTTCCAAAGTAACCAGGGTTACCGCGAACGAAGTTTTTGTAAATGAGATTCAGCTAAACATCGGACGGACATACAAAAAAGAAGCCGCGCAAGCTTTAAAAACTACTTAAACAACTTTGGATAAAGGTGAAATGCCATGTCACCGGTCCTGGCTTCTACTTCCTTCCAGCTTTTTACATCGAAATCAATCCCAACTGTAGAAGTGGTTGGCATATCGCTTCTGAATTCTTTTACGAGGTTGGCCGCGAAATAGTAAAATCCCGGGTTATGCCCGAAAAAGAAAACCGTGTTGACGTCTTCCGGCAGGTTATGGATCATTTCTATAAATTCACCCGTTGTTAATCCGTCGTATATGTCCCGTTCTTCTTGTATCGAATTTATCGCGTAACCCAAATTATCAGCAAAAATACGCGCTGTTTTGATGGCTCGTTTAGCAGGACTTGAAATGATCAGATCGGGTAAGACATTTCGTTTATTTAGTTCTTTCCCAATCAATGCAGCATCATTCTTCCCCCGATCCTGCAGGTCGCGGTTAAAATCATCATCATAACCATAAGGGACTGCTTTTCCGTGCCGTACAACTACGATTTTTTTCAATGAGTTGTATTTAAGCCGGTTGGTAAATATCAACTTCCACTGCCGCAATCTGGCCAATCTGTGGTAAAATGCTGGTAAAATGGCTACTGTTATTGTGTTCGTCGATGGCAGCCTGATCTTTCCATTTTTCCAACATACAATAAGTAAGTTCCTTCTTTACATCTTTATGAAGGCTGTATTCGACACACCCTTTTTCTTTATTCGATGTTTTGACCAGTTCCCGGGTAAGTGCCAGAAAATTTTCTTCTTCTCCTGCTTTAATCGTAAATTTTGCTACTATTAAAATCATATTTACTTTTTTAAGTTTCACTTGCGAACAAATTTACCTTAATTTGTCAATCAATTTATGAATTTTACTGAATGTTTAATAAGGAAACAAAGTTGCAAATATCTTTCAACTTCTGACTTCCTTCTTCTGATTTTTTTAAAATGAAGCGAATTGGGCTCCTTTCAGATACTCACGGTTTTCTGCATCCACGATTGTTTGCTTTTTTCGAAAATGTAGATGAGATTTGGCATGCCGGCGATTTTGGCGATCTTGAAACGGCTGATAAACTGGCTGTTTTTAAACCTTTAGTGGGAGTATATGGTAATATTGATGATCAGAAACTACGAACGGTTTATCCCTTTCATCAGCGGTTTAAATGTGAAGAAGTAGATGTTTGGATGACGCACATTGGTGGTTATCCCGGACACTACGAACGTTATGTAAAACCCGATATTTACACTCATCCTCCCAATCTTTTTATTAGCGGACACTCGCATATCCTGAAAGTGATTTACGACAAAAAGCTCGATTTCCTGCACTTGAACCCCGGCGCTGCCGGTTACAAAGGTTTTCACAAAGTTTGTACGGCTTTGCGTTTTATTATCGATGGAAATAACATCCGAGATATGGAAATTTGGGAACTGCCTCGAAACGAAGCGCTGCCTACTTCATAAATGAATACGCCACCCAATTATTTTGTACCTCGAAACCCGAACTGGTTAATCCCAGGCTTTCAGCTTTTTCTTTTATGGCAGGAATGTCTGCGCTGTAAAAACCACTCATAATAAGCGTTCCATCCGAATTTAGAACCGAAATGTAAGCTGCCATATCGTTTAGCAAAACATTTCGCTGGATGTTAGCCAGGATGAGGTCGTATTTTTCATCTCCAAGTAAAGAGGCATCTCCATGTTTTACTTCGATATTTTTAATTGAATTCAAGCGCGCGTTTTCAAGCGTGCCTTCATAACTCCATTTATCGATATCGATAGCGGTTATTGAACCGGCTCCTTTCATCGAAGCCATAATTCCCAGAATCCCGGTTCCGCAGCCCATGTCGAGCACCTTTTTCCCTATAACGTCGTGATGTAAAATAAACTCCAGCATCATGGTAGTGGTTTCATGGTTACCAGTACCGAAAGCCATGTTGGGTTCGATCACGATTTCGTACGTTAACCGGGGATAATCGTTATGAAACGGGGCACGCACCACACACTGATCGGCAACTACCAGTGGTTTGAAATAATTTTTTTCCCACTCAATATTCCAGTTCTGGTCGGCAATCATATCCGATTTTACATCGAACGAAAAATCTTCAGAGAATTCATCCAGAACAGCATTCAGTTTGCCTTTATTGCATTGTTCTACAGGGATATAAGCCTCAAAGCCATGAGCGGTGTCAACAAAACTATCGAAGCCAATTTCAGCCAATTGCGAGGTTAAAATGTCGCGAAGCCATTCCTGAAAAGGTACGATGCCGATGGTAATTCTTTTGTACTCCATATTCTGATATAAAAAAAGTCACTCAAACGAGTGACTTTACGTTAAAAGACGAATAAAGTTCGGTTAATTTTTTTAGAACCCGTTGATGATTCCGAGGAAATCTTCTGCTTTTAAAGCCGCACCGCCAATCAATCCGCCATCAACATCTTTGTTGGCAAAAAGTTCTTTGGCATTACTTGGTTTGGCGCTGCCGCCATAAAGGATTGATGTACCTTCGGCAATTTCTTTACCAAATTTTGCAGCGATTGCCGCACGGATATTGGCGTGCATATCCTGTGCCTGATCAGAGCTGGCGGTAACACCGGTCCCAATGGCCCAAATAGGTTCGTAAGCAATTACAATTTTTTTGAAATTGTCGGCTGACAATTGAAAAACAGTTTCTTCCAGTTGGTTCACCACATATTCATTGTGTGTTCCGGCTTCACGGATATCAAGCGCTTCGCCACAGCAATAAATTGGAGTAAGTCCGTTTTCAAGTGCCAAGCTTACTTTTTTGTTCAGAATTTCGCTGGTTTCACCATAGTATTCTCTGCGTTCAGAGTGACCCAGAATAACATATTCAGCACCTGTTGATTTTACCATGGCGGCAGATACCTCACCTGTAAATGCGCCTTTTGCTTCGGCAGCACAGTTCTGGGCAGCAACGCCAATACGAGCTGTATTAACGGTTTCAACTACTTTTGTAATGTGGGTGAAAGGAGTTCCAAGAACTACTACTACATCGGCAGCTCCTTCTTTTGCAACCAGCGCATCAACTGCTTTGGCAAGTTCTACGCCTTCCTGAACGGTAGTATTACATTTCCAGTTACCGGCAACTATTTTTTGTCTCATGTTATTGTATTTTAAATTTTTAGATTATTCTCGGTTTTTTAAACGCCCACAAATTTAACACCTTCCGCGATTTCTCCGACTTGCATTAATCATTCTTTCAGACAATTAACTATTTGTTCATTCTTATCGCCTTGCGCCAAAGGCTATGAGCTTTGGGCTTTTTTGAGTATTTACTTTTACTTTTATCCTTATCGGTTACCGGTATGAGCGACACTTGATCCTTTTTTTTCTGCCATACTTTTTATCACATCAATAATATCATAAGCTTTTTCTTTATTCACCGGGGGAAAGTCATAATTCACTCTCCGGCCTTCTTTTGTTTCCGTATCCCTGCTGTATTTGCCGCTTAATAAGCCACCCGCCAGCGGGCTCCACACCATTAATCCAACCTTCTGATCCAGAAGCAGGGGGATAAGTTCACGTTCAAGATCGCGGCCTGCTATGGTATAATAGGCCTGAAGGGAAACAAACTTGCTCAGGTATTTTTGTGCTGAAATGCCCAGCGCTTTCATCAATTGCCAGGCTGCCAGGTTACTGCAACCGATTGTTTTACGAGAGTGTTCACCTGATCCTGTGGGAGCGTGCCAATGGCTGTCCACATCAAAAACGGGAGATGGTCAATTTTTAGATTTTAAATCAGTCGGGATCATAAGATTTGAACTTGCGACCCCGCACCCCCATAGGCAATGAGAAAATAGTATTTAGCCGATGTCAAATTTTTTGCGCGAAATACGCTCGTCAGAAAAGAAGAGGAAGATTTTTCGCAAAACCGCAAGCTTGAATTTGTGTCGGCGTTAAGAACACGAAAATACTTTCGCACCTGAATGCGGTTGCTCAGAGCCGATTTTCGGATACACCGCTTAAGAAATTTCAGGAGAAAAGCAAAGTAAAAACCAAACTGTAAACACCCGGCGATTTTGCAATGTAATCGCAATTAGAAAGTTAATTCTGCGCCAAAAGCTGCCATCAACAAGACAAGAAAAATCATTGGTCCGGTCTTCCCCGAAAAATTTACATTTGACGGATTTCAATTTCGAACCGCAAGAATAAATGAAGCGTTGGAATATATTCTGTTGATAGACAATAAAATAGGAAGCAAAAAAAACGGGACAAACTCATCAAATTTGAATTTGTCCCGTAAGGTGATCCCGACGGGACTCGAACCCATATCTTCAGAACCGGAATCTGAAATTCTATCCATTGAACTACGGGACCATTTCGCGTGCAAAAATAGCAAAATTCCCCAATCCGATCGAAAATATTAAAATGCATTCGCATGTTTTAATCGAAGAAACAGCAATCGTTCAAAAAGCCATCTCTAAATGTTGATAAAATAACAGGACCGGAGAGAAGCCAATAACCCAATATGTTTACATTTGCGCTTTAAATGAAATGGTATGGAGAAGGTAGTTAGCCTCACAATTGAAAATTTCAGGGAATATTACGAATCGTTTCTGGGTTTAACCGATGACCAACGCACGAATTTCGAAATCAAGTACGATCATTCTTTGCGAGTAGCCGACTTGTGTGCAAAAATTGCACTGAGCCTAAATCTTGACGAAGAAGAGCAATACATTGCTTATCTGGCGGGTCTTTTCCACGATATTGGTCGTTTCAGGCAGCTGGTTGAATACAATACTTTTAATGATTCACTTTCGGTAGATCATGCCGCCTACTCGGTAGAAGTGATCAAAGAGCGTGGCTTTTTGGATGGACTTTCTGAAGACAAAAGGAACAGTTTGTTCCTGGCTATTCAATACCACAATAAGATGGAATTACCAAAGGATGTGGATTCGAACTTACTTTTGCAAGCGCGGATCTTACGCGATGCCGATAAACTGGATATCCTGAAAGTAATTACCGACTACTACACCAATCCAAAAGCAACAGTAAACCATACACTGACATGGGAAATGCCCAAAGGGGGAGTGGTTTCGGCGAATGTAGCCAAACAGGTAATGAATGGTAGCCTGGTTTCGAAAAGCGAGGTGGCCAACGAAACCGACATAAAAATCATGCAACTTTCGTGGGTTTTCGATGTTAACTTCAAACCATCGTTTAAACTGATGATGGAGAAACGTTACCTCGAAAAAATATACGGTACACTGCCCAAAAACGACACCGTTATTCAGATTTACCGTAAAGTAAAAGTCTTTGTTGAAAATAAGATTCTGAGCTGATGCCCCGACGCCTTGTGTGCATCTGTAACCTGGTTTCGGAAGATGAAATTCAATCGGTTTTGCATAAAGGAGCCGAATCAACAGTTGATATTCAGAAACATACACATGCCGGTACTTCATGTGGGCGCTGTCTTCCTGAAATAGATGCATTGGCGGAGGAGCATAAAAGAAGGAAACCCGGAAACCAACAACTCTTGCTGGGACCCGGGTCCTAAAACACAACATCAATATATTTTTTAGAAGTATCTCGGCGAGATTACATTCTCTTTTCTAAATCGCAGTTCGTACGAAATCATTACCTCGTGGGTACCATTGTTGTAATTCTTTAGGTTCGTTGTCGAGAAATCAATCGCATAACCGATTCGAAGTTTCTCGGCAAAAAGGAACTGTGCAATAAACCCAAAGGAATCACCTGAACGATACATGGCACCCAGCCAAAGCTTTTCCTTGATCAGGAAGTTTCCTGTAAGGTCGAACTGTAACGGTGATCCGTATTCCGATGAGAAGCTGGCTTTCGTCAAAGCGGTAGGCTTAAACTTCAGATTTTCACCCAGATCGAAAACAGCTCCTGCAATCAGGAAATAGTGCCTTAATTCACCCTGGATCGAGAAATTCTCGGTATTTGTATCGAAGTTACTGTTCACCACTTTTGGTATCGAGAAACCTACATATGCTTTTTTACTGTACAAAAATGCACCTACCCCAAAGTTGGGTTTAAAGCTGTGGGAAATCTCACCAGAAAAAGCAGGGTCACCGGGATCGAGGATATTATGGTCCTGCAGGTTGTGCGAATAGTTGGTAAAACCTCCCTTTAAGCCAAGGCGAAGATTGGTTTTTTCTCCTACCGGAACCAGGTATGAATAGTCGGCAAAAACATAGAAACGTTTTTCGAAGCCGAGTTTATCACTTATTACATTCAAGCCCAGGGCCACACGCTCGTTTTTGAGCGGGGCCTGGAAGGTGAATGTATAAGTTTGCGGAGCACCGTCCCAGCCTGTCCACTGTTGGCGGCCAAGAACCATGAATCCTACCGACTCCCACGTGCCTGCATAAGCAGGGTTAATGGTTTGCGTGTTGAACATGTATTGTGTATACATCGGGTCCTGTTGAGCATTGGAAGTTAACGCTGCTATTACTATTGCCAGAATCCCTAAACCTTTGATTATATTTAATTTTGCTTTCATCATTTTAATTTTTTCAGATTTAACACTCATTAATTAATCAATTAATTATTTAGGAATATTGATCCGGTAATCGCATCACTTCCGTCATTCAGGTACAGGATGTAGAAGTAGGTTGCTGCAGGCAGCTTGTCCTTACCGATCTGTAGATCGTGCATTGAAGTGCCGTTCCACCATGCTTCGTACGTACCCCATCTCGAGGTATTTCCATAGTTCTCTTTTTTATAGATCAGGTTGCCCCAACGGTTGTAGATCTCAATCTTCGCATCCGGATATTTCTCTTCGAAGTAGTTATCCACAAGTTCTTCTCCAACTTCACAAATGAAACCAATTTCGAAATAATCATTATAGCCATCACCGTTTGGTGAGAAGCCATCCGGAATATTTAATATTTCACAAGGTCTAGCAGGATTAGGCCCTGGATCAGGTAAATATTCCTGTCTCCAGTCACGTATACCATTGTTGTCTTCATCCTGCAGTGGTGCATTTGACCCTATTGCATTTTGTCCGTGCAACCATTCACCGCTGGTATCATACGTATCATATGCATCGTCTAAACCATCGTGATCAGCATCGGTTCCTAACGGAAGAACATCTGCAATCTGATCAAAATTTGCATTGTGACCTTCAATGGCATCGTCAATACCGTCACCATCCGAATCCGTGTCCAGATAGTCAGGTGTTCCGTCTCCATCGATGTCAAGTGGTTCGTAATATACGCCTTCGTCATCGTACTGGTCATCCCATCCATCTCCGTTCGAATCATAGCCAAGAGGAGGATAATAGTCGTAACTGTTATCTTTGCCACCTCTTCTTTCTGCTTCCTGACCTTCTGTAGTGGTTTGCTGCCATTCGATGTTATCAGGTATTCCGTCGTTATCTGAGTCAATATCCAGGCGGTCAACAATTCCGTCACCATCTGAGTCAAGAGTCACTAGATTAAGAACATTTGATTCTTCATCATCATCTACAATACCATCATCGTCATCATCGATATCGATTCCATCTGATACACCGTCACAGTCTGAATCAAGAAGAACTGTAATTCTCACAAGTGCGGAAGAACAATTTTCCGGATTTGCATTTGAGCAAATGGTGTAAGCAAACTCAATAACTTGATCCTGAATGTTATCAGATGTGAAACTCAGTTCTCCAGATGCCAAATCAAGCGTTACTTCAGCAGGCAAGTTGTCAACAGTTATGGTAACTCCTCCATCGGCAATACCCATATCGTTTGCCAATAAGTTTGTTGTCCAAATAACCTGGTTGCCAGGACATTCCACAAATGTTGCACTATCTGGTACGGCTTGTAACGGAATATTTCCACAATCAGCGTCGCCTGATTCAACAGTTACCGTTGCTGTGCAAGTCGATACATTGCCGCAGTTGTCAACTACTGTGAGTGTCACCTGGTTCTGTCCGAGATTTTCGCAAGCGAAGTTTTCTTTGTCAATAAACATGGTGTCGATTCCGCAATTGTCGGTCGAACCTCCATCAATGTCTTCAGCAGAGATGCTGGCGACACCAAACGAATCAAGCTGAATAGTTAGATCGTCGCAAACAACTACTGGCGCAGTGTTGTCTTTAACCGTAATGGTCTGAACCTGTGTGTTGGTATTTCCACAAGCATCAGATACAACCCAGGTACGGGCGATGATCCATTCTCCGGCACATTGGCCTTGTTCCACTTCATCCGAGAAGTTGAGTTCCACTTCATCACAACAATTGTCAACTGCATCGTTAACATTACCGGTGAGTTCAACGCTTGCATCGTATTCGCAATTGTCGGCTGTAAAAATGGTTGTATCAGCCGGTACGGTGAAAGTAGGAGCTTCTTCGTCCACCACGGTGAAAGTACCAACGGTAAGTGCAATGTTACCACAGTCATCAGTAGCATAAAATTCAACTGTAATGCTACCTGAGTTGCAACAAATGGCTTCAAATTCTGCAAATTCATAGTTGTTTTGCCATGAAACTTCACCGCAATTATCAGAAGCAATTGCACCCCCTGCACTTGCCAACCAGGCTTGTAGTTGTGACTCATTATTTTGTCCATCACACTCAACCGTAAGATTAGATGCTCTTCTTGTAATTACCGGAGCAGTATTATCAACCACGGTAAAGGTAGCGACGGTAGATGAGGCATTGCCACATTCATCTGTTGCGGTGAAAGTAACAGTTGCACTTCCTGTTGTTCCACAGCCGTTTTCCAAACCGTTAAAGTTATTTGTCCAGGTAACGCTACCACAAAGGTCTTCAGCAACTGCCCCCCCATTATTTTCAAGCCATGCATTGAGCAACGATTCTATGTTTTGGTTTCCACATTGAACTGTCTGATTTGTTGCCTGTTCTACAATAGTAGGCTCGATGGTATCTTTCACGGTAATGGTCTGAACACCGGTAGCTGAGTTC
>WOYV01000104.1 GCA_011620585.1 Draconibacterium sp.
ACATACGAAATATTGTAATGTACAGTTCACAAAACAGTGATATCATCTTTAGCATATACAGTGATCATCGAACGGTGTTTACGCTGAATGATATTGCCATGCTGGTCGGCGAGCGTGATTTCAACAGACTGAACAAAAAGATTCACTATTACGTGGGTAGAGGTAAATTGCTGAGGCCACGGAAAGGCATTTATGTGAAGAACGATTACAATCCCGAAGAACTGGCATGCAAGCTTTACACGCCCTCCTATATCTCGTTAGAATATATCTTGCAGGAAGCAGGGGTCGTTTTTCAATTCGATTCCCGAATCACTTCCGTCTCCTATCTCAGCCGGACGGTTGAAATTGAGGAACGCAAATTCTCCTATCGCAAGATCAAAGGGGAGATTATGGTCGACACCAGTGGGATAATAAGAGAGCGAAACATCAACAAGGCTACTGTTGAACGGGCTTTTCTGGACACACTTTACCTGAATGGGGATTTTTATTTCGATAACCTGATCCCGTTGGACAGAACCCTTGTTTATAAATTGTTACCTATTTACAATTCAAAAGCATTGACAGCGCGGGTCAATAAAATTCTTAACAATGGTTGATCTCAACAAACACAAATTTTTTCTGCTTCAGATATTGAAAGATATCTACACAGACATAGAGATTGCCTCCTCTCTCGGCTTCAAAGGTGGATCAGCGCTCATGTTCTTTTACGATTTGCCAAGGTTCTCGGTCGATCTCGATTTTAATCTTCTCGATATTGGAATAGAAAAAAAGGTGTATGAAAAAGTTCGCACAATATTGTTGAAATACGGTAGTATAGATGATGAGGCAATGAAATTTTATGGTCCGGTAATTGTTTTGAATTATGGCTATGGAGAACGTAAGTTGAAAGTTGAAATCTCCAATCGACAGTGGAACGATCGGTATGAAATCAAAAATTTGCTGGGTATTGAGATGAAAGTGATGGAAGCACCCCACATGTTTGCCCATAAGTTATGTGCGCTGCTGGATCGTAGTGAAATTACCAGCCGTGATATTTTTGACAGTTGGTTTTTTATGCAGCGAAGGACTCTCCTTAGCAAGAGTACGGTTGAAAACCGAATGCAAATTCCCCTCGATCAATATCTGCAAGAATGTATCAATCTGCTTGAGACGATTCCAGACAGGAAGTTACTGTTCGGTCTCGGAGAACTGATGGACGATGAAATGAAGAAATTCGTCCGGACGAAACTCAGGAGTGAGACCATTTCTTTGTTGCGACTTTACAAAGAATACCCCCTGTTGTCGGAATGAAATAAGATACCCAGTCGTAACCATCATCAAACATGGGACGGTGGATGGCAAATTCAGCTGATGGAGGTGAAATTTGAATAAAAAAACACTGGTGTCCGGTAAAAATTCAAGACCATTCTCGAGTGTTTCTGACACTGCGCAAACTAATTCAATGAACAGCCCCCATAACCGCTTGTAAAGCGTTTCCCTGAGCACATCAGCGTTCATTGACCGATACAGGGCCCCTTTCGACTCGTAGTTATCAAAAACCAGCTGTCTACCAGAACATAATTCACACGAAGCCCTCGATTAATGGCCGTGAAGAACATCCTCAGATCCCTTTAAACTTAGAAAGACCTCCACTTAGCTTCAACCCCTTGAAGCAGTTGAAAATATCATCAACGGAAACCCTCGAGGGGGTAAAGTCCGCTTTCAACTCTTGAATCTTTTTAATATCTTTGTCCTGCAGCATATTTTAATGGTTTGGTTTCCAGTGCTAAGATAATCATTTTCAATGATATATTAGCTAAAATATGCTGTTTTTTTATTTTTTTATTCTCTGATTATCAACTTCTTTTTTAACCACGAAACATCAATATGGAACTTCCGGTAGAAGTAATCGCTCAGATTTATAAAAAAAGATGGCAGATTGAGCTACTTTTCAAGCAGCTGAAGCAAGAAAACAAGGCTCGTCAAAAAGGGCTGACAGATCAATACTCGCTCTTTCCTCAATGGGAGGGGGCTTACTTTTAAAAACTCACGAAAAACAGGGCGCAAATTCCCTGAATTAGTGTTTAAAATTCAAATTACCGGTTTTAACGGACAACAATGAACTGGTAAGATGGGTTCCTGAAGCAATCAACAGTTTTAAAAACAGGTTACTATGGTCCGTTAGGGTAATCATTAAAAATTCAAACTAAAAAAATACATTGCATTGAAAACAAAAAGTTTAAAAGCTGATTTTGTAAACGGAGTTATCCCGTTTTTAATGATGCTGATTATTTTAATCAGCTCCTGTAATTTGTCTGAGGGTTCCAAAATCCCGGTGATTTTTGACACCGATGCAAACAACGAGGTGGATGACCAGCACGCACTGGCATACCTGCTTTTTAGCGGCGATCATTTTAAAGTGGAAGGGGTTACCGTGAATGCCACCAGTTCGCCTGCGGGCTATTCCGAAGAATCGGATGTGAGTGATCACTACGAAGAAGCCAAACGTGTAATGCAGCTTTGTGGCGATTTGTACGGTAAAATTCCGCTCAAAACCGGTGCCAACGGATCTTTCGGTGATATTAAAAACCACATTGGCGAACCGGATTTCGACGGACACGAAGCGGTAGATTTTATCATACAGGAAGCTATGAAGAAACGTAATCGAAAGCTGGTTTTACTTCCTGTGGGCAAACTTACCAACATTGCACTGGCTTTGATGAAAGAGCCTGCAATAGCTGAAAAAGTGCGGATTGTTTGGCTGGGTTCCAATTATCCGGAGCCGGGCGAACACAACCAGGAGTGGGACATTGAATCGATGAACTATATTCTGGAAGTGGATGTACCGTTTGAAATTGTAACGGTACGTAATGGAAAGCCCTCGGGAACAGCTGCTGTTAAGGTTACCAAAGAACAGATTTTGCACCGCATGCCCGGGAAAGGACCGGTTGTTAAAACCCCGGTTACCGGGCGACACGGTGGCGAATTCACCAATTTTGGCGACTATTCAGCGAATCTATTCAGCCAATACGGTATGTGGGGCGATCCTCCCGGCCGTGCGTTGTTTGATATGGCTGCCGTTGCAATAGTGAAAAATCATGGATGGGCAGAAACCCGCGAAATTCCAGCGCCGGTTTATATGAACGAAAAATGGGTGGAACGTCTCAACAATCCGCGAAAAATTACCATCTGGGAATGGTTCGATATTTACGGGATTATGAATGATTTTTTTGTCACGATGGATGATTACAAACTGGTAAAAGCAAAATAACCAGTGATGAGAAAATCCAGTTATTTACTTTTTCTATTCTTTTTTTTCCTGGACTTCATGTAACGAATAAGTGGGAGAAGGAAAATTTGACGGAATAAAAGTTTATCCTTCAAACACCTGGTACTGGCAATTTAAACAAAAGCGGGTTTTTCTGCTGCCTTCGCTCACCGATTTCGAACGATACATAATTACCAACGATGCAATTATCATTCGTTTGTTAATATCTGAATTGCCATTACAATTGGTGTAGGGTATAAGCACCCCGACAATAGAAAAAGTGCTGGTAGATATTGTAGATATAGCACTAAATCGGATAATCCATTCAAATGAAAGGGATTAATCAAATCGAAAAATTTGGAAGATAAAACTATTAAATGAAATTCAGATGATAAAAATATGGTCATTACAACAAGAACAGGAGATGATGTAATTAGCAAAATCAATATAACTCGAGAACGTAAAAAGATAACCAACAATAATTAAATTCGGTAGTTTGAGAAAAATTAACTAAACTTGTACTCAAAATACTTAAGTGTAGTGATGAATTGTTCCGCTGTACCCGTTTGAACTGCCTTAAATCGACAATGACAAAAGAAGAAATTACACTGCGCTCTCCCCAGGCTATCCTTAAGGAGATAAAGGCGCTGGATAAGGATAGTTCAGAGATTTTGGAATCCATCAGGAAAATGATATGAACAAGGAGCTGGATATATCGCAAGAACAAATTGAAAACCGCATATTCACCTTTCGCGATGTGCAGGTAATGCTCGATCGTGATCTTGCGGAGATGTATCAGGTGGAAGTAAAACGCTTAAATGAGCAGGTGAAGCGCAATATTGAACGCTTCCCGGAATCTTTCAGGTTTCAGTTGACAGATAGCGAAAAAAATGAACTGGTCGCAAATTGCGACCGGTTCGAATCATTGAAGCACTCAGTCTACAATCCTTATGCTTTCACAGAACAGGGTATTGCAATGCTTTCAGCTGTATTGCGCAGTGAAACAGCAGTTCAGGTGAGTATAAGGATCATGAGAGCTTTTGTGGAGATGCGAAAATTCATTGTTCATCACAGCGGGCTTCTGCAACGAGTCGAGAATATAGAACGCAAACAAATTGAAGCTGATCACAAAATTGAGCAGGTTTTCAAGGCGCTTGAAGCCAATACTATTCCGTCGCAGGGAGTTTTCTTTGATGGTCAGGTTTATGATGCCTATGAACTGGCTTCCAGGATTATCCGTTCTGCTAAACACAGCATTGTACTCATCGACAATTTTATTGATGATACCGTGTTGACACATTTATCGAAGAAGAAAAATGGAGTGAAGGTAATTCTTCTTACGAAGAATCCTTCGAAGCAACTTTCACTTGACGTACAAAAAGCAAATGAGCAATATGGTAACTTTCAGTTGAAGCTCTTTTCAAAAAGCCACGATCTTCAATAAAGATCACAAATTTTTATAATGGAAATCACTACTGACCGGATAAATTTACATTTCATAATGGAGGAACTCATCACCATAA
>WOYV01000072.1 GCA_011620585.1 Draconibacterium sp.
TTTAAATATGCTTTTGAGATAGTTAACTCCACAAGAATTTAAAGTGTTCCCTGACATCTCCCCTCGCCAGAAAAAGCGGAACCCCGCGACAAAGCCGCGGGGAATTCTTCAGATTAAAGTAGATTCTAAATTTCTTCAGGGCAAATCCTTTACAAGTTTTTCCAGTTCTGGAAATTCAGCCAGAAAGCGATAGTCGGCCAGTTCAAAATCCTGAAAATCGAAACCCGGGGCCACGGTGCAACCCGCAAGTGCAAAACCTTTAGGATCGGTTAACCTTGCCGCAAACCAGTGATTTTTAGGCACTACCTGCTGAAAGTCCTCATCGGAGCCCTTTCCCAGCCGGAAAGTACGCAGTTCTCCCCTATCGATCCACAAAACTTCTATCGCAGAAGTGCCGGTGTAATAATGCCAGGTTTCGTCGGACCGGATGCGGTGAAAAGCCGAAAAATCATCTCCTGCCAGAAGATAATAAATCGAAGTACTGGCCGGTCGAAGTCCGCCTGCTGTGTTTACCACCTGTGTTGAACGATACACTTCGCGATACCAGCCACCTTCGGGGTGCTTTTGCAGCTTCAGCTTTTTAATCCAGTAAGTAGCGTCGTGCATCAGATAAACAATTCCCTGAGAGCTCCAAAATAATCGTCGTCCCAGCCTTGCGAAATATTCTCATAGGCATCGTCGGGAATGTTGGTGTGCCGGAGTTCCACGCTCGTACCTTTTTTATCGGGATGTAACTTGATGGTCACAATCGATGCATTTTCTGCTTCTTCGCCAAAAAACCACTGCTGAACAATTTTTTTATCAGTCTCAAAATCCAAATTAACCCCCGAGATACTTCCACCCCACAACGAAAATTCGGTGTTGGGTTCTGTCTCCATCACAGCGTCTTCACCGGTCCAAATCTCAAGCATCTTCTGATTGGTGAGTGCATTGTAAACATCAGCTGGCTCGGCGTGTAGCGTATAATATCTTTTGATTTCCTTCATCTCAATTTGTTTTGTCCAAATGTAGCGCTTCTGTTCTAAATAAGTATGCGACCGTCGGATTCAAATGAAAACTTTCTATTTTTGCAGGTTTAATACCAATATCGGAATATGGGAAGACTGATTAATTACGCGCGACTGGTAAAATTCGAACACACCATTTTTGCCCTGCCTTTTGCCCTCATTGGTTTTTTTATGGCGCTACAGGAAACATCTTCAACACTGAGCCTTAAGCTCTTAGTGTTAGTTTTGTTATGTATGGTGTTTGCGCGCAACGCCGCGATGGGTTTTAACCGCTATCTCGACCGCGAATTCGACAAAATGAACCCACGCACCGCAGTCCGTGAGATACCAGCCGGCGTACTGACGGCCCGCTCGGTTCTGTTTTATGTAGTACTGAATTCGGCTTTATTTATCGTGGCCACCTGGTTTATCAACGAGCTTTGTTTCTTCCTTTCTCCAGTGGCGCTGTTTGTGATCCTGTTTTATAGCTATACCAAACGTATTACGCCCTTGTGCCATTTTGTGCTCAGTATGGGGCTGGCCATTGCACCGATCGGCGCTTACCTGGCTGTGGCTGGAAAATTCAGTTGGCTACCTTTACTTTTAAGTGCAGTCGTGTTTTTCTGGGTAAGTGGCTTCGACATTATTTACGCTTTACAGGATGAAGGGTTTGATAAAAGCCAGAAACTAAAATCCGTGCCTTCATTACTTGGGATAAACCGTGCACTAACTGCCGCCAAAGTGATCCATGTATTTTCGGCTGCTTTTGTACTTGCCATTGCGATGCTTATGCCCGCCGGAATCCTGCAATGGATCGGTTCGCTTATTTTTATAGCCTTGCTCGCGTACCAGCACCTGCTTGTAAAACCCGATGACCTGAGCCGGGTAAATGCCGCCTTTTTTACTACCAACGGCATTGCCAGTGTTATCTACGGGGCGCTGATGATTGCTGGTTTTTATCTGCTTTTCTAACGGATACGTCGCGAACGCATTACCTGTTTATTGATTTTATACACAAAACCAATGGTAATAAATTCCTCGATTTGTAGTTTGGCCTTTTCTCCAACTTGAATTCCGGCATTGTCGTACACCGGGAACAACACATTGTCGTCGTACAAAAGGTGGATCATCATTTTTAAATCGAGGTATGTTGTAAGCTGCATGCGCAGGTTATTTTCCCAGTCGATATCAAGCTTTTTAAACGGATCCTTATAATTGATAAACATTTTGTATTTGGTCTCGAAAAAAAGGTCGGGAGCGATCTGCTTTTTAAATTTCAGATCGGCGTTGAGACCCGGTTCCCAAAAAGCTTTTTCATAGATATTCACACCATATTTTGTTTGGTCGATTAGCGTTGTGTCACGTACGTAAATGTTCTTTATCGATAAAGGCGACAGGAACAACGAAAATTCGTTATTGGGTTTGTAATCCAAACCTATTTTAAAAATCGTTTTCGAAGGCGCCATGAATGCTGATTTTGGAACCGGATGATCGGCCTTTGGATAATCGTATCCCCTGAAAAACTGGGTATTAAAAGTTAATTCGGTACTGTAGTACCATTTGTCCACGGCTTTAACTCCAAAACGCGATGTGAGTTCGAGTTTGTCGTCTGTTTTTTTGATCTCCGAACTTTTGTCTCCGGGGCGTAGCCATCCGTTTCTGATTTCGGCATTGTTATCCCATTTTATTTTTCCGTCGACGCTGTTATACGTCGCAAAACCTTTTAATATTATCAAAAGCGACAGTGCGCTCTCTCCCCCTTTTTTCCAGTTCTCGTAGTAGGTTTGAGTAAAACCGATTGATCCGTCGCCGCCAATTCGCCATGGTGTTTCCAGTACGTAAGATTTTCCCACACCCGAAAACTTATTGTAATCCAACTTCAAGGACTCGAAATCAAAATTCTTGCTAGTTCGCTCCGTGAAACGCGAAAAGGTAACCCCATCGTTGATCAGTAGTTGCATCCCGCGTTTATCAGTCGATTTTACAAGTACCAACAATGAGTCGTTTTGTTCGTTCTTTAACCAAATACGGGCAAAATGCTCCTGGCCGTTCTGTAGAATAATGTCGCTGCTCTCTCCTTGCAGATTAGTAAAGCTTACTTTAGTAGAATCGATGTAACCGGCATAGGTTCCCAAAACATCAAGCACCGCACGTATCGAGTCGTTTACACTTGCCATCACGCTGTCGTTATAAGCCCTTAAAACACTGTAGTTATTTAGTTCCACCGATTCGCGGTAACGCTTTATTCTGAAATTAAGCTGCTCTTCGAACATACGTGCCCGGTAATCGTTTGTGGCTCTTTCAATAGCTTCCATGATGACCCCCGCGTTGTATTCGAGTCGTTTTTGTTCTATAAAAGCATTCCGCAGACTGTCGATTTTTACCAATCGCTTAAACTGTTCGGGCGAGTTTAGCACCGAATCGGGGATTACTTCCGGAATAATCAGGCTATCTGGGAATGCTGCCAGCGAATCTGAGATCAAAATCATCCCCTTTCCTTCCGGAACAATGGGCGCCAGCAATTTGGCCCGGTCGATCACTTCCACCGGCACAGGATAAGGATTCTTCTGTACGTGTTGCCGCAATTCTTCCTGAATTTGCTGAATGCCTTGCTGAACAAGTTTAGCATTGGTATAGCCCGGGACAAGTAAACTGTCTTCCACGTTTTCGGGAAGCCGATATACAAAAATACTGTCGTTTTGCCGGGCACGGTCGAGGTTGAACAAAATGGTGTCGATGGGCGCATCTTCAATAAAATGTATGAGCCCGGTAATATCGTTTTGCAAATCGGCTTGCTGAATGTGCCAGTTCCGATTGTTGTAAAAGTAATTGCGCAGAACCCGAATACCGTCTTCGAGTATCCGATTATCATCTTTATCGATCGCAGTTTGGGCAAAGGTGAACTGGGTTAAGAATAATCCGATTAGGGTAATATAAAAAAACTTTCGCTCCGGTTGAAACATTGATCTTGTTTTTAGCTTTCAAATGAAACGCAAAAATAGTATTTCTGTTATTCAGTATAAAAAGTTTTGTGCCTAACAATTCACAATGATTTGTTAAGAGCCTGATTTTTTACTTTTCCCAGTCTTTAAAGGGGTGTTTCGAAAGGTAAGCATTAAAATAGCGTTCGTTGGTGCTGACTTCTTCCGTTGCCCACAAAGGTATTTCCACCATTTCGTTTTCATCCAGAAGTTCAACTTCTGCCAGCAACAATCCGGTATTTTGTTCTTCAAAAACATCGATTTCCCAGATTTTATCAGCTACTTTTTCTTTGTAGCGTGTTTTTACAATAGGATGATCTGGACACATTTCAAGTAAAACCAATGCATCGCCCAGCGGGATTTCGTATTCCATTTCGGTACGCGTGATTCGCTCCGAACGTCCTTTGATCGTAAGAAAAGCCTTTTCTCCCTTCACGCGAACTCGAACCACACGGTTTTTGTCGGTCGACAGATACCCTTGAATAAGTTTCTCTCCCGAAGTTGTGGGATGCCATTGGCTGGCATCGACCAAAAATTTACGTTCAATTTCAAGCATTGCCTGTTTTTAGTTTACAGGCTAAATTTATTACTATTTTTGAGCAAACTAAAATACCAACGATGATTTCAAGAGACGAAGCCATTGAACTGCTTCATACACACATCAAGGCCGACAATATGTTAAAACATTGCCTGGCTTCAGAAGCTGTGTTAAGAGCAATAGCACGCCATTTGGGCGAAAACGAAGATGAATATGGCCTGGCAGG
>WOYV01000075.1 GCA_011620585.1 Draconibacterium sp.
GACAGCCAGCAGGCTTAATATCATTATAAAAAATGCCTTTGTTCTCAACTAAACAGTTTTTAAAAAAACATGTCCAATCTTTTCAGAATCACACAAAGCATGAATTGATAATTGACTTTCGTTCAATTACCCGATCGGTTTTAAAACAGTTTAAATCAAAACTTTATTAGTTGGTCCCTATACCACTTGTGTTAGGTCTTGAAACTGCGGTTGCATCTTGGTTATCGTCGTCAGTATTGTTTTCAGATACACCGTTCACTGTTTTTCCATTCGTAATCACCACAGTTGCAGTATAATCCTGAGCATCAGCAGCTGAACTGTTGTCGTAAGTATTCGTGTTATCAATGGTATAAGTAATTGTTACATCTGCATTGTCATCCGTTTTAACTTTCCCACTAGTAAAGTCTATTACGTTAGAGGAGAAAGCAGGTGTTGCGTTGAAGTTTGCTGGAACGGTAATGTCCAGATCGAATTCGTACCCAGAATACGATGATCCATCTAAAGTTGAATTTGGAGATACAGTAAATACTAATGTTGTATTACCGTGATCATAAACAGGGGCATTGCTCACAATAGAAACAGATACTGCTCCGTCGTAACAATCTGTTGCATTAGCTGCTGTCAAAGTAAGGGTAAAGTCACTTTCTGTAATTTGAACCGGTAAAACTTTCGTATTCGAACACATTGTCCCATCTGTTTCAACTACCATAACGTAATACCAATCACCAACATTCAATCCAGAAGCCCAGGTAATACCAGTAGTTGCTGCAGTAGCATCATCAATTACTGCATCCGTACCTGCTGGTGATGATAAATCACCTTTCCAGACTGTCCATAAGATTGAATTTCCAGAATTCCCTGGTGTAATAAAATAACTGTGTGTAGCTCCCGGAGCAGGAGTGGTCCCTGTACTTTGTGCAAAAACATTTGCACTGATTGCGGTTAACAAAACCGCTGCAAATAAAAAGACTAACTTTTTCATAATGATAAATTTTAAAGTGTTAATAATAATATGTTGTTAAATGTTTTAATCTGTTGTAATGGTTGATGTATTTGGAATAGCATTTATTGTTTGTGTTGCAATCCAGTCATCAGAGTCAACATCGGGTGTATTGTAGGCTAATTCTGTCGCGGAAGTGATGGTTAATACTACATCCTGCAGATCATTTATTCCACCTTCCGCGTCGCAAGTTACCGTTACAGAACCAAGCCCTGATGCACTGCTTTGATCGGGTGCAGTATAAGGTCCGGAACCCGTCAAAATTGCTGCGCCCACTTTAACATTCGAAATTGTGGCACCTGAAGCTGATGTCAGCGTAAATGTAAAATTCCAATCAGGATTGAAAGCTGAATTTCCGGTAGCCATCGAAACCGTGAACGTAACTCCAGTGGTTGCTGTTGTTCCGGCAAAATTAACCTGTCCGTCGGCAGCATTACAGGTTGCTGTTGGATTGGTTGTCGACACATCGAAGGTATTGGTTCCTACGATTACAGTTTTTTGTTTAACGGTGGTACAGGTTCCATCATCTTCAACAAATTGGAGAGTATAAGTACCAGCAGTATTCCAAGTAATATTCGCTACAGAAGTTGTTGTTACTACTGTTTGTGAGTTAATGGTATATCCCGATCCTTCAACAACACTCCATGTTAAAGTGTTTGAAATACTCTCAGGAGTAATCGTATATTCATGCGTTGATCCCACAAAAGGAGTTAAACCCCCTTGTGCCATTGCTGCTGCGCTGATTATCATCAGTGCTGCTGTTGCAATTAAGTAAGTAAAAATCTTTTTCATTGTTTTTCGCTTTTATTGTTGTATTGTTAATTAATCCGGTATTATTTCTCCTGTAGTTGGAACTGCGGTTACTGTTACTTCTTCGGAATGGATAGTCGTTCCGGTTTCAGAAATCCCGCAATCGTCTTTTACGTTTGTTATGGTAAGAGTAAATGTTTTATCATTGCCGCCATTGTTCATGGTATAGGAAATCGTAATGTTTCCTGTTGCACTGACGCTCGTATCAGAGGCCACATCCGTGCTTCCATCGTTGATAGTGTAATCGTAAGTCCAGTCAGTAGTTCCGGCAAGTAATTGAACAGACCAGGTAACAGTGGTTGTGCCGGCTTGTCCGCTTTGGCAGAAATCGACTAATGCAACTACTGAAATATCAATATCTTCTTCCGGAACGATGACCACATTTTGAGGACATGTTGCTGTGTTTCCTGCAATGTCGGTCACTGTCCAGGTTACAACTGTAGTTCCAACCAGAAAGGTTACGGGAGCATCATTCGTTACGCTGGCAACGCTGCAATTATCGCCGGTAATTGGTGTTCCCAGTAAAATACCACTGGCTGTGCACAAACCGGCATCAACACTTTGGTTGATATCGGAAGGACAAGTAATCGTTGGGTTACTCACATCGTCAATAATCACATTTTGCGTTTGTGTGAAAGTGTTGCCATTACCATCGTCGTAGGTCCAGGTAACTACGGTGGTTCCCTGGGTGGTTATTGGTAAAGTTGTAGTGGTGGCTCCAGTGACTAAACCCGTGCAATTATCGGTGGCGGTGGGTGCGGTTAAGCTTGTTACTTCGCACCCGGCTGTAATATCCGAAAGGGTGGCAACATCAGCAACCGGAGCGGTATTATCGTCAATTACAAAAGTTCCTGCAACATAAGACAAATTATAATTTGAGTTAAGGCTTAGAGTTCCTTGTAATATTGAATAGCTTCCGATACTCTCTCCCGACTGACGTGTCAAACTTCCCGAAAAGTCGTCTCCACTAACTAAACTTCCCGAAGAAATTTGATAAGACAACACTGGATCAAGCTCTCCACAATCTTTGGTTTGATCATCGGCTGTAACTGTCAATGGCTTTTTTGTGACGTTAACAGTGATATTGTCGTTTCCTACACAGCCATAACTATCGGTAACAGTGTATATTAAAGTATAGCTCCCCACGGGGGCGCCACTAAAGTTGGGGTTTTCAATATCTATGGAACTTAAAAAGGCTGCTCCTGTTCCTGTCCATACATGAGTTAAATATGAACCGCTCCCGCCCGATGGACTACCATTCAAGCTAAGTGTATCTCCGTATATTACCGAAGAAGGGTCTGGTGAGATGGTTGGTGTCGGGTTGTTGCAGGTTACATTAATGGTGTAACTAAATGTATTCGAACCAGCAGAAATCCCAAATAATCCCACAGTAGCTGGCCAAGATACAGTTAGTGATGCAGTTTTTGACCCTGGACTTGTATAGTAAACATCATGAGGCCCTTTCGAGTTTGCTATTGCCGGATCTGCCCCTATTCCAAAACTCCAAGACCAATTATTGATCGTTCCCGAATTATTAACAGATGCATCTGTAAAAGTAATCGTTTGCCCGGTAACCGGAGCCGCAATATCTACATTAAAATTTGCTGTTGGTGGCGTTCCTGCGTACAATAAATTTGCTAATAGAATCAACAATGCGAAGATAAACCCGATATGTCTGAATTTCTTCCAACTCATAACTTAGAAGAAATTAAGGTGGACGATTTCTTTTTCACAAAATTGCCAATGCCCGTTAACGCCATCATACAAATAGCCGCAATACCTATATAATTGCCAATAGTTGAATATATGGTCTTGCTTTTATTCATAGCTATTTCCTGTTTCAGGAAACCGGGCGTTTTACTTTTTGTGCTTGCAATTACCTCTCCCCGTTGGTTAATAAAAGCAGAAATTCCCATATTTGAGCTATGTGCAATGCTACGACGGTTTTCGATTGCCCGCACTACCGAGAGTTGTAAAAACTGTTTCGGCACTTTTGGGTCGTTGTACCAACCTTCGTTAAGCAATACAAAAAATGCCTCGGCACCCTTGCGTGCTGCATTGTAAAACAAGTTTCCCAAAACCACTTCGTAACAAATAAAAGCTGCTTTTTTTTTATTGTTTTCAGATCGAAAAACCTCTCTGTTGTTTTCCCGCTTCGAAAACTGGAAGTCGATTCCAACCGGAGAAATATAAGGTAATACTGTTGGGTAAGGCGCAAATTCCTGATAAGGAACCAACCCTTCTTTTACCCTGATTTGAGTGGCTTGGCTTTGTTCGATTTGAAGAGCCGCATTGTAAGTGTAATACCAAGTATGGTATTTTTCGGAGTAGCGGATACCAGGTATTTTTTTGTAGTTTTTTATTTTTTCGACATTCGGAATGGCTTCGTAAGTAATTGCCCCGGTAATTAGTTTAAGTTTGGGGAATTGAGCTGTTTTTTCACGGAAATGTTGGAAAACCAGGTTGCGGTTGTAATCGGAAATCCAACCGGCATTTGTAATGGCAGTTTCGGGTAATACAACATATTCCGTTTTATCTGTCAATTGCGGTTGCATAATTGCCAGATAAATATCTAATAACTCGTAAATGTTTATCCTGTATTTTACATCGCGGTTGTCGGTACTTGGGTGGATAATCAAAACTTCTTCGGTTGTCCCTTTTTCTTTGAAATTGTTGAAAATTAATATTGAAATAACCATTGGAACAACAAATACTCCAAAAACCGAAGCAACTTGTTTTTCCCATTTCCTTTGACCATTTACCAAAGATTTTCCAAGTGAAAAAACCAGAAAATTAATAGCCAAAATCCAAAGTGTACCTCCAGCTGCACCGGTAAATTCGTACCATTGAATAATTTTTGGGTTGGCTCCAAGGCTATGTCCTAAATTATAAAAAGGTAATCCTATTTGTGAAAAAGACTGAATCAGCTCTACAACCAACCAAGCCGAGATAAAATAAAGAGGTGCAAATTTGTTCCCTTTTTTTATGAAGTAAACATATGGAATAAGCAAGATTAAAAATGGCAAAACAATTATAAAACCTATCAGAAAACCCAGGTTTGCTGTTTGTAAAACCCAATGTCCTACCCATAAGTAAAACACAACTAACACAATTAATAATTGCAAAGCAAAGATTAAGAATGGTTTTTTTCGTTTAAGTGTTCCTTCGGCAGCGATTAATAAGGGAATGAATGCAATAAAATTAAGAAAATAGAGCTTTGAGGGTAAAGCGGAAACAGCTAACAATATACCAGTTAAAACCGGAATAAAGAGTAAAACGATAATATTTGTTTTTGCCTTTCCCATTATTATAGTAGAGGCTGTATTAGTCTCCGAGTTTTCGCGTCAAAATCTTTGCAGCGAACCATTACAGGAACGAAAAAAAACAGAAACAGCACGGACACACAAATCGCTTTCGCGCCTTGCAAGTTCCGGTTTACCACATTGATAGAAGGGGATAGTTCAGATATGTTCCTACCTCTTACTGTCTGCACAATTCTTTTTTACCCGTTAAAAATCCGACTGGTTGTAAGCTGTGTTCTTTGGTTTTTATTAAGTACAATCAACAAACTACGTGTTCGTATGTAAAATCAATAGTCGAACAGAAATACATAATCTTAAAATTATGTTCTCCCAATCTAACTCATTTTATAATAAAACAAACTCCAAACCAGTTAATTAATGCAACAAATATAACATTTGAAGCATTCTTCTTTAAGCGTGCAAAAATAAAGAATTAACAATGGGGTGTGAAAAAAATATGCTCAAATGTGGATTTTTTCCCATATTGGGAAGATTTGGAATAAATAGATATCATTCTGTAAATCAATGAGTAGGTGTGAAAAGCTTATTAACAAAAATCGCGAAAAGGATTTCAATCGCCCTTTGACGCTTAAAATCCTTCCCCCGTTAATGTGTCAATTCAAAATCAAATCGACTTAAGTACCTGATTTTTTATGTGTTGAAAATGCAAGTAAGCTAATTAGTCTTTCGAAAATCCTTTCCCGGTTTCCTTCAGTCCATCCAAATCGTTTACCGTAAAATCGCCGTAAAATGAAACAATAAAACTGTTTCCTTCGGGATTGTCGTTCCGAATAAATATATGGAACTCGCTGTATTTCTTTTTATTTCCCAGTAACCAGATTTCGGCGTCTGAATCGGAGTCATCGTCTTCGTATTTCTTGTACGACGAGGGCAACATGGCAGTAGCTTTTCGAAGAAAGGCGTCGCGGCTCATTTCACCTTTTTCAGGGTTGTACGACAGAAATCGGATTTTATGCAAATCTCCGCTTACGTTCTTCTCTTCGTTATCGTCGCCCAGGTCGATTTTAAAGGCATCGGTCATGTTTTTGGTGAATGTAAAACTACTGATCCCTTCCTGGTCTTCGAAGGTATCATAAATTTTATCGGCTTTACTTTGTGCTGCCGATAAAAGCGTTGACAGCATTAAACCCAGCGCAAAAAAAATAGTGATGATTGTTTTCATTTGTATGGTTTTTTGAACAGGTTGCCTCAAAAGCAATGTCCAGGTATTTAGTTCCCTTTGGAAGTTTCGGTTTTTGTCAGAGCAGATTCCTCGACTTCGCTCAGAATGACACCCGCTTTTACCTTTTGAGACAACCTCTTTCTATTTTCTTGTTTACTTGTTTTCTTTCAAAGTCAATCCTTCGGGTTTCATTTCCCAGTATTTACCCACCATGTCGCCAACCCAGGTATTCGACACGTTTTCGATATCATGAATGATATCATCCATATCGTCGCTTAAGTAAATCGCTTTTCCCTCGGGCACTTTTACCGTGATATACACTTCCTGATTTCTCCATTTTTTATCTTCATCGAGGAAAAAATAAGGATCGAAAACCACTGTTGAATCCGTCAGGTTGTAACGATATTCTATTTCCTTACAGTTTTCTTTCGCCTCTTCACGCGATTTTCCACGCGAGGTATATTTAACATTGATCAAGAAATCGTTGGTACTGCTATGTACCACATCCAGTTGCGGTTCGCCAACAAATACTTCTTCCCCATCCACTACGTAAACTTTAAAATCTTCGATGTCCCAATCGAGTTCGGCATAATCTTCGTACTTATTTTCGGCCAACTTTAAATAAAGGGCCTGGCACGAATCGCAGGAAACAACCTCGCTGTTGGTAATCGACGAACGGTCTTTGTAGTGTTTGATCTGAGTTCCGGAAATCACAATCAATACAATTAGCGAAATAAACCAGATTCCGAGCATGCTTAAAATAATGGCAGTATTGTTTGATTTGTAACGGAATACCATTTTCGTGCCGATGTACAGAACTGCCAGCAAAGGAATTCCGGTTAAAATACCTGCCAGGATCAAACCAAAGGTAACAGTTCCGGGTTCAACAAAATAATTCAGGAAATCGGGGACATGAACTTCGGGGCTCCACAACAAAGGCCAGCCCGAAACAAAAGATTGTCCAATTACCATCGACGAAATTAAACCCAGTAAGCCAAAGAACCCGGTAATTACAAGTAATACTCCAAAAATAATTACCAATACTTTCAGTAATACTTTAAAAATATTGTACACCACATCGCCAGCGCCGTCTACCGTTTTTTTCCCTTTTGAATAGGTATCCGATTCTTTGAACTTTTTATAGCTTTCTTTTACTTCCTTTACCTCTTCTTTAATCGATTTTTCGATGTTTTTCACGGTTGCTTCCTGCCCGCGCATTTCGAGACGCTGAGCGGTGTTCACGGCTTTAGGAACGGCAATCCAAAGTACCAGGTAAGCCAATAACGCGGCTCCCGATGTAAGAAAGAACAACACTGCGAAAATAATTCTCAGGATCACCGGATCCATGTTGAAATAAGCGCCAAGTCCGCCACAAACTCCACCCAGCACGCGGTGGTCGGGGTCGCGGTACAAACGACGCTTGCGTTTTGCCTCAGAGGCAATGCTTTCGTCTTCTGCTTCTTCCTCGGCAAAATCTTCGGGCGTACCCATGGTTTTAATAACCTCATCTACCCAATCAACGGTGATCACGTTTTTATCATCGGTAGTTTTCGAGCTGAATATTTCGGCAATACGGGCTTCAATATCCGCAATGATTTCTTTCCCTTCATCATCGGGTCCAAAATGGTTCTTTAAATTGATGAGGTACTTTTGGAGGACTTCGTACGCATCTTCTTCGATGTGAAATATTGTCCCGCTTATATTGATTGTAAATGTCTTCTTCATCTTGTTTTTTGTTTGAATTTAACCGGTTACGAGTTATCCTTTGTTGGTTTTTATGGTGACAATTGCTTCTACCAATTCACCCCACGATTCTTCGAGTTCATCCAGAAATTTGCGGCCCACGTCGGTAAGTTCGTAATATTTACGTGGCGGCCCCTGGGTTGATTCTTCCCACCTGTAGGTTAGGTATCCGGCATTTTTAAGGCGGGTGAGCAGCGGATAAAGCGTCCCTTCTACCACAATCATTCTTGCTGCTTTTAACGCTGCAATGATATCGCTGGCGTAGAGCGGCTTTCCGTCGAGGACGAGAAGGATACAGTATTCAAGTACCCCCTTCCGCATTTGTGCTTTTGTGTTTTCTATCTTCATTTCGTTTCCCTCGTAATAATTCCTTGTTGATTTTATGTTTTCTCTAAATTGGGTATATTCCGCTTCAGATTTTCCAAACCGATTCAGAAACCATCCATGCTTCCAGTTGAAGGGTTTGTTCCTCGTTCGAATCAGGAAGAAATACATTTTTGTTAAACATCCAATTTTCAGGGAACAGTTCGGGTTCCAGGTTCATGGAAGGAACAGAAAAGGCCGATTCGTTGGTCATCCAGTTTTCAAGTGCCAGGCTCGTTTCTGTTTCGTTTTCTACTTCAAAAATTTTATTGGAGCTTTTGGCAGGAATATCTTTGGTTTCGACCATAGCCATGGCAATGTTGCCAAAACTGCTGTTTTCAATTAATCGTTTCCAAAAATCCTGGGCGCTCACTGTGAAACTAATCAGTATAAAACTTACGAATACTGCTGCCCATCTAAGGAGTGTTTTCTGAACATTGTTTTTTGTTTTCATTTTGCTTGTTTTAATTGTTTCTTGTTTTTGCTCAATTGCTTTCTGCTTTGTTTTTCTTGTTCTGTTTCAAAGACGATGTTTTTTTGTTTCCGTTACAACTCGCAAAGAACTTTCTTTAGAACTGTACTTTCCTTAACATCGTTACTTGCATTACAAATATATGTTATTTTATTAGTACCATGCAACACATAGTACTAATTATTTTATAACAATCTAAAAATTATAAGCGCTATTTGTTTGGTTATCTGTGTCTTAATTTGGTATTTATTTTTTAGAAAATTAAAAGATTTTTTTGAAAGGCTTTATTTTACTTAACAATATACTAAAATGGTGAGAAATATTTTTTATTAAAGTGAACGACGGAATGTTTATAAACCTGTGAAATATTGTTGACAACTATGTTAATTTATTTAACAACTATGTTTGGATTCGTTTGGTAATAAAACCGATTAATATGAATTTTAAGCAGGATAAAAATGTGCGAACAGTTAATAAATATTATTCGAAATTTAACTTCTAATTAATATTAGTTAAAAAAAGAAAAGGTTTTTTTGCTGTGCATTTAGAATCTAAATATCAGGATTATCTAGGGAATGAATAAAGTTAAAGTCCTCTTTAGATTTGGTTCAGTTATATGTTACATATCTCAGGGGTGGTGTCCGTCCTTAGAAATTAACTATACTCTTTTCAAACACAAATATTTAACCTGAAGATTTGCATTATAATTCAATAATTATTTAAAATACAAATTTATGATTAAAAAAATCTGTTTTTTATTAGTAGCGCTCATTATTTCATCAGCTACTATTATGCAAGCACAGGTAACCACATCCAGTATGGGTGGACGTGTTACTGATGCTGAAGGAGCGGTGATAGGTGCAACGGTGATTGCTACACACACCCCTTCGGGAACAACTTATGGTACTGTAACCAACATGGAGGGCCGATTCAACCTAAATGGTATGCGTGTAGGCGGACCTTATACTGTAAAAGTTACTTTCATTGGATATGGTGCATACACACAAAACAACATTACGTTGAGTTTAGGTGAAAACTATGTAATGAATGTTGTACTCTCAGAAGAAACAACATCATTAGATGAAGTTATTGTTGCGGCAACCCGCACAAAATTCTCCAATGAGAAAACCGGAGCAGTGACCAATATAACAAACGACCAGATCGCTAATTTGCCCACAGTGAGCCGCAGCATTACAGACCTTACCCGCCTTTCACCCTATGGTGGCAATGGAATGAGCTTTGTCGGTTCAGATGGCCGTACGGCTAACTTTACAGTGGATGGAGCTAATTTCAACAATAACTTCGGGTTGAGTTCTGCTCTTCCCGGTGGAGGCAACCCAATTTCTATTGAAGCTATCGAAGAATTACAGGTTGTAATCGCTCCATACGATGTTCGTCAAACGAACTTTATAGGTGGCGGTGTAAACGCTATTACAAAATCCGGGACAAATACCTTCAAAGCTAGCGCTTATACTTATCACAGAAATGAAAACATGCGCGGGGATGCTGTTAATGGTATGCAAATACAAGGAGCACGTGAAAAAGACCGTAATACAACATATGGGTTCACTTTAGGCGGTCCGATTATCGAAAACAAATTGTTCTTCTTCGTAAACGCTGAAATGGTTGAAACACCAACAATTGCCAATCGTTGGAGAGCTTCATCTGATGGTGTTGCTGATCCAGACAATTATATCTCCCGCACTACAGAAAACGATCTTAAGAAGGTTTCTGATTTTGTAAGAGATGGATATGGATATGAAACGGGATCTTACACAAATTTCCCTGCAGATGAAAGCAACAAAAAACTTCTTGCTCGTTTGGATTGGAATATCACAAATAAACATCGCCTGGCTTTGCGTTATAACTACACAAAAAACCTTTATTGGTCATCTCCAAATGCAAGTTCTATGGACGGAGGTACCCGTATGTCTGAAGCAAGAATGTCACAGGCCTCAATGTCGTATGCCAACTCAATGTATTCGATGGACAACCTTGTTCATTCATTCTCTTTTGACTTAAATAGCCGTTTCTCGGAAAACATCTCTAACCAATTCCTGGCAACATTTTCAAAACTTGACGATGTTCGCGGAACAAATTCAACTGAATTTCCTTTTATCGACATTTTGAAAGACGATCAAGCATACCTCTCTTTAGGTTACGAGCTATTTACCTGGAACAACGGTGTTCACAATGATGTATTGAACATTAAAGATGAGATGACCTATTATTTAGGCAATCATAAAATTATTGGTGGAATAGCCTACGAATATAAGATGGCAGATAATGCTTATATGCGTAACGGTACAGGATACTATCGCTATAGAAGTCTTGATGACTTCTTAAACGGAGAAGCTCCTGAAATTGTAAACTTAACTTATGGTTATGATGGAGAGAGCAATCCTGCAGCTCGCATAAGAACAAACAAAATTGGGGTTTACGGGCAAGATGATTGGAGCGTTACTGAAAATTTCAAACTTTCGTATGGACTTCGTATAGATGGGCTTTTCTTCAATAATAATGACTTGATAACAAACAAAGCTATCTATGACATTGATTATTCCGGTCGTCATATCAATACAGGAGAATGGCCTGAAGTAAATATCATATTCTCTCCCCGCATAGGTTTTGTGTGGGATACATTTGGCGATAAGAGCTTGAAAGTTCGTGGAGGTACCGGTCTTTTCTCGGGTAATTTACCGCTTGTATTCTTTACCAATATGCCTACCAACGGCGGAATGGTACAGTATCAGGCACAAATAAATGCTTCGAACGCAGCAAAAAAAGGTTTCACAATGGATGAATTTGCCGGCGGTCTTGTAACTGATGCTAACGGAAATGCTACCATTGCTGCACTTTATGATAAGTTAATATCATTGGGATATCCTTCAACTATTTCTCCCGAAGATGGAACAGTGCCCTCTGCAATTGCGGCTGTTGATCCAAATTTCAAAATGCCGCAAGTATGGAAAACGTCATTTGCTGTTGACTACGCATTCAAAACTTCTTTCCCGTTCTCTGTAACGGTAGAAGGAATTTACAACAAAACAATCAACGGTGTTTCTATTTCTGACTGGAGTATTCCATCCGTAGGTGGTTTCGCCCGTTTCAACGGTGTTGACAATCGTCCGATTTATCCTGCCGGTTATCGCACCGCCACAAAGGCCTTTGTGTTGGAAAATACAAGCCGTGGTTATGGTTGGTCAGGCAACATCACACTTAATGCCCAACCAGCAGAATGGATCAGCTTGATGGCCGCTTATACACATACAGTTGCCAAAGATGTAACCGGGATGCCGGGATCTAATGCAGAATCTGCATTTACATACGTTCCAACAGTAGAAGGCCCTAACCACATTAAATTGCACAATTCTCAATACACCACACCCGATCGTTTGGTGGCATCGCTTACTGCCCACGACAAGAGCGGCAACCACTATAGCATTATCTATGAAGGATGGCGCGGTGGAGCAAACTATTCATTTATGACGGTTAATGATATCAATAGCGACGGCTACAACTACGATGCAATCTATGTTCCAACTGACGACGAAGTGGCGAACAATCAGTTCCGCTTTGTTTCAGCAGACGATCAAACTCGTTTTATGGACTATGTGCATACCATTGATTATTTGAAAAATCAACAAGGCGAGTATGCAGAAGCCTATAGCGTTTACTCTCCCTGGGTACATCGCGTCGATTTCGGCTATAAACATGATTTTGCTCTTAATATAGGTAATAACGAACACAAACTGCAACTCAGCCTTGATATCAAAAACGTGATGAACTTCTTCAATTCTGAGTGGGGCGTGGCTAAATATTTGAACCCGGAAATTGGTTCGGAAGCCCGTATCCTTAAATACGAAGGTGTTGATGCTGACGGTGTGGCTACATTCTCTACACCCGCCTCAATCAATGGTAATACTAAAACATTCACGCCAAGCTACTCATTGGGCCAAACCTGGTACGCTTCTATTGGTATCAAATATATTTTCAACTAATTAAAAAGCTCTGACAATTATGAAATTAAAAAGAATATTTCCATTTTTCGTTGCAATACTTGCCCTGATGACAAGTTGTGACGATGAAGAAACAGTGACATTGCTTAATAAAATTCAAGTATCGTCGTCTTACGTTTCTATCCCTGTTGATGGTGGCTCTACATCCATTACTGTAATGGCTGAAGATAGCTGGACAGTAGAGAATAATGTTGAATGGCTGACTATCTCTTCAGCCTCTGGCAGCGCCGGTGAATCAACGCTTACATTCTCGGCTGAATCTGCTATAGATGGTCGCACCGCAGAGGTTTTAGTTCAGTGTGGCGGCGAAACCCAGCGAATAAACATCATCCAGGGTTTGGCGCAAATTGCATCTGCCACATGTGCGGAGGTAATTGCCGGACCTGACAGCAAGACCTATCAGGTAACCGGAGTTTGTACGGCAATAGCCAACACAACCTACGGCAACTGGTATTTGGAGGATGAAACAGGCTCTATTTATATATATGGAACTCTTGACGCGAAGGGTGCAGAGAGAAACTTTTTAAGTTTAGGACTTGAAGTGGGGGATGAAGTAACTGTTCAAGGGCCAAAAACGACCTACGGAACAACGGTGGAATTGGTAAATGTAACAGTTATCAAGATCAATAAATCACTTGTGAAAGTTGATTCGGTAGAAAACGCAGAGCTTCCTATTGAAGGTGGTGAATTCACCGCATACCTTACCTGCAAGGGACAAGGCGTATCGGTAGATATTCCTGAAGATGCCAAGTCATGGTTGTCAATTTCGTCTATTGAATCGGCAGGCGAAGAAGTAGTTGTGAAGTTCAATGCAGCTGCCAATACCGGTGGAGACCGTGGAACTACGCTCACATTCCGCACTACAGATGGTTCTAAAAACTATTCTACAGAAACATCTCTTAGTCAAAAAGGAGCAATCATTAAAGCAACGATTGCTGAATTCCTGGCAGCAGAAGTTGGCGATACCCAATATCGTTTGACAGGTGTTATTACCAGTATTTCCAATACTACCTATGGCAATTTATACTTGCGGGATTTCTCCGGTGAAACCTATGTTTATGGCATTGAAGATTTCCAGGACAAAGGGTTGAAAGAGGGCGATATCATCACACTTGTTGGAAAACGTGCCGAATATAAAGGAACTCCACAAGTAGGCTCTGCTGTATTGGAGAGCGTTATTCCTGTAACTCCTGCTACTATTGCTGAGGTGCTGGCTAAACCTGACGATGCCAGTACATACTTTATGATAACCGGCGAAATTACATCGATTACTAATGAAACATATGGTAATCTTTATTTGAACGACGGCCAAAGTGAAATCCTGGTTTATGGCTGTTATCCGGGTTATGGTGCAACTGGCGACGATAGAAAATACCTGTTAGCTGACAAAGGCATTAAAGTTGGTGATACACTAACAGTAATTGGAACAAGGGGTTCCTATAACGGAACAGATGAACTTATGAGTGGTATTTATTTCAGCCACGTAAGTGCAGAATAAAATGTAATACTCTTCCACTATTAATTTGGGGTAAATTTTAATATTTAAAAAGCCGCTTTCGAGCGGCTTTTTTTATGCTCACATTCAAACAATTAAAAGATGTGGCTGTTTTTTTAAATGAATTCGTAATTTTGCCCCCGTTTATAGCCCCTCCTGACCTCCCCAAAAGAGGGAAAGAGAAAACACAAAATTTAAAATGCTAAAATTAAGATTAGCAAAAAATGGAACAGGTACAGATAGACAGAATGCTGGAGGAAAAAGGATACATTGATGAAACAATCGATCCGACGGTGCAGCTGGTGGAGGAGATTAATCGTCTTAAAAAAGAAAAGAACGCCGTAATCTTAAGTCATTTTTATGTGGATGGGCCCTTGCAGGACATTGCCGATTATGTGGGCGACAGCCTTGGATTGGCACAGGCCGCTGCCAATACCGATGCTGAAATGATTGTATTTGTGGGTGTTCATTTTATGGCTGAAACTGCAAAAATAATCAACCCGGGGAAAAAGGTAATTTTACCCGATTTGAAAGCCAGTTGTTCGCTGGCCGAATCGGCGCCTGCCGATAAATTTGCAGCCTTTAAAGCGCAGTATCCCGATCATAAAGTAATAACGTATGTAAATGCCTCTGCGGCGTTAAAAACCATGTCCGATATTGTTTGTACCTCGGCCAATGCTAAACAGGTCGTTGAAAGTTTTCCGAAAGATGAAAAGCTGATTTTTGCCCCCGATAAAAACCTGGGGAACTACATTAACAGTGTTACCGGCCGCAATATGGTATTGTGGGACGGCGCCTGCATGGTACACGAACAATACTCGGTTGAGCGCATTGTAGAATTGATGGACCAACATCCGGATGCTGAATTTATTGCGCACCCTGAATGTGAAAAACCGGTTTTGCTACTGGCGAAACACATTGGTTCAACCACGGCTCTGTTAAATTACGTACAGAAAAGCGAGGCAAAGAAGTTTATTGTTGCTACCGAAAGCGGCATCCTTCACCAAATGACCAAGGCCTGCCCCGAAAAGATATTTATCCCGGCCCCTTCAGCCGATTCAACTTGCGCTTGTAACGACTGTTCGTTTATGAAACTAAACAGTCTTCAGAAGTTATATATCTGTTTAAAATACGAGCAACCCGAAGTAACGCTTCCGATGGATGTTATCGAAAAGGCACGAATTCCGATCCAGCGCATGCTCGATATTTCAAAGTAAAAACATACACTCAAAAAAGTCGTAAAAAAGGGATCCGATCTTTCTGAGAGATCCGATCCCTTTTATCTTTTTCAATAACTTTCCTGTAGTTTTAAATTTCTGAAAAGTTGAACAAAACTTGTTTCAACTACCTGGTTAAGGACGAACTATTGTCGTTGGAAATTATATTCTGTACCAGCAGGTTATCATGCGAAATTTCGATGGCGCGTAACAAAGTTTTGTCGATGTGCTTTATGATCGGGTAAAAACCTTCTTCCCCGATGATGTTACGTGCGATATAAGCCTTCATCTGCGTTTTAATTACCTCTCCCGATTCTTTAAGACCGGCAGGATCTTTCTTCACTCCTTTTTCTTCGGCATAAGCCAGAAAACCTTCCATGGCATTTTGCCTGTCGAGATAAGAATCGAACTGATCGGCCGTTGTGAATGTCGATAACACATCGCGATGTTCATCGGCATACGAATACGCGTACGAATAAATCAGCCCCCTGCGGAAAAGTTTGTTAAAGTATTCCGAACTTCCGGTTGTGTCCACCGGAACAAAAAAGTCGGGCATTATTCCGCCGCCGCCATAAACCACACGCCCGCCTTTGGTTGTGTATTTCAGCGAATCAACAAAATGAATACTATCAGCGACCAACTGTTCCATGTTATGAAAACGCTCGTAAATATTGTTGTAATATTCTTCGTTTCCTTCTTCGTATGAACTCTGGATACAACGTCCGCTGGGGGTATAAAACCTGGCCACGGTTAAACGAAGAGCCGAACCGTCCATCAGCGGAATTTGTTCCTGAACGAGACCTTTTCCAAACGAGCGGCGTCCGATTACAATTCCGCGATCATTATCCTGCATGGCCCCGGCAAAAATTTCGCTGGCCGAAGCCGAAAACTCGTCAATCAATACATAAACTCCAATGTTTGCAAAAGAATTACGCCCCGTTGCATTGTAGGTTTTCCGGGGTTGATTTACACCTTGGGTATACAAAATAGGTTCGCCTTTTTGCAGAAATTCATCTACCATCTGGATTACTCCAACCAGTGACCCGCCGGGATTTCCGCGGAGATCGATGATCACTTTTTTGGCCCCATTGGCTTGTAGCTTAAGCATTCCTTCTATAAATTCGTTGTATGTTGTGTTCGCAAAACGGCTCACCTTGATAAATCCTGTTTCGGGATCGATCATATACGAAACATCGACACTGTAAATCGGAATATCGCCACGTGTGATCTCGAAATCCAGTTCATCGTCGTAATCTTTGCGAAGGATCCCCACATTAACTTTCGAATTTTTCTGGCCACGTAACAGGGTCATTACTGTATTGTTATTTACACCCACGCCGGCAATCAACGAATCGTTAACGCTTATAATCCGGTCGCCTGGAAGTATGCCGACCTTACTTGACGGGCCCCCGGAAATTACTTCGATAACCCTGACAGTGTCTTCCATAATCGAGAATTGAACTCCAATTCCCGAGAAATTGCCCTGCATTTCTTCCTGAACTTCAACCATATCTTTGGCAGGAATGTAGGTAGTATGCGGATCGAGGGCTTTTAAAATATCGGGAATCGTTTCCTCTTCAATTTCATCAGTATTTACACTATCGACATAACCTTGTTTTACCAGGTCGAGAATAGTCGCAATTTTGCTTGGATGATTAAATGCCATTCCGCTATAAACCGGGCTTGCATTCTTTTTGAGCAGGTTCCCGATCAAAATACCGATGGCAACAGAAGTTGCGATCAGTAAAGGAAGTAGTATTACTGTTTTCTTGTTCATGTTTTCATTTTTTAATCAGACGGCCGGCCGTTTAAATGTCGACCTGTTCCACATCTATTCCTGCGCGTTTCAGGAGGTTAATCCCATCTTCGAGCCGGTAACTTTCGGTAAATACAACGCGCTTTATTCCTGCCTGGATAATCAGTTTCGAACATTCGAGACAAGGAGAAGAAGTTACGTACAAAGTAGCTCCGTCGCTGCTGTTACCCGATTTGGCGACTTTTGTAATGGCGTTGGCTTCGGCATGTAAAACATATGGTTTGGTCTTGTTATTTTCATCCTCGCAAATGTTTTCGAAACCCGAAGGCGTTCCGTTGTAACCATCCGAAATGATCATTTTATCCTTCACAATCAGCGCTCCAACCTGCCGACGTTTGCAGTATGAATTCTGTGCCCAAATATCAGCCATTTTCAGATAGCGCTGGTCGAGAAGCATTTGTTTTTGCGTTGTCATAATCTCAATCGTTCTTAATCAGTCTGTTCTTCTTTCGAAGATTACAAAAGTAGCATTGATTTTAAATAATCGCTCTTAATATAACGCGAGGCAGGGTAAGAGGTTTGATTTTATGATTTTTTAAATCTTTTTGAGACAAAAGACCCGCTTTAAGGAAATAATCTGGAATTGGCAAAACAAAAAACGCCGCAAAAATGCGGCGTTAAAAAATTCAAATAATACCTTGATTTATTCTTTGATCAATAACCAAACATCGGCATATTTTTCGAAACCCTGTCTGACCTGAGTAATTCTGCTGCGGGCTTCATTCTCGTTTTTATACGAGTTGACACACACCCGGTAATAACCGGTTTCGCTGTGCAAAATGATGGGGGTAAAACCTTCGTCGAGCAAAGTGGTACGGTAATTCCTTGCGTTTTCGAGTTGCGAGAACGAACCGATAATAACAAAGTATGTGTTGCCTTCGTTTTCGGTCCTGGCTTCTTCATTGGTAAACGAAACCTGCTCTTTTCTTACGGCAATCGGTTTATCGTTGGTTGCAGGTTGTACCGGCTTATCGGCTACAGTGGTTTCAGAACCCGGAACTATAAAAACTTTTGTTGCCGTAGTGTTGTCGCTTGTATATTCCGACTGTGCCGGTTGCTTAATGGTTTTGCATGCTGAAAAAGCCAAAATCAGGACCGCAAAAATGAATGTTATTCTTCTCATGTTTACTTTTTTTCTGTTTAAAAACTGAGCAAAGTTACGGATATTCCTTTCGCTTCATTTGCTGAAAGAACGTAAGTTTTGCACAGAATGTTGTTTGAAACTGAAAAAAACAGCCCGTCTAAAAATCAAATTGTTAACAACGTGCCTTGGCGCCGCCGCCACCAAAAAACATCATCACGCCAAGTAGAAAACCAAAGTCGTACCATCCCCCGGCATTGGGGAAAGCATAAATCTCGTAATCGGTGAACAGGCTACCGATAAAGCTGAACAAAAGGATAAAGCCGTGCAGAAGCCCCTTCAGAAACCCGGGAAGACCGGTAACATTTTCAAGCGAATGTGTGGCACAAGCAGTAAACAAAATGGCTCCCAGCAAGAGCACGATCAAAAGTGGCATTCTTTTCTTCATTGTAGTATATTTTCCGAAAAGTTAGCGCCTTTCTTACAGTAGTACAAAATCGGCTGACGAATAAAATATTAAACCTGTAGTATTTTGGCTTATTCTCTGATAATTTTTTTCATGAATGCAATAAAACCAGGCGTGTTAAGACGCTGGTTCAACATAATAAACGGAGGGTTTCGAAGATTTTCGCGATTGTATTTCAACGTTTCAAACGAATCGTGACGAAGCACGGCGCCGCCAAATTCTTCTACCATCAACTGCCCCGGCGCTGTATCCCACTCCGAACACGGACCTGCTTTCAGGTACATGTCGGCGTTCCCGAGTACCATTTGCACTTGCTTTTTCGAACTGCCACAATGCAAAATCTCCACTTCAAAATGACGGTTGATTTTTTCGATCAGCTCTGCTTCGCGTGGTATAAAAAACGATCGGCTGGCTGCAATTCGTATCACTTCCTGCTCTGTTTTCGGACGTATAAGTTGTTTAATTTCCTGATTCTTGCTGAATTCGACGATACCCTTTCCCTTTTCGCAAAACCACCCGGTTTCGGCTAATGGCTGATAAATCCAACCCAACTGAGGTGAAGTTCCTTTTATTAATGCCAGGTTGATACAGAACTCTCCATTCTGTTTTATAAATTCTTTGGTACCGTCGAGCGGATCGATCAGAAAATACTGCGGCCACCGGCTTCTTTCTTCGAATTCAGGAATATGAGTTTCCTCATCGAGAATGTGTATCCCAGGGAAAAGATTTTTAAGCCCATTATTCAGTATCCGGCTCGAAGCTTTATCAGCACGGGTAACCGGCGAATTGTCCGATTTGGTTTCGGCGGCAAAATCGTTGCTACGGTACACCTTCACAATCGCATCGCCGGCTTTTACTAGCAGTTCATTGATTTGTTGCACAAGAATTTGATCCATCGGAATTTACTGGTTTCTGTAAATTTAGTTTGAAACAAAATAGGAATGAAAGCCCCGGGCAGGTTTTCAAAATCATTTAAATGTTTCTTTACAATGAATATCTTTTAAAAACCGATATCATTTTTAAAAACCTCTTTATTATGCTTGTCTTAGATTTAATATCTTGTACCTCAAATTTGAATTAACAAGATGAGGCTTGAGAAAAATAAATATCTTGTTTTTGTATTTTTTTGCTTTTTAATTATTGTACATCATTTTGTCGGATACCTTGGTCACTTTGGTTACGACGATATGCATTACGCCCGGTTGGCTCACGATTTAAATCTTGGACAGTTCAATCCTCATGATCATTTTTCTTTTCGAATAACACTCTTGGGTCTTACTTCATTAAGCTATCGTTTGTTTGGAATAAATGATTTTGCATCCTCTCTTCCGTCGATGCTGGCTTTCATTACCACTCTCTTCTTGATTTTCATTGTTCTGAAAAAAGAGAAACCAGTGATCGTTGCCATCGGGCTAAGCTTTTTCAGTTTAAACTTATGGGGCCTTTTTTATTCTGATAAACTGATGCCGGATGCATTTGTAACTTTTTTTACTTTTTTGAGCATTTTTTTTATTTACATCTACAAGTTCAGAAAAAGAACTTTCTCTGTTTTTGTTTATGCTTTTGCCGCAGCACTGGCTTTATTCCTTGGATTTAACACAAAAGGCAATATTATACTTGTATTCCCGCTGTTGGCTTATTTTTTTATTGTTGATTTAGTCCTTAAAAGAGATATTAAGTTCTGGCTCCTGTTTATCGGAAGCTCTATTCTTTTGCTGTTTATTTATTTTGTTTTTTACCATTTCGTTTTGGGCAATGCGTTTGCACGGTTTCAGGCGATAATTCAAAACAGTTATTTAAACCAATGCAGTTATTCTGAACAACCTTTTATGGTTACATTAAAACGAATCGCCTATCAGCTTCTTTTACTCTTTATAAGCCATGCTCTGATTACCGGATTTCTTTTCATTTTTGCTTCTCCGAAACACTTATTCAGCAAAAACACATTTTTGTTTACAACAAAAACCGGATTTTTCATCCTATCTGCAGTAGTATTGTTGTTATCTTCCAACTTCATGACTATTTCTGCCACCGGTTACTCTCCGATGTGCCTTGATCCACGCCATTTTTTATTCATCGTTCCCATCACCGGAATAGCTGCAACCTTATTAATCAAAGACAATATTCAACATCTTAATTTTATTGTTTGTTCGATAGTTTTAACAATAATCGTATTTGTCTTTGCTCTTGTTATTAAGAGTAATACAGCCTGGTTATTATATCTTCCGTTGATTGTGGTATTGATTCTTAGCAGCTTGTTTAGAAAAACGCGTTTCAATTATATTATTTTTTCTATTCTGTTTTTTATTGCACTGTCCATCAACCTGGTTCAAATGGCGATGTATGCACACAAAGTAAACTTCAGAAAACAGGAGAAAACATTTAAAGAAACTGTTTTGGCACTTGACAAACCAGCGCTGGTTTTAACCAATACTGTTCAGCGAAACCTCGCTAATTATCTGAATAAATTCAACGAACCCGGAATAGAAGTACTTTCCTACGATGATTTCAACCAAAATGAACATACCGACAACGTCCCGATATATTTATTTAAAAATTACTACACCAGGTACTTAAGTAGTTTAAGTGATCAGCAACTACCTTATTATGCCCGTGTTACCGAAGGGTATGAAAAACTTTACCTGGATAAAACCCTGGACATTCAGTTTTTTAAAATTGATACTTTAATAAACACAAAAACAATATTGGAAGAGAAAAATGATTTTGAAGGGAACAATAATAAGTGGACTAATTCTCAATCCAATAATAAAATCGTTTATTCCGGGAATTATTCATCATCGCCAGGAAAATACTCTTCAACACTGAAAATCAAGCTTGATACTCTTGATATCAAAAATGCAAAGCAATTGATTGTTTCAGCCAATTTCCAAATACTGCTTATGGAAGAAAGCGAAGTGCGCTTTGTGCTTTCAACTGCTTCCGGGATATGGAAAGGAATAAATTTCGATAAACAAATAAAAGCTTACGGAAACTGGGTCCCGGTAAGCATTTCCGAAATAATAAATATCGAAGAATTACCACCCGGTGATACCATCTCTTTGTATATTTTGAACAATGACGAGCATGAAGTTTATTTAGACGATTTTGATATCAGTATTTCAGTATTGAAAAAACAGCAAGAAAATTAAATTTTTAATACCAAAAGCCTTTTAATTGAGGTTGTTTAAAATATTGCTACCTTTTTCCTTTAATTACCTTATTATAGAACAGTTCAAGTAATTTTATGAATTTAGTTAACGCAGGAGATTTTCTATAACTACTAACAAAGTTAAAACAAAGGGGTATAAAATATTTTTTTAGTAAAATTACCTTTAATTCCAATAAAAGGACACAAAGTACATTTAGAGTTTTAAAATACGAAGGATCAAACTGGTGGATTATCCCTGAAGTTAAACAAAGAGAAAATAAAAAAATAGCCGGAGATACTCAAAAGACTTTTGATAAATATCTCGTTGAAAATTATTTTACAGGAGGGAAAAACCTGAAATTATTGTCTGTGGGCTGCGGGCTTGGTAACCGCGAGATCAGATTTGCAGAAACCAACTTATTTGGAGAAATTATTGGAATAGATCTTTCTGCTGACTTAATTGAAAATGCCAATAAAAAAGTTATAGAAAAGAGATTAAAAAACATCAGATTTGAACAAGCCGATTTTTACAATCTCCAATTAAGGCCTGATTATTTCGACATCGTGCTATTTCATTCGTCATTACATCATTTTAAACAAATAGATAAAATAGCAACAAGAGTTAAAGGCGCATTAAAGGATGATGGAATTCTTGTTTTGAATGAATACGTGGGAAAAAACAGGCTCCAATTTTCCAAAGATCAATTACTTGAGATGAATAATCTATTGGAAATAATTCCCAAACAATACAAAAAAAGGTACCTAACCCAATTAACGAAAAAAAGAATTTATGCTCCGGGTTTAATCAGAATGATTATATCCGATCCTTCCGAGGCCGTGGAATCAGAAACAATAAAACCTACTATACATAAATATTTCAGTGTGATAGAAGAAAAGAAAATTGGTGGTGATTTATTAATGATGGTACTTAAAGATATTGCCCACAATTTTATAAATTCTAATGATGAAATAAGCCAAACTGTTCTATATAAGCTTTTTGAAGCCGAAGATCAATACTTACAAAATACTAAAAACACTGATTTTATCTTCGGTATTTAGTCCCTGCAAGAAAACCCCCAATATCTTATAAGTCAACCAATTGGTGT
>WOYV01000056.1 GCA_011620585.1 Draconibacterium sp.
TGTGCCCGATATGGGGCAGATAAAAACAGGGAAGAATCAGCTTAGAAGATGGGGAAATTAAATCTGTTCCCAACCTCTTCTGTACGTGTGCCGAATCCATTCTTCCGCCATTTCCAAAGCAGGAAGTGTCGAAAAATCTTTGTTGAAACGAGGATCGCCATCTACAACTTCAAAATTATCTTTCGAAAGAATTCTCAGCATATCTGAATTTTGAATGTTTTTGAAACGCATATTTGGTCCGTCCCAAAATAGCTTGCGCTGCAAACTTTGTAAGCGGACGGCTAAAACCCCCAGCAGTACCATTTCGTTGAGTGGTCCTGAATAATTGAAATTGGATGAGGCTTCAACACGTGACTCTTTACTTTCCTTGCAGGCACGTATCCAGTCTTGTTCATGCCCCCCTTCCATTGCATTGGATATTCGTCGGATGGAATTCTTGGGTTGCTGAAAATGAGACATCTCCGAAGTTGGTAACAGTGTCGGATTAGCAGCATAAGTACCACACATAATTTTTCCAGTGGTACCATAGAAAATACAACCGCCCCCGTCGTCACCCATTTGTTCGCCACCCATCAGCTCATCAGGGCGGGGTGGCATAAATCCACCATCGTACCAGTTTACTGTTACCCCTGGCATCGAAACTTTTGGCAGGTTGTCGCGCGAAGGGAACTCGTATTGTACAAATTCGGCATTGGGTGCTGAATCGTTGTTGAACGCAGTTGAACTTGCCTGAATGCTGGAAGGATATTGCAGATTAAGTGCTTTAAATACGGGATCCAAAATGTGGCACCCCATATCGCCAAGTGCACCGGTACCAAAATCCCACCAACCCCGCCAGTTCCATGGATGATAAATTGAATTATATTCTCTGAAAGCAGCCGGGCCGATAAACAAATCCCAATCAAGATTTTTAGGGACGCGCTGGCTTTTTTCGGGACGCGAAAGCCCCTGTGGCCAAATCGGTCGGTTAGTCCAGGTGTCAACATGCGTTACCTCACCAATAGTGCCGGCCCAAATCCATTCGCAAATCTGACGAATTCCGTCGGCTGAATTTCCCTGGTTGCCCATTTGGGTTGCTACCCCATAACGTTGAGCAGTTTCGGCCAAAATTCGTGATTCATAAACCGAATGAGCCAAAGGTTTCTGCACAAAAGCATGAAGGCCTTCGCGCATGGCCATTAAGGCAGGGAGTGCATGAGTATGGTCAGGCGTTGCAATCATTACCGCGTCGATATCTTTTTGCTTATCGAACATTTCTCTGAAATCTTTATATTGCCTGGCGCGGTACCAGCGCGGGAGTGCATTTCTTCCGGCATAGTCCCAATCCACATCGCAAAGGGCCACTATATTTTCAGTTTCCATGTATTTCAGGTTAGTAAAACCTTTCCCACCAACTCCGATACCGGCAATATTTAACTTGTCACTCGGCGGTTTGTGGCCGAGCCCGGCGATTACATTTGATGGTAAAATTGTGGCGCCGGCGATACCGGCACCAGCGTTGGCTATAAATTTTCTGCGTGATAATGTTCCCATAATTTCTATTTCAAAACTGTTGGAAAATTAGGAAAAATATAGGCACCAACGGCTGATTTTAGGTTTTTGAAGAAACTTTAACGAAAATTTGGGATCGAGAAACAGAAGTTTCTTTCTGTAAACTAAAAAAGCTCCGAATTTCTTCAAAGCTTCTTTTTGGGTGGAGGACCGGATTTGAACCGGCGACCTTCGGAACCACAATCCGACGTTCTAACCAACTGAACTACATCCACCATTTTATTTTGCGCGTGCAAATATAAAAATTTTATTTATTCATCGAATTAAATATCTCAAAAAACAAAACCTAAACTGCCCCTTTCAGGTGAATTCGAAGCTTTTAGCCCGGTTATCGTTCTATTTTTTGACTAGCGCCATTCAACAATGGTCCCGCGTTCCGGATCCTGTAATTCTTTTGGGATCACTTCCTTCATTTCTTTCCATAATAGATTAATGAGTTTGTGTTTGGCAAAATGCCGCGAGTACACCAAACTCACTTCCCGCAAAGGTTTGATGCTGGTGAAGTTCTTTACGTTGTAGGCGCGTTTAACCGACATTGTGGCTTTTGCCAACTCCGGGATCAGGGTCAGGCCGCCTTCCCGATCAATAATATTCATCAGCGTTTCCAGCGAACCGGCTTCAAAATGAAATGGTAACTGACTTTGTTCAGTTCCAAGATAGTTACACAGATTAATTACCTGATCGCGAAAACAATGACCATCGCTTAGTAACCAGATTTCGGGGGTGGCAATGTCTTGTAAAGTGATTTCCTTTTGGTTGTGCAACTTATGATTGCTATTGGCATAAATCAGCATCTCCTCGTAAAAAACGGGCTTTTCGATTATTTTTTCTTCCTTTAACGGAGTAACCAGCACCCCTACATCAATCAAATCTTTATTCAGAAGCGTGACAATATTTTCGGTAGTAGCCTCGGTTACTTTTATAAAAATATTTGGGTATCTCTTTTTGTACTGACCAATAAAAATAGGAAGTAAATAGGGCGCTAAAGTAGGAATGATACCAATCCGGAGCATCCCCGAAACCTGGTTTTTATGGTCTTTTACAATGTTGATAATCTCTTCGGATTGTTTTAAAACCACGCGGGCCTGTTCAATAATCCGTGCCCCGACATCAGTGGGGATTAGTGGTTGCTTACTACGATCGAAGATGATAATTTCCATGTCTTCTTCCAGCTTTTTAATCTGCATCGAAAGAGTTGGCTGGGTAATAAAACACGATTCGGCAGCTTTCCCAAAATGCCGGTGCGTATCTACCGCAACAATATATTCCAATTGGGTTAAGGTGATCATGGCACGTTGATTTTGGGCTAATTTAGAAAAAATCTATGAAAGCGGCTGAAATATTCGACTCAATTAATTTTAAAGTAACAAGACAAGTGTCAGGCAGAATAACTTTGTTGTCTTAGCCATTCAAAAGCCGCCACCGACAGGGCATTTGGCCGAACGAAAAACCAGCGGTCTTTTTTATTTTCGAAGGACGATGTTCTTCCTTTCCTTTGACAAACAGAACCTGCGATGCTCCAACATTATGTGCCAGCCGAATAATCTTTCCGATATTTTCGGCATTCGTAATTTTCCAAGCTGCCAGTATCAGTTCGCTTTCGGAAGAAAGTTCTTTTACAGGATGTTCATTAAAAAACCGAACTGAACCGGTATTCATCTTACTTATTTTAATTTTGGTTTTCATTTTCGCCCAACTCAGGCTAAAATACTACTTTTGTTAAAAATGAACTCATGAAGAAGCTTTTTCCATATTTTATCCTGCTGCTGGTGGTCCTGTTTGTGTCCTGCGGCCCTTCGGAAGAAGACAAGGCCAAAGTGAAAATCGAACAAGCCAATGCTTTCCTTCAAAAACAAGATACAACAGCCGCTTTGCTCCGCCTCGACAGTATTTCGAAAATGTATCCCGGGGCAGTTTACCAGGTTAACGCAGCCCAAAATATTGCCAAACAACTTCGATTTGAAGTGATGGAACGCAAAGAAACACAACTCGATACACTTAATGCAACAATCATTTCACTCGAAAAGAACTTTGTGAAAGAGAAAACCGAATTCGATCGTTACACACAATACATCCACAAACGCCAAACTTTCCAGCGGGCATGGGACCGTTCGTACATACAGGTTCATCTCGACGAACGTGGCGACCTTTACCTGAGCAGCAATTACCATGGCGATCACTGGCTGAATCATTTTGGAATCAGGGTTTACGATCAGGGGGAAGATGCAAAAACTGATTCCATCCCACTTGGAAGTGTGGATAACCATCACAGCGATTTTATGGAAACGAAATGGGAAAAAGTATCGTACCGGAACGGCAAGGATAACGGAGTGATTGAATTTATTGCTAAGCATGTGGGCCGCAACCTGAAAGCCGTTTTTCTGGGAAAAGAATATTATTACATCATTCTCGAAAAATATGACAAGGAAGCTGTCCGCGATGCGTTTGAACTTTCGAAAGCGATCAAAAAGAGAACTAACCTGGAAAACGAAATAAGAGCATTGCAGCAAAGATTGAACATCGAGTAGCGATTCCGTGTGCAAGGATAAATATCCTGACATTTGCTCCCTATTACAGCTACACAAAGATTATTTAATACACAATTGATTTAAACAACACGTACACATCCGCACAAATAACCAAATTTAAACCGGCGTCTTGCGAAAGTGGCTGAAATTATGAATGATTCAAAATTCAGAAATATAAGTTTGATGTATGCCGGCATTTTATTGTTGGCTGCATATATATTAGGTTTGTTTGTCGATTTAACCGGCGATGCCGCCAAATACGGCGCCATTGCACGCCACATTGTTGATAGTGGCGACTTAATCCACTTAAAAATTCACGGTGAAGCTTACGAACAAAAACCACAGCTGCTGTTCTGGCTATCGGCATTGGGGCTGAAACTTGGTGGTATTCACAACTGGTCATTCAAAATCTTTCCGACACTTTACAGCTTTGCAGGTTTTTGGTTCACATACAAACTGGGTGAGATTGTTTATAACAGGAAAACCGGGCAACTGGCAGCATTGATGCTCGCAACATCGTGGATATATTTCTTTTTTACAGCCGACATCCACACCGATCTCGTTCTCCAGGCCAATACCACTTTGGCAATCTGGCAATTGGCAGCTTACCTGAAAACAAAAAGAAACGTGCACTTTTTCTGGGCATTTGCAGGAGTTGGTCTTGCCATGCTTTCGAAAGGTCCGGTAGGGGCTGTCGTTCCAGCCTTTGCGATTGGAGCACATTTGCTATTCACCAGAGATTTCAAACAATTATTTCATCCCAAATGGTTAATCGGAATCTGTATTTCCTTTATAATTAGTTTCCCGGCTTTTTGGGGCCTTTACCAACAATTTGGAACAGATGGACTGAAATTCTTTTTTATAACCAATAATATTGGCCGGATAACGGGCTCGTACATTGGGAACAGCACCGATTACTTTTTTTACCTGCACGCATTGGCTTATCTTCTTTTGCCCTGGACCTTTTTGATGTTGTTTGCTTTCTGGTTCGAAATCGGTAGTTACTTCAAAAAAAGCGTTAAAAGAAATGAATATTTTACGGTTGGTGCCATTTGGGGATATTTCCTGGTTGTGAGTGTTGCCCGGGCGAAAGCGCCCCATTACATTTTTATTATTGTTCCATTAATCATGATTGTTATCGCACACTGGATTGATGTAAAGATGGGGGAAGCAGAACAAAAGAACATTAAGTTTATGGGTAGAATCCAGATACTTGTCCCTTTCTTTTTGGCAGTTTTCGTTGCTGTAATCATCGGTTATCTTTTCCCATCTGCAAATGTTTGGCTGTGGTTAATACTCCTGGCAAGTATAGCTTTCTCCATCCTCATTCTTCGAACCGAACACTCGGTAGGATACCGGCTTTTCCTTCCATCGGTAATTATGATAGCGACATTGCTTATTGCCATGAACGGACATGCACTCCCTGTAATTTCGGGGTACCAGGCATCTGCTAAAGCAAGCCGGGTTTATAATGAAGAGAGCTCGCCAAACGACAAAATATACAACTATCTATTTCCTTATTACGAGGTATTTTTCTACACCAAATCGGGCGCTGAACGCTTGTATTCGATCCGGGATTTTAATCGTGACCCTGATTATACTTCCTGGATATTTACCACCAAAGCAGGAAAAGATACCCTGCAAATGTATTTCGAACCGCAAATTGAAGCCATTGATTCTTTTAAACACCGTGGCATGTCGACCATCCGCCCCGATTTTGTAAATCCCCGGACCAGGGAGTCTTCACTTGAACCTATGTATTTGATCCGGATTCAGTCAAATCCAATAAAAGCAGAATAGTAATTTCAAATTACCCTTTCCTTTTGATTTTTAATTTTTGGCCAACAAACAACCCACGATCGTTGGTGAGATTGTTGAGTTTCATAATGTCGTCGGAATTGATACCGGCGTATTTTTGAGCAATCTCCCAGATAGTATCTCCACGTTGTACTGTGTGGTACACATAATTTGGATCTACAGGCTCTGCTTTTTTAGGTTGAACAGCCGTTACTGATTTACCAACCGATGCCTGCTTTTCTGCAAAATTCATCGAATTAATTTTATCGTACTTGCTTTTTTGTCCTTCAGGAACATAAACAGCCAGTTTCTGTCCAACCCGGATAATATCGCGATGAATATCGTTCCAATAGCGCAAATCAGCAGTACGAACATGAAACCATGAGGAAATAAAACCAACATTATCACCGGGTTTCACTGTGTATGCCACTTTTTCTTTCCCCTTAATATCGGCAGGTACAAAATAACCACTACTACTTGTGGTTGGATTGGCAAGGGTGTTGTTCGGGAAATATTTTTCGCGTTCGTAAGCAAACACTGCGGTGTCGTTTCCAACAAATGCAAGCATTTTATCATTGGGTAGAACCAGAGGATATGGTTTGCTGGCTTTGGCCGGGATCACGTCGAGACGATACATCGGGTTCAACGCACGAAGTTGCTCCTTGTTGATCCCAATTGTTGCTACTACCTGGTCGAAATGCAGAAAATCGCTTACCATTACCGTATCAACGGCCAACGGAATTTCAGGATATCGGGGAATCAGTTGGTGCTCGTTGGAATATTCGAAAGTGTACATGGCAGCAATAAATGCCGGAACATATCCACGGGTTTCGCGCGGGAGCCGGTAATATATTTCCCAGTAATTGGTTTTCCCACCCGAACGTTGTATGGCACGATTTACATTTCCGGGGCCACAATTGTAGGCAGCTATCGCCAATTGCCAGTCGCCATAAGCATCGTACAAAAGTTTCAGGTAACGCGCAGCGGCATCCGTTGCTTTTATGGGGTCGCGGCGTTCGTCCACAAAACTTGTAATTTCGAGTTTCATGTTTTTGGCAGTACCGTACATAAACTGCCATAAACCGTTGGCCCCCACCCGGGAACGTGCTGTCGGATTGAGCGCCGACTCGATAATGGCCATGTATTTTAGCTCAAGCGGCATGTCGTATCTGTCGAGGGTTTCTTCAAAAATCGGGAAATAATACGCCGATAAACCCAGCATAACTTCAACCAACTCTCTTTTTCTTTCAGAATACATCTGGATGTACTTCTTAACCACCGGATTGTAGTTCAGGTCCACCACCTGCTCTATGTCTTGAAGACGCTGGATATAAACCGAATCGGGCAGGTTGGTAGGATAATACCCCAAGTGCGCTTCAGAACTATCCGGATTAAAACGATTCTGTACGTCCCACGACTGGAACAAGTCATCCATATCGTTGTTGAAAATTGCATTTACATCATCGTCGATCCCGCTTTCATCCTCGATAAAAGTGGTGTCTGCAAGGCTGCTGTCGTTCAATGTCGAATCGATCATTTCGAGTTCAACCAACAGCGGATCACGGTTTTGTGCAAACGTTCCAAGCGTAAATAACAGGAGGGTAATATGTAGAAAAAGTTGTTTTTTGTTCATCATTAAAAAGTAAAAGAGCAATGAATACCGTAAACGGTTTGGTTATTGAAATACGACATCGAGGGTTGCCAGTTCATTGTCAGGTCCTCGCTGATATCAAAATCTAAAAAATGAGCGTCCACGCTGGCATCAATAATATTCAACCCGTAAAAAACAACAGTGGTAATTACCAGTAAATCGCGGTTCCTGCGGTAGTAATCCTGTTGTTTGCTTAAGGCAGTTTTAAAATTGGTGATGTCCGGTTCCTTCGTCAAATTATAATAACTCGCGCCTTCAAGGTCGAGATGCGAATTGGTATCCGGATTATCATCGGTAAAATCGGAGTAGGCCAATTTCATGGTCTGGTAGTTACTGTTGTTCCAATGAATAAAGTACCCAAGGGTGCCAAAACCTGCGTAAATGATTGGGATTTTCCAGTATTTTTTGTTGTATCCCTGCCCGAGCCCCGGGAGAATGGCAGAATAAATTGTAGCTTTTTGGGGCGAGTGCACCTTTTCTTCCTTTTTTTCATCCATTTCCACAATTTTTGTGGAATCGACCAGCAACTCCTGCCCAACAGCAGAAAAGCCCGCAAAAGAAAGCGCCAGAATGAAAATTATTTTTGAAAAAAAGCTCCTTACCCCCACACCTGAAATTTTGCGCAAAAATAGAAAATACGCCAAGTTTTGCGGCGAAAGTTTACGTTTATTTTTGATTTTCAATTATTTTAACAATTCTCTCCAGGTCTTTTTCCGACTTGAACGGAATCGTTATTTTACCCTTTCCTTTTTCGTTTACCGACAAATTGATACGGGTATTGAAAATCTGATCGAGCTGTTTTTTTACACTTACCAGCTCTTTCGGAAGCCTGAGTTTCTTGTCTTTTTCAGCACCCGTTTTATCCCCGGTACTCAGATCGCGTACAATTTCCTCCACTTTCCGGACCGAAAAACCGTGTTTGATAATCTGTTCGTAGATCATGATTTGGGTGTCGTCGTCTTCGATATTAATGATAGCGCGGGCGTGTCCCATCGAGATTAGTTTTTCGATCAAGCCTTTCTGTATGACTGCCGGCAACTTCAACAAGCGAAGGTAGTTGGCAATGGTCGAACGTTTTTTTCCAACACGCGAACTTAGCTCTTCCTGCGTGTATTCAAGTTCGTCTATTAAACGCTGGTAACTTAAAGCGATCTCGATTGAGTCGAGGTCTTCGCGCTGGATATTTTCAACCAGCGCCATTTCAAGCATGCCGTCGTCTTTGGCTTTACGAACATAGGCAGGAATAGAAGTCAAACCGGCCAATTGCGAAGCTCTGAACCGGCGTTCTCCGGCAATGATCTGGTACTTATCCTCACCTACTTTTCTCAAGGTGATGGGTTGAATCAATCCGAGTTCCTTGATCGAAGCAGCCAGTTCCTGCAATGATTCCTCATCGAAATTAGAACGGGGTTGAAAGGGATTTGCCTCGATCTTACTCAGGTCGATTTCGTTGATTCCGGCGTTATGAATTTTTTCTGCATCATCGATCAATGCACCAAGTCCTCTTCCCAGGGCGTTTCGCTTAACCATCATAACAATTTGCTTAACTGATTACTACATTTTTATCTTTCGACATCTGTGTCATTTCGTTGCGTTGCAAAATTTCGCGGGCCAGGTTCATGTGGTTTATTGCACCACGCGAGCTGGCATCGTACAATACTACCGGTTTCCCGTAACTCGGAGCCTCGCTTAACTTCACATTTCGCTGAATCACTGTTTCGAAAACCATTTCCTGAAAGTGATGTTTTACCTCTTCATACACCTGGTTCGAAAGGTTTAAACGACCATCGAACATTGTGAGCAGGAACCCTTCGATAGCCAGTTCGGGATTAAGCCGGTTTTGAATGATCTTGATTGTATTTAAAAGTTTACCGAGTCCTTCCAATGCAAAATATTCGCACTGAACCGGAATAATTACCGAGTCGGACGCGGTAAGTGCGTTTACAGTAATCAGTCCCAATGAAGGCGAACAATCGATAAAAATAAAATCGTAATTCTTTTTTAGCTGGTCAATCGCTGTCTTCAATACTTTTTCGCGATTGGGCATGTTCAGCATTTCAATTTCGGCACCCACCAAATCAATGTGGGAAGGGATCAGGTCAAGGTTTTCGATCTGTGTTTTTAACACCACTTTCGAGGCTTCAATATCGTCAACAATGCATTCGTAAATGCTCGATTGCACATTGTTTACATCGAATCCCAAACCCGATGTGGCGTTTGCCTGCGGATCGGCATCGATCACAAGTACCTTCTTTTCGAGCACCGCCAGACTGGCGGCCAGGTTAATGGTTGTGGTGGTTTTTCCAACTCCCCCTTTCTGATTTGCCAATGAAATTATTTTTCCCATTTAAGCGTCTTTTTCTTTTTTTCGAATGGTCTCAAAGGTAACAATTTACCCCTTACCTTCCTGCTTTTTTTATTAACGGGTTATTAGGTCGATATCAACGATTAAACCGTGAATAACTTGAATTAAAATTTACTGGATTTCATTTCTTTCCGAAGCTGTTCCATGTCGACAGGTACTACTCCTACCTTTTCGCAAACCAGGCCGCCAGCCAGGTTCGACATCAAGGCCATCATCTTTGGAGAAAGACCGGCAGCCATTGCTAAACTGGCAACGCCAATTACTGTATCGCCTGCACCCGAAACATCGGCAATATCGCGGATTACTACCGGATAGTACTGCTCTTTTACCCCGTTGCTAATGAATACGCCCAGCTCGGAAAGTGTGATGAAAATAAGCTTCAGATTTTGTTGTTTTTTAAACTGATCGGCGCTGGCTTTGATCGCTTCCAAATCATCTTTCGCTATGTGTTGCCCAATCCCTTCAACAAACTCCTTAAAATTAGGCTTGAAAAGGCTAACGTTCTTGTAATGCCAGAAATTTCGCTTTTTCGGATCGACCGCAGTAGGAATATTTTTCCCGATAGCCACTTTGTTGACCGCGTCGAAAAGAGTGGGTGTTACAATGCCTTTGTCGTAGTCCACAAACACGATTACATCGATCTGATTATTTTCTATTTCGTCTTTAACAGCGCTTACGATCCGTTTTTCCATTTCCGGGGAAATAAAGCTTGTGGATTCTTCATCGACCCGAACAATTTGCTTTCCGCTACTTATAATACGGTTTTTCACGGTGGTGTTTCGCGATGGATCGACAAAGATTCCGCTGTTGCTTAACTCTCTTTTCTGAAGCAGGTTGATGAATTCCTTGCCATTATCGTCGTCGCCCACTACCGAGAATAATATTGGTGTAGCTCCCAGCGATTGTATATTTCTGGAAACATTGGCAGCTCCGCCCAAACGGTTTTCGCGCTTGGTTACCGACACGATGGGTACCGGTGCTTCAGGTGATAAACGTTCAACTTTCCCCCACAAATAGGTGTCGAGCATGGCATCGCCAATCACGATCACACGCATCCGGGAAAACTGCTCAAAGATTTGATTTACTTCTTTACTATTCACGAAAAACGAATAAGGTTACAAATCTATAAAAAATTTGATGTGAGAAAACTGTCATTTCTTATAAAAGCCGGCGAATAAATATCTGTTTTGGGTCAATATGGGTCCACATCGATATGAATTTGACAGTTGCTGTTATCCGGAGCCGCTTTTACATTCTTAACGGCATTTATAATAATGCTTTTTATCCGGTCAGGATTTAGTTTCCGGTTAATCTTTATCCAAATCTCTTTTTGATGCCACAATTGTATGCGGCTGATCAATGGGAATTCAGGTCCTAAAATAATCAGCTGTTTTTCAGATTTTAGCAGGTCGGCAAGTTGTTTGGCGGCCCGGTCCACTGTTTCCAGATTTTTATGTTTCACCACTACTTTTATCAGGCGGTAAAAAGGCGGATATTTAAAAAGCTGACGTTCCCCGAGCTGTAATTTCAACATTTCGTGATAGTCCTGTGTTCGGATCAATTCAAAAATCGGGTGATCGGGTTGCGAGGTCTGGATGACTACTTTGCCACGCCTGTGTTTTCTTCCCGCCCGGCCCGCCACCTGCATAATCAGCTGAAATGCCCGTTCGTAAGCCCTGAAATCGGGAAAGTTCAGGAGGTTGTCCGCATTCAGGATTCCAACAACATTTACATGTTCAAAATCGAGACCCTTGGTAACCATTTGTGTCCCGACCAGAATATTTGTCTTCCCTTTCTCGAAATTATCTATAATTTTTTCAAATGCATTTTTTGTTTGGGTTGTATCCAAATCCATCCGGGCAATCCTGGCATTTCGGAAAAGCTTTTTAATCTCGTCTTCTATTTTCTCGGTACCAAAACCGCGCGTTTTTATTTCAGGCGAGCCACACTCATCGCACCGGTCGGGCATTGGCACACTGTATCCGCAGTAGTGGCAGGTAAGTCGTTTTTTGTATTTGTGATAAGTGAGGCTCACATCGCAGCGCGTACATTTTGGGATGTGCCCACAAGAAAAACACTCAACAAAAGGCGAATAACCCCGTCGGTTCTGAAAAAGTATGACTTGCTCTTTTTTATCAAGTGCGTCATTCATCAATTCAAATAATTGAGGAGTAAGTATCGAATGCATTTCGCGGCGTTTATGTGCGCGTTTTACATCTGCGACCACCACTTCGGGCAATTCCATTTTAGAATGACGTTGAGTCAGGTTCACCAACCCGTACTTACCTTTCATTGCGTTATGGTACGATTCGTACGACGGAGTTGCCGATCCAAGTAAAACCTTTGCTTTATTCTGAAACCCCAGTATCACCGCCATGTCGCGGGCATGGTAGCGCGGCGCCGGGTCGAACTGTTTAAAGGAATTCTCGTGTTCTTCGTCAACAATAATCAACCCTAAATTTGCAAAAGGCAAAAAAATAGAGGAACGCGCACCCAGAATAACCTGGTAGGCTTCGGTCGGATTTTTCGTGAAAAGCAGCGTTTTCTCCCAAATCTCGACACGTTCCTGGCTGTTGAGTTTTGAATGATAGATACCTACTTTATGACCAAACACGTTTTTCAGACGCTGAATAATCTGCGTGGTCAAAGCAATTTCAGGCACCAGATAAAGCGCCTGTTTCCCGTTTTTTATGATTTCGTCGATCAGGTGAATGTAAATTTCGGTCTTCCCACTGGCTGTGATCCCGTGTATTAAAGCCACCTGTTTTGATTCAAAACTATGCTTAATTTCGTCGAGCGCCGCTGCCTGGTATTGATTCAGCAAATTTAAACTGACTTGTTCGATCAGTTCCTCGTGCAGGCGCGACACGCGTTTCTGATACTCCACCAAAATCTCTTTTTCCGCCAATGCTTTTAAATGCGACGAGGCAAACGAAGTTCCTTCAAAGAGTTCTTTTTTTGAAATTTCGGCTTTCGCATCATCTTCAAAAACATGGGCCCGAGCGCAAAAATGATGAAGCAGCGCTTCTTGTTTTTTGGCGCGTTTCAGTACTTCATATTTGCCGTTTAGCACTTCTTCCGAAAGAATCGAGGAATGTAGTTTCACAAAACTTTCGGTGCGGGCCCGGTATTTCGATTGGATTTTTTCTTCGACATAAACCAGTTCCTTTTCCTGAAGGCTTTTTAAGGTTGAATAAGAAAACCCTGTGCCCAGTTTGCGTTCCAGATCGGCGATCACATTCACACCATCCCCGATCGCTCGCAGCATCAGCTGTTCCTTTTCAGAAAGCCCCATCATTTCTTCCGATCCGGTTGGAAACACCTTTGTCTTGCTTTCGAGTTTTAAACCAGTTGGAAGTGCAGCGCGGAAAACATCGCCCAAAGTGCAGCAATAATATGTGGCCATCCAATCCCACAACTCGAAATTTTTAGGAAGAACAATAGCATGTTCGTCAAGGACTTGCAAAATTTCCTTTATATTATCGAGATTTTCGGGTTTAGAACCAGAAACAGAACGGACGAGCGCTGCATACAACCTTTTTTGCCCAAACTGGACAATCACTCTTTTCCCGGGCCCAATCTCTTCTTTCAGAGACTCCGGAACACGATAAGTAAAAGCATCGTGAAGTGAAAGCGGCAAAATAACCTGTGCAAAAAGTTGTGGCATGAAATCCGGTTTACAGGTCTTAAAAGTAACTAAAATTCTGGTCTTAGGAAGCAGATAGAAAGCTTAGCCGAAGTTTTCGCGAACCCAATCTGCAGCTTGTTCCATCAGCCAGTTGGGTGTTGAAGTGGCTCCGCAAATCCCCACCGAGTTCACCTCTTCGAACCAGGCCGGATCAATTTCTTCGATATTTGCAATTTTATATGATCGCGGATTTTCTTCTTTACAAATGGTGTAAAGATATTTCCCGTTCGAGCTTTTTTCTCCGGCAATAAAAAGAACCAGGTCGTATTGTGTGGCAAATTTTTGCAGGTTGGGAACACGGTTCGACACTTGCCGGCAAATGGTGTCTTTAATCTGAATCGGCACTCCCGGTTTCATTTTTTGTTTTACAGTTTGTGCAACCTGGTGAAAGTCTTCGATCCGTTTTGTAGTTTGCGAATACAGGGCCACCGGCTTTTCAGGATCAATTTTATCAATATCTTCCTTGTTTTCCACAATTATCGCATTTCCACCGGTTTGGCCATCGAGCCCAATAATTTCGGCGTGTCCCTTTTTACCAAAAATCACGAGTTGCCCCTGCTGTGGCGCAACCATATCGAATGAGTCTTTTACCTTTTCCTGTAAGGTGATCACCACCGGGCAAGTTGCATCAATAAGTTCGATATTGTTTTCGCGGGCATATTCATAAGTCGAAGGCGGTTCGCCATGGGCACGAATCAAAACTTTGCAGTCCCTCAAAGTCATAAACTCCTCTTTTGAGATTGATTTTAATCCCATTTTTTCGAGGCGTTCCACTTCTTTTCCGTTGTGCACAATGTCGCCTAAACAATACAAAGCGCCTTCCGATTTTAATTCATTTTCGGCGGCTTTGATTGCATTGATCACTCCAAAACAAAATCCCGAACGTCTGTCAATCTCAACAATCATCCTTCAATTATTTCTTTTACTTTGTTCATGGCCCATTCCAACTGTTCTTCCCGCGTCAGGTTACTATTGTCGAGTATCAGCGCATCGTTGGCTTGTTTAAGCGGACTTGCTGCTCTCGACGAATCGATTTTATCGCGTCTTTCCACATTGGCCAGGATTTCTTCAAAACTTACTTCGATTCCTTTTGCCTTTAATTCGTCAAACCTGCGCTGAGCCCTGATTTCAGGTGAGGCAGTCATAAATATTTTCAATTCGGCGTCGGGAAAAACAACGGTGCCAATATCGCGGCCATCCATTACAATCCCTTTGTTTTTGCCATTCTCGCGTTGTTGTTTAACCATCTCCTTCCGAACCTCGGCAATGGTACTGATCGGGCTCACATTTTCCGACACTTCGAGCCGGCGAATTTCTTCCTCCACATTTTCACCGTTTAAAAAAGTAGTGTTCTTCCCCAGCTTCTCATCCCAGCGAAAACTAATCCTAATGTCTTTTATCCCTGCAACCACTTTTTTTACATCCGGGACCTTATCTACAATCCAGCCGTTTCGGAGCGCGACCAAAGTTACTACCCGATACATCGCACCCGTGTCAATATATATATAACCCAGTTGCTGGGCCAATTGTTTGGCAACTGTACTCTTTCCGCAGGAAGAGTGCCCGTCGATAGCAATTATGATCTTTTTATCAGTCATGGCACTAAATTCAAACAAAGATGGGAATTATTTAAGACACTCTTGTCTTTTTCTATGGATTGTCGTTCAAATTAATCGATAAAGAAAAGAGATTGGAGGATCCGGCCAGGTGAAACCGTGAGATGCCGTAATCAAGGCGGAAACGTTTTATCCGTACCCCAAATCCGGCAGAGAAACCAACAGTAGATGCCTTATCATCAAACTTCAGTTCTTGTCGGAGTTGGTAGTTGTAACCCACCCGTAAAATAAAATTTTTAGAAGGCAGGATTTCTACTCCAAGTACCGTATGCCGCATAAACTGTTTCAAAAAACTTTCGTCGTACTGATAAATGGAGGAGGTATTAAATTCAGGTTCTTCTTCAGGCGATGCCAGGTCCCAGTGGTTAAGATGCTGTAATGTGGCGTATAATACAACAGGCGCATGTTTGAGTTTTTGACTGACTCCAAATTCAAGGTTAAACGGGATTTTTTCGCGGTCGCCATTTTGATAATAGGTTGTAATCTGTGTCCCAAAATTACGGGCAACAAGCGCCACCGTGGTGAGGCCGGACTTACTGGTGAAATTTACCCCGGCATCGGCAGCTATCCCAACCGAACGGTAACTTTCGAATGCTGAAAAAACAGGTTTGACCGTTGCTCCGTATTTCAGGCGTTTGTATGAGTTCGAATAAATCATATACAACGCATACTCGGCTGCCTTAAAGGTAGCACCGGTAAGTTCTCCGGATTCAAGCGCTTCAGCGAATTTCCCGTAATTGATGTAGTGCATTCCCAATGCAAAATTCCCGATTCCTTCGTAAGTGCGGGCATACGATGCATAGCCATAATTTACATCGGCCAGGTAATTCACGTAGTTCACCAACACACGGTTACTCATGTCGCTGTGGAGCAACGACGGATTGTGGAAAGGCAGGTTCAGGTCGCTGGAATCGGAAACGGCTACCTGCGTACCTCCCAGCGCTGCAACGCGCGCCGAATTGGTCAGTTCTAGGAACTGGTAAGTATATTCGCCGCCAATTTGTGCTTTGGCAGCAAAAACAGACAAACCAATAAGAATTACAAGGTAAAGCTTTCGCATCATCGGCGACTATTTTTTTGTAAAACGCCAAAGGTAGTTAAATAGTATAAAGCCCGGTTTTAAAACAAGTGGATTTTGTGGTTTAGAATATGGAAAAATGAATACGTGAACTTCAGGGATAGAGGAAATAGAATATGGCGAATGTCAAACAAAAATTCAAAAGTCAGGATGTTGTCCCGTGGAATGCCATTTATAAATAATTGGGGTTGAAGTATTGTAAATAGAAAAGTTTGAGAAAGATGAAAAGATTAGTGGATTAGTAATCAAGGCTGAGTTTGATTTTGGCTTTGATAATCAAAATATCGGTGTCGTTCCTTTTAACCGAAGTTCATAGTGATTCGTTCTGTTTGAAGAGATTGACATCTTATTTTTTCGTTTTGATGCCTGGCTGACTAACACGGGCATTCATGCCCGTGAAAAGGTGCAGCTTCTATGAGTAGGATTTTTGCCTATTGTATTTACCACTCCTTTTTCTTCATCTCTTCAAAAATCTCATAAACCACCACACAGGTTTCGCAATTTTTGTGTGAGAGATCCAGGATTTGATAGAAGCGTTTCCTGTCGGTATGCGGGTATTCACGGCAAGCGCGCGGTCGGCTTTCATACACCATACAGTAATTATCCGGCATTGATGTTGTCTCCGGCCGCGATTTGTCAGTCAGTATTTTGAGTTCTTTCGGGGTTCTATACCCAACTTTTCTCATTCTGAATTCATTTTCAATGCCACTTGAATACCGGTAATTTTCCTATCCTTTTCGTTGTGTGGTAAGTTCCAAAACTTCATGGTTCGTTTTCCGCTTTTTGCGTTTAATCTGCGACAGGAACAAACCAGCCACTACTACAAAAATCCCAACAATTTGCTGAAACCCTAAACGATCATTCAGTATAAAAAAAGAAAGAATAGCTACAAAAACCGGGATCAGATTGATAAACGTATTAGACCGGTTTACGCCCAGTTGGCGGATGCTTTGAGTGAAGAATACAAATGCGAGAGTGGAGGCAAAAACTGCCAGAAGAATAATAGCCCTGAAAGCCTCAGGATGAAATGGCTTTGTTAAAAAATCGTTAAATTCGAACGTAGCCCAAACCGGTAAAAACAAGATCACGCCAATAAAATTCTGCCAGGCAATAATGGTAAAAGTGTTGTATCGCCCGACCAGGTTTCGTAAGACAATGGAATACGCAATCGCCGAAAACACGGCCATAAACTCAAGTCCAACACCAAGAGGAGAGGCATCAAAACCGAACGATCCGTTCAACACAACTAACCCTACGCCAACAAATGAGAACAAAAGTCCGGCGGCATTCATCCAACGCACTTTTTCGCGGTAGAAAAACCAGGCGGCTACCGGTGAGAAAAGCGGAATGGTAGCCACAATCACCGCCGCCACTGTCGATGAAATATAAATCAAACCGTAACTTTCGCCAATAAAATACAGGAATGGTTCGAAAAAGGCCATCAGCACAAACAGCCAAATATCCCTTTTTGCAGGCATTTCCAATCGTTTCATTCCCAAAGCAATTACTGATATGAGAAGAGCAGAAATGGCCAACCGGAAAATGACAACCGTGAGCGGGCCATAACCCAGGTATGCGATTTTAAACCAGATAAACGAAAAGCTCCAGAAAAAGGCAGCGCCCAATGCTGAGGCAAATGCGAGAAAATCTTTGTTTTTCATTCCCTGCTGTTGAAACGCCAAAAATAACGATTAAAGTAAGATTGCGTTGAACAAAATTGACAGAAATGTTCCATATTTGTACTTATTTATTTAAATGACTTGTATAAACCTAATACCGAGAAACATGAATTTAAAAAAGATCAGATTTTCAAACTTGTTTACCCTTGCCCTGTTAGCCGTCTTTGCTCTTGGATTTTCATCGTGCCAAAGCAACACAAAATCGAAAACGGCCGAAGAAAAAACGGCCATTGCTCCGGCCCAGAAATTTATTGGCTTGCAATTGTGGTCGGTGAAAGACGACATAGGAACAGATTTGCCCGGTACTGTTAAGGCTGTTGGCGAAATCGGTTATGGTTTTGTTGAAGCCGCAGGTTATGGCGACGGAAAATTTTACGGAACCGACCCGGTTGAGTTTAAGAACTTATGCGAAGAAAGCGGGCTGCAGTTTCTGGGATCGCACACCGGGCAAGATGTTCCGGACGAAGGAAAATGGGACGAAACCATGCAGTGGTGGGATACTTGTATTGCCGCACACAAAGCTGCCGGGGTAAAATGGATCGTTCAGCCCTGGATGGGAGAAACCGGTTATGCCAGCCTCGACGGGTTAAAAAAATACTGCGAGTATTTTAATGCTGTTGGCGAAAAATGTAATGCCGCCGGAATTCGTTTTGGCTACCATAATCACGATAAGGAATTTTCGACCGAGTTGGAGGGGAAACCGGTTTATACCTGGATGCTCGAACTTACCGACCCTGAAAAAGTGATGTTTGAATTAGACCTGTACTGGATTGCATACGGTGGTGGCGATGCCATTGAATATTTCGGCAACTATCCGGGCCGTTTTGAATTATGGCATATTAAAGATAAAAAAGAAGTGGGCGCCAGTGGGGACATGGACTTTGCTGCAATTTTTGCCGAACGCGAAAAGGCAGGTACAAAATATGGAATCGTTGAGGTAGAAGAGTACGATTTCGAACCTATCGAAAGCTGTAAAAAAAGCCTCGAATTTTTGGAAGCTCAGCCTTATGTTGATTTCTATAAAAACTAGCTTATAAAAGAAAGCCGGACCAAATTAGCCCGGCTTTTTAACTTTTTAATGTAGCTTCCCAAATTTGAAAGTCATCCCAAAACTAAATCCATCCAATATTTTACGGTCGGTCTGGTAAAGTTCGATATTGGAAGTGAAACGATAGCTTGCATAGGCAGCTGCCCTGAACCAGCGGGTCAGGTTAAATTCAAGTTCAGCAGATGGGCCGATCACAAAAAAAACATCGTTATCGTATTCGGTATTTGGGTAATATGGATCGAAGTTCCAATCCCATCCCCAGTTGTTGTTTTCATAGCCTGAGGCTGGCTATTGCCTTTGCTACTGTTTTCGAAATCTAAAGACAAGTGTTTTGAAAGAGGGTTGCAAAACTTCAGAAAAAAATGAAAAAAATTATCTTTCACGAATTTTAATACTACCGGAATCGGCTGTAATATTTAGCTTTGATGTGTCATTCGATTTGTTCCCGGAATAGCCTTTTTCTTTAACCGTCTTTTCATCTTCACTTATTTCATTCACTTCATTTTTTATTATCGAACTCAACGGACATTCGGTTTTTGAATAAGTGAAATCGAAGTTAAAATGTGATTCGTTATCGAAACAGTGATCTATATCGGTATTTCTCGATTGAACAAGAATGCCTCCAAAGTCTGTGGCTGTGTTTTCAATTTCCAGGTCGCCATATTTAGTACGAATGTTAATCCGATCCGTGAATTCAGATTCAAATCTTTTGCTTCCTTCAGGGCTTCTTGCAGTTTTGAAAGTTTCTTTTCCTTGATACTGATCTTAACTTCAAATCGTACCGAATTTTTCCCTAGGTTTTGATATCGATTTTCCCATATTTATTCCCGGTTTCAATTCGTGTTTCTGAATTTTCTGAGGCAATTATTGGAAAATCAATTTTTTGTTTACCTTTGCGCCGCGAAAAGCGGATGTGGCGGAATTGGTAGACGCGCTAGACTTAGGATCTAGTGCCAATGGCGTGGGGGTTCGAGTCCCTTCATCCGCACAAACTGACCGCCGACCTTGCTCTGTGGGTAAGTTGTTGGCGGTTTTACTTTATGAAAAGAGTTTTAAAACAATACAAATGAACATTACCAGGGAAAACATCGACAGTGTAAATGCAATCATCAACGTTGCAATTGAGAAAGCTGACTATGAAAAGCAGGTGGACGAGGTATTGAAAGATTACCGTCAAAAAGCATCCATTCCGGGTTTCCGTCCGGGGAAAGCCCCAAAAGGACTAATCCAAAAGAGATTTGGTTTGTCGGTTTTAGTGGACGAAGTAAACAAACTGCTTACACAAAACTTGTCGAAATACCTGGTTGAAGAAAAACTTCCGATCCTTGGCGAACCACTTCCCAACGAAGAGAAACAGACATCCATTAACTGGGAAAGCGACGAAAACTTCTCGTTCTCGTTTGATGTGGCTTTGGCTCCTGAAGTGAAAGTGGAGATGGATAAGAATACCACTTTCAAATACTATAAAATCATGGTTTCCGACGAAATGGTGAAGCAACAGGAAGAAATGGCTGCGTCTCAGTTAGGTCAGAATGTTGAGGCAGAGGAAGCCAAAAAAGACAGCACCGTTCGCGGCGATTTTGTTCAGATCGACGCCGAAGGTAACGACGTAGAGGGCGGCATTGCTCCAAAAAGTGTTTTGCTGGCTGTCGATAAAATTGTCGACGAGGAAGTTAAAAAGTCGTTTGTAGGATGCAAAAAAGATGACATTATCATTTTCGATCCGGTAAAAGCTTTTGGCAATCGTCACGAAGTGGGCCATATGCTCAATATCAAACACGAAGAAGCCGACACGCTCGACAGTGAATTCAAATACACCGTAACCGAAGTACTTCAATTCGAAAAAGCCGTTCTCGACGCTGAACTGTTCCGGAAACTTTACGGAGAAGATACCGAAGTTAAAACCATCGAAGATTTCAGAAACAGAATCCGCGAAGAGTTGGCCAACAACCTCGTGTTCTCGTCGGATCAGAAATTTGCACAGGACGTGCACAATGCACTGATGGAAAAAACCAAGATTGAATTGCCCGAAGCTTTTCTGAAACGCTGGTTGCTGGCAGTTAACAAGGAACTGACAGAAGAACAGGTGGAAAAAGATTTCGACGGTTTTATGAAAGACCTGAAATGGCAGTTGATTAAAGACACAATTGCCAAAGAAAACGAGATAACAGTAAGCCCTGATGAAGCCAACGAATTTGCAAAGAAAATGGCCTTGGCACAATATCAGCAATATGGAATTTACGATGTTCCGGAAGAACAACTTGAATCGTTCGCCAAAATGATCATCGAAAAACCCGAAGAGGAAGAGCGTATCTACAAGAAGATACAGGAAGACAAAGTCATTTATGCGATCAAAGAAAAAGTTACGGTTGAGGAAGAAGAAATTTCCCAGGAAGATTTTAATAAAATATGCGAATCAAGGGTTGAAGAATAACTAAAAAAGTTCATTAATTGATTGAAAACCAAGCGGGCAAATTTACTTAACGCCTGAAAGCCAATATCTTAGAACCAGGCTTGGAAAAACAATTAGATATGATTTCCAGGGATTAAGTGAATAAGAATTTACTCTTTTATTTGCGACAAGTTTGAAAAATTGAAATATTACTGCGAACGGTTTAGTAACAACAATCAACCGGAACTGGCCATTTATTTATTTGTGGTGCACCAGCAAGGACATTTAAGGTTAAACACATACACTGGTTTGCTTCGGAATATCGTTTCCAAAGCTTGGCAGCTACCAGGCAATTAATAACAGGCTTACCCGGTTGACCGGGGCTTTTAACAGGTTGGTTGAAATATTGGTGACTGAGTAAATGAACTTAACGGGCATATGTTAAAACATCAAAATTCGGAAACACTGGCCCCGGTTACCGTTAAGGGAATGGCTGATGTAATTAAACAAAGAATCAAAGGGCTCATAAACCTGGCCAAATTGCTGCAAGTGGCAGAAAAATGGAAAGGTTCTTTTGCGCTCTTACTTAAAAAGCTAAAAACGGCCATCAAAAACCTGCTGAGATTAGAATTATTTGACAAGAACCTTTTGCTCAATCCAATATCTAACTCGTGTGTCGCATAGAAAATCAGCATACCCTAAATTAAGGAATTGTGTAATTCCCTAAAAAATAATACATTAAAAACAAGTGCGAAACTTCAGTAAATTATAAATTGAGACGATTTATTGTTAAAGGCAAACATAAAAACCTGTTACAAGGGAGGGTATCCTTGATTAAATTTTTCTTTCAAAACGGTTTTTACTTCATTCATCGGAATTTCCCTTCCCAACTCCTGCTGAATCGAAGTAACGGCAGATGAAGCAAAACCACATGGATTAATATAGTTGTAATAACGCAAATCGGTATTTATATTCAGGGCAAAGCCGTGCATGGTAACATAACGGCTCACGCGTACGCCAATGGCGCAGATTTTTCTGGCGCGCACTTTATGGTCGGCTTGCAGCCAAACACCGGTGGCGCCTTCTTTCCGGGCGCCTTCCAACCCATATTCGGCAATGGTGGCAATAATGGCATCTTCCATTTTTTCGATGTACCCGCGCACCCCGATTTTGTAAAATTCGAGGTCGATAATAGGGTAGCCTACCAATTGTCCGGGGCCGTGATAGGTAATGTCGCCACCCCGGTTGATTTTATAAAAAGTGGCATCAATTTTCTTCAGGAAATCGGCATTGGCGAGCATGTTCTTTTCGTCGCCGCTTTTTCCCAGTGTGTAAACGTGCGGATGTTCCACCAAGATAAAATGGTTTTGCGAGGTTGGTTTTCCGGAACTGCGTTTTTCGTCGGTAACTTCCTTTAATCTTTCTTCCTGAAAATCCCAGCACTCCTTGTATTCCTTTAAGCCAAGGTCGATGTAATTAAATTTTGCCATTTTAAATTTGAAATTGCTTATAATATTCATCCCCCGG
>WOYV01000102.1 GCA_011620585.1 Draconibacterium sp.
ATACTTCTGAAATCATTTTCTTCAGCTCCGGGCACCTTGCAATTTTTCCAGGTTTTATAAGGTACTGAATAATTGCTGACCGAAAATAGATAAAAAGCAGTACTCATTTTCAGAATCAATCAGATGTAATTATCTTAGGCGAACCAACGATACGAATAAAACAAACAAATGAATATGAACTCACGAGAAACATTCCTGCGAACAGCAGAACACCGCGAAACCGATAACCTGGTACTCGATTTTGGAGCCACTGCCCTCACGGGCATCCATGTTCAAACCATTTCGAGGTTGCGCCGGCATTACGGTTTGCTGCGAAATCCGATTCGCATTATCGAGCCTTTCCAAATGCTGGGCGAAGTTGGTTGGGAGATGGCCGACTCTATCGGTATCGATGTGCTGGGTGCCTGGAACAAGAACAATGTGTTTGGCTTTGGCAACCATGCTCCTTTTAAGGAGTGGAAAACGCCTTGGGGACAACGTGTGATGGTACCGTTTCAGTTTCAAACCAGTAAGGATTCAAACGGGGATATTCTGATCCACCCACAAGGAGATCTGACTCAGGCCGCGTGCGCTAAAATGCAAAAAGATGGTTTTTCTTTTGAAAAAATCGGAAGTACAATGGCAGTAAACAACCCGGATGTCGACCTGGAACATTGGCAAGTTGAGGTAGATAAAGCATATTACTCGGGGAAAGCTGTGGTGGCCGATTTTGGAATTACCACTCCGGAGTTGGTCGAAGGACTGGTTAACATGAGTGTGCAGGATGTTGAAACTCATTTGGAAAAAGAAGCAGATCTTGCCCTGGCAAAGTTGGAGAAAATTTTCGGCGCGGTTGGAAATAAGGTTAATGCGGTATTATTCTGCAAAAGTAGTTTTACCACAACACCTCGACATTCGGAAGAACTCGACGGAATTCTCTTCCCCTATTATCAGAAACTCAACGACTGGATCCACGATAACACTTCGTGGCGAACCATGAAACATTCGGGCATTTTTACCGAAGGATCGACCGACCGGATCGTTCGCGCAGGCTTCGATATTCTTCATCTGCCGGAAGGAACTGAAGAACCGGATGCCGCCAAACTAAAAAAAGCTTTCGGCCGCGATCTGATTTTTTGGGGTGGGGGAATTGACGCCAAACAGACTTTGCTGAACGGTTCGAAGCAACAGGTACGCGAACAAATTCTTAAGCGCAGCGAGATTTTGTCGAAAAACGGAGGCTTCATTTTTAGCGCATCCGGAAACATTCCGGCCAATGTGCCAATAGAAAACTTTGTAGCCATGCTTGATGCAATCCACGAATTCAACCGAAAATAATTTTTCACAGTATAAACCAACTAAATATGAGTAAAGCAATTGATTTTTTAAACGCACACAAAATGACCGCCGACAGCATTAATATGAAGGAGGTGGTAAATGCGTTTCTGAGTGAAATGGGGAAAGGCCTGGCCGGCGAAGAAAGTTCGCTGCTAATGCTTCCCACTTACATTGAAGCCGATGGCGAAGTAAAAGCCAACGATCCGGTGGTAGCAGTTGATGCCGGTGGGACCAATTTTAGAGCTGCCAAAGTTTATTTCGACGAGAACCTGAAACTGGTAACCGAAAACATCCAAAAAGGAAAGATGCCCGGTGTGGACGAAGAACTTTCGAAAGAAGCCTTTTTTGAAACACTTGCCGGTTATTTAAAAGACTACAAAGCGGTTTCAGACAAAATAGGTTTTTGCTTTTCGTATGCTGCCGAGATTTTCCCAAATAAAGATGGGAAACTTCTCGAATGGAGCAAGGAAATTAAAGCTCCTGAAGTGGTAGGACAAATGATCGGACATGAATTACTGGCAGCCATGGGAGCTCCCGAAAAACAAATGGTGTTGATGAACGATACTGTTTCGACACTTCTGGCAGGGAAAGCCGCGCGCGCAGTAAAAAGTTACGACACATATATCGGTTTTATTTTAGGAACCGGTACAAATACAAGCTACATCGAAGCCAATAAAAACATTACCAAAACCGATGGCCTCGATATGGAGGGGAACCAAATCATCAACATCGAATCGGGGGCATTTACCGGAATGCCACGAACCGATATCGACCTGGCCTTCGACAGCACCACGAAAAACCCGGGCCGTTATGCTTTCGAGAAAATGTTTGCCGGTGGGTATTTTGGAGGGCTTTGTACAACAGCACTCAAAACAGCAGCCAAGGAAGGTGTTTTTGCCGAACCCGAAGTTTTTGAAGCTCTCGGTGAACTAAGTACCGAACAGATAAATAAATATGTGTACGGAATTGAAGATGCCAAAAATGTGCTTCCCGGAGTTTTTACCCATGAGTCGGACAAATTGGTAGCTGCCGAGATAATTGATGCATTGATCGACCGTGCAGCAAAACTGGTAGCCGCTAATATTGCCGCTGTTATACTGAAAACAGGAAAAGCTAAAAACCACGAAAAACCGGTACTGATGACCATTGAAGGAACAACTTTCTACAAACTTCACGGTTTCAGACCGCTGTTCGAAAAATACCTGAAAAACTTCCTTTCGGGCGAAAACCAGCGCTACTATGAAATTGTGGAAGTTGAAAATTCGAGCCTGCTCGGCGCTGCTATCGCTGCAATTGTGAACTAGCGCCTTCCCGATATTGTAATTATGTTATACTAAACTTGTTTCAGTATCTTTCACTTTATAGTAGATTCCGGAATAAATTTGGACGACTAAAAAATTAAATGAGAGTTGACACAACAATAGTTGCGATTTGTCAAATTATCAGAAATGCCATTTTTTTAAAGGGATGGCATTTTTAGTTCGTGTATTTTTGCTTTCAGTAAATCGAAAAGCAGGATACTCCCAAAGGCTGAATGAAACTCTTCTTTAAAAATCCGGTTATCGACATTTGAATTTCGGGTATTCCGAAGCCGGTCGCTGGTAATCAACAACCAGTAATCATCAAGTTTCTGTTTCTGATAGAGTTGGTATTTTTCTTCTTTTTTTTGAATTACCAAATGAAGATCGCTGACCACATTTTCAGAAATTCCGAGATTATTGGCTTCTTCCCAAACCGACTCGCTTAATTCAGGATGATGAACAATCAGTATTTGTTTGAGTCCTTTGGGAAGCTCAACAATCGGGAAGAGGTGGTAAAAGAAACTTTTGTCGTTTCTGTTTGCAACGGCTTTTCGAATTAGGTTGGCTGCCAAAACTGACAGGGAAAGCAGTCGTTCCGGCGGGATATTTTTCTTTTCTGAAAACTGGAACTTTACAAACAACTTCAGGCTGGAAGTTCGTTCAAATAACTCTCTTGCTTCTTCGATCAGTTCGAACCTAAATGCAGATTTTTCGCCCTCTGCAAGCGAACTATAAGGAATGTCAGGGTGCAACCGGACCAACTCAATTCCTATTTTCTTGCCGTATTTACTACGCAGTACAAAATCGGGCGATTCCGAAGGAACCAGTTTTCCTTTTGGAAATGCCGGGAAACAATCTCTGAAATAATTAACCAGCAATAATTCGAGCTGCTTTTTTATCTCCTGCATCCGGTTCTCCGCTAATTTTTAGGCGTAGCTTCTTCCATTTTTGTAAACAGATCATTTACGATCGCATCGCGGTTGAATCCATCCCAGTAAACAATTTTATGTTGATTTTGAGGTTGGTCTTCCCAAGCCTGCTGAATCAGTTTTGGTGCGGGAATTTCATGGCGGGTTCCCCATTCCGGATTTTTAAGAACCGCCAGAACTACCATATCGAACAATGCCCGCGACGGCGGATAACCGTGCATTTCGGCATGATCAAACAAGTTTTTGGAATAATCGCCAAAGCGGTTGAATTCGCCACCGTGTCGCCCGGTAATCGTTGTGTTGGAAACCGGTCCTTTCCCTGCCAGATATTTTTCCACTTCTTCGGGAGTAACCCGCACCGCATCGGTAGCGGTGGGTTGTCCGTAACGTACAGTCACCATTTCAAATTCAACTCCCGATTCAAGAACCGGATTTACCGCAGTTATGTCGTTCACCAGGTTGTATTCTCCCGGATCCGGGTAATTTCCGCCAAGCCAAACCACCTTTACTTTTTCAACAATTTTAGGCTCTTTCAAAATGGCTAACGCTATATTCGTAAGTTTCCCTATCGGGGCGAGTACGAGTTTGTCCTTTTTCATTTTCATCGCTTCGGCAATAATAAAATCCACCGCCGGCTGACCATCAAAATTGGCTTCAGCAATGTGTGGGGCAATTTCCTCGTAATCGTTGGTCGCCCCCATAAACAAAGGCACCTGTTCTTCGAGGTTGAACAACTGGATGATCCGTTTGGCTTCGTCATACTGTCCGCGTATTCCGTATCCGTTATCGGTATTATTCACGGTAACTCCGGCTATGTCAAAAACATCGGTATTAAGAAAAGCGTAAGCTAATGCATGCTGGTCGTCGAGCTCGTTATTCGCATCCGAATCGATAATGATCCTTATTTTCTCGTTTTTCTCAGAGTTACAAGCTGCCAGTAACACTACCAACAGCACGATCAAAAAATGTGTCTTTTTCATACGTAAATATTTAGTTTGTACAGGGCTAATTTGCCTTGTATTTTG
>WOYV01000084.1:0-56886 GCA_011620585.1 Draconibacterium sp.
GAATATCCCGGCTGGATGGTCGATTTTATGCAGGAGGACCGGATTGTAAATTAAATTTTTAAAACCGTAACCAATACAATAAACAACCGAATATTTATCGCTGTTTATTGCTCAGGTATATTTATGTTGTTTCAAATGTTTTTTCGTATATCCGAAAAGGTGCCACAAAATATAGTTTACAGGTTAATAGAACTCTCGCTGCCCGACTTCGTTGTTCAGTCGGGCCTCATTCCCTCTTTTTGCAAAGACAGGGAATGAGGGGGGTAAGAATATAATTGTTTTGAATACAAAGATATTCTTCAGACATTTTTTTGTTTTTATACAGGCCATTTCTGCATTGGGTGTAGAAATATGCTTGCGGTTTTACATGTATTTAAATTTACGGAAGCTGTCAACTTGTGTCGAGGCTAAAAAAATGTTACTAAACATGGTTTAACCCGATGCAGCCGGATGTTTTTGTATTGGCACGTTTGCCCTGCTTCGTGGCAGCGTCATGTAAGCTTCCGGGGCCGTGTCTCCGGTGCGTGGCAACCCTTTGTATCTGTTATGGAACTTTGCCGACGATGTATGGCAATACTTTGTATCGGTTACGAAGTGTTGTCTCTGGCCGATGGCAGCCTCTCTTAATCAGCGGGTTAGGGTGTTTACAGATATTTCTCAAGGATTGAAGATAAGCGTGAGCAACAGTTGTTGAGGAAAGAGCTTTACAGGCACATGAATCCTAAGAATATAAACGGAATAGATTTTTTAGAAGAATTTATCAGAAGATTCCAGTGATCAATTATCAGTGAAAATACAATTTAGCCAGAGTAGTTCGAAAATCACAACACAAAAAACAGGTGCAGCACACCCGTAATATTTGTAGATTTTTTTGACGCCCATGTTTCGGAGCTCTGCTCCTTTATTCTGAACGATGAATTATTCTATAAATATTTCGCAGTAGCTACAAATATTCCGAAGCGCTACTGGTCATAATTGTCGGCTTATATCGGGTAAAACATAAAAGCAAGGCAGCGCGCCGAAAATATTTATAGATTGAAAAACAACTTTGCAAAACGCATAACCGGGCAAAGGGGAACCGGTAACCGGTTACCACAAATGTAGGTGTAGCCCACCGATACATTTGTTGTTTGTATATTATGTAACAAGATAGGTGCATCGCACCCGTAATATTTGTAGCTTTATAAGCCATAGTATATAGGAAAGGTGCAGCGCACCGGTAACATATGTAGACACCGATAACCTTTTAAACAATAATAGCATGGCCAATACCTACACACAAGCCTATTTTCACCTGGTGTTTTCGCCCAAAAACCGCGATGCCCTGATCGGCAAAACCTGGTCTAATGAATTAGAAAAATACATAACCGGGATCGTCCAAAACAACAACCATAAATTGCTGGCAATTGGCTCTATGCCCGACCATATCCATATTTTTATTGGCTATAACTTAACCCAACTTATCCCCGATTTGGTGGAAAACATTAAAACATCGAGTAACGCATGGATAAAGCACAACAACTTGTCGAAATATAAATTTGAATGGCAAAAAGGGTACGGGGCATTTACGCATTCAAATTCACAAATAGATACGGTAGTCAAATACGTGTTAAACCAGGAAAAGCACCACAAAAAGAAAACGTTCAGGGAAGAATATCTGGAAACCCTGCATAAAAACGATATTAAATATAACGACAATTACCTGTTTGATTTTTTTGATGATTAAAGGTTTCGGTGCGCTGCACCTTCGTTTAACCCATTAACTTGTACTACAAGTATTTCGCAGCGCTGCTGCTATTATTAAACCAAAGCCAAAACAGCCTGCACAGCCACAGATAACCTGATTGTTCCTGAACTTTTTCCGAAGGTTGTTGACTAAAATCTTTCTCCCCACCATTTTTTCAACCGTTCCAGAATCTTAATTTCCGATTGATTGTTTTGCGGTTTATAAAACCGTTGTTTTTTAATTTCTTCCGGAAGAAAGTCCTGCTCCACAAAATTGCCTTCGTAAGCATGGGCATATTTATAGTCTTTCCCGTAACCAATTTCTTTCATTAGCTTGGTGGGGGCATTTCGGATATGTAGTGGCACCGGAAGGTCGCCGGTTTTTCGCACCATCGAAATGGCTGCATCAATCGCTTCGTAAGCCGAATTGCTTTTTGGCGAAGTGGCCAGGTAAATGGTACATTCCGATAAAATAATACGCGATTCGGGATTTCCTATTTTATGTACCGCATCGAAAGTACTTTGTGCCAGCAACAGGGCATTCGGATTGGCAAGCCCAACATCCTCGGCAGCCAGGATTAACAGGCGTCGGGCGATAAATTTCACATCTTCGCCACCTTCGATCATCCGGGCCAGCCAGTACACGGCTGCATCGGGATCGCCACCACGGATACTTTTGATAAAGGCCGAAATGATGTCGTAGTGCATTTCACCATTTTTGTCGTAAATGGCCAGGTTCTTTTGCAAACGGTCGGTAACCTTTTTATCCGTGATCTCTACTTTATCACTGTCTTCGCCCATCACTACCAGTTCAAGTACATTCAGCAATTTTCGGGCATCGCCACCCGAAAAACGCAGGAGCGCCTGGTCTTCCTTTATCCTGATTTTCTTTTCTTTAAGAACCACATCTTTTTTCAGGGCCTGGTCAACAATCTTTATTAGCGCCTCTTTGTCGAGATGGTTTAAAATATACACCTGGCAACGCGAAAGGAGGGGGGAAATAACTTCGAACGAGGGATTCTCGGTTGTGGCGCCAATCAGCGTTATTGTTCCATCCTCAACTGCCCCTAATAAAGAATCTTGTTGCGATTTACTAAAACGGTGGATCTCGTCGATAAAAAGAATAGGGTTAGGACGGCTGAAGAACTGCTGTTTTTTAGCTTTATCAATCACATCGCGAATATCTTTAACTCCCGAGTTGATGGCGCTCAAGGTAAAAAACGGACGTTCAAGTGTGTTGGCGATAATCTTTGCCAGGGTTGTTTTGCCAACCCCGGGAGGCCCCCAAAGAATCAGCGAACTGAGGTTCCCCGATTCGATCATTTTTCGCAATACGGCGCCTTTACCCACCAGGTGTTCCTGGCCGATGTAATCATCGATTGTGCGTGGGCGAAGCCGTTCTGCGAGTGGTTGGTTCATGATTCAAGTTAAACGTATAAAGTCAAACGTATAAAGTAAAAAGTAAAAAAACTGCGTTCAAAGTTTTGAGTTGATGTTGAGGAAACAGTTTTGCATTTTTGCAGTTTCGCAATCTCCACAAATAAAAAAGGCTCGCAAAGCCGCAAAGCCGCCAAGTTCTGAATCTTCATCAGTCTTCATCATTCTCAATTCAATCTATAATCATTCTCATTGTCTCACCGTCTCAAATCTTAATTACAATACCGTTTAATAATGTTGTAAGCGCCTTCAATTCCCAATTCCCCGGCGCGACTCAAATCGATGGCACCCCCTTCCACATCGTCGAGGAAAATTTTAGTGAGGCCACGGTTAAAATAGGCTTCTGCAAATTCAGGTTCCAATTCGATTGCGCGGTTCAGATCTTCAATAGCGCTCTTGTATTCACCCAGTTTTAACTTGATATAGGCACGGTTATAATACCCGAAAAAGAATTTCGGGTTCAGGAAAAGTGTGAGCTGATAATCGTCGAGTACCTGCTGATAATCAAGCGATACCTCTTGTTCTTTATCCGAAGTATTTGAGTTGAATTTTTGCGACATCGATATGGTTACAGCCTTATTGGGTCCCGAAACCAATTCGATCTGCTCCTGTCTTTTGTACAAACTGTTGGCTCTCGAAAAGTAGGCAATTCCCGAATGGCCGTCCAGCTCGATCGCTTTGTTCAGGTCTTCCAATGATTTGTCGTAATTCCCGGTAAGACTGTAAAAAATTCCACGGTTTAAATAATTATTGGCACTGGCCTGAACCTCAATCTTCTCGTTAAAGAAGAGAATGAAGTTCTCGAAAACTGCCCGGTAACTGGTGACTGATTTATTGGTGATCGAAAGGATCGGGTCGTAATTGTTTTTTACGTTCAGGTCGTCGATAGCAAGGTTGTAATACTGAAAACGGTCGTAATCTACCGCGTTCTTTTCGAAGGCAGAAATAAAAAACATAGGTTGCAAATCAATCACAATGTCTTTATTCTGTATGCGTCCGTCATCTACATCCTGTGCTTCCTCAGGCAAATCACGTGTGTCTTCCACCACCACATTCATCGCAGCCCGGCGTCGGCGAAGTTCTTCTTCACGTTCTTTTTCTGCCTGTGCCTTTATCTCTTCTTCGGTCATTTGTTTGCTGCCAGGCTTTTGTGTATCCTGGGCGGTCACGTCATCGGGTTCCGGCGCTGTGTTCCCGGAGTTGTTTGTACCCTGGCTTTGCCCCGACTGTTGCTGATTTTTCTGCTGTTTTTGTTGCTGGGCCAGTTGTTCTGCATTTATTCTGCGGCTATTGAGATCGAACTGGGGATTTAACTGGGCTGCAATTTTATAATCACTTTCGTACCCCGGTAAATTAAGAATTTCGCGTGCCATGGCACGGTTGAAAAAGGCGCTGGCCATCTCAGAGTTTAGCTTAACCGCCATGTCGTAATCCATTATTGCCCCCTGGTAATCTTCGAGTTTGTGTTTTACAATTCCACGATTATTAAAAGCCAGCGCATTTTCCGGATCATATTTTATAGCCTGGTCGTAATCACGGAGCGCCGACGCGTAATCTTCAAGCTCGAAGCGGGCCAACCCACGATTAAGATAAGCGGCAGCATATTGAGGACGGATGATGATTACTTCGTTCAGGTCTTTGATGGCTCCACGAGTATCGCCGCTTACAATTTTAACATTGCTCCGGTTCATCAAGGCGTAAGTCGATTTTGGATTTATCTCGAGAGCTTTGTCGTAATCAGCCATGGCCCCTTTTAAATCTTTGAGAGCCAGTTTTGCTATTCCCCGGTTGTTGTAAATCGATTCATCGTCGGGGTCGAATTCGAGCGCCCGGTTGTAATCTTCGATGGCTTTATCGTAGCGACGGAGGTTGTGGTAAGCCATACCGCGGTTGTTGTAAGCCATTGGATAATATGGTTTTATTTCGATAGCCTTATTGTAGTCTTCGATCGCTCCACGGTAATCTTCGAGCGAATGTTTGGCAATACCGCGGTACAAATACGCTTCTGCCAGGTAGGGTTTAAACTCGATAACAATATTGAAATATTCGATGGCGCCGGTGTAATTCCCAATCGAAATACGCGTACGACCCACCCTGATAAAATGGTTGATATTTAACTGGGCTTCGGCAACAAAACTCAGCGAGAGCAACAATAAAAAAGCAATCGTTAATTTCTTCATTCTGTTTTAAACTGAACAAACAAAAATAACATTTTAGGGTCTCGGCTGTTGTTCTTCTTAATTTTATTTAACTTATCCGCTAAAATTAGTTGTATGTGTACACGCTGTGAATGGGGAACTTCCAACCAATTAATGATCAAATACCACGACGAAGAATGGGGTGTCCCCTTGCATGACGATCGGAAGTTGTTCGAATTTTTTGTGCTCGAAGGTTTTCAGGCCGGGCTTAGCTGGGCTATCGTTTTAAACAAACGCGGGAATTTCAGAAAAGCTTTTGATCAGTTCGATCCCGAAATAGTAGCCCGGTATTCAGAAGCTAAAATTCAGCAACTGACCGGGGATACATCCATAATCAGAAATAAACAGAAGATTGCAGCTACGGTAAACAATGCACAGCGTTTTCTCGAAATTCAAAAAGAGTTTGGCAGTTTCGACCGCTACATTTGGGGTTTTGTCGATAATCAACCTATTCAAAATGCTTTTACCGCCTTAAAAGATCTTCCGGCGAAAACGCCACTTTCGGATAAAATTTCAGCCGACCTCAAAAAACGGGGATTTAAATTTGTGGGTTCAACAGTAATTTACGCGCACATGCAAGCTACCGGAATGGTAAACGACCATATTGTTCATTGCTTCCGTTATACGGAAGTTCAGCGCTTTTAAGCCTGTAATTCCAGTCACCCCGGCATTTTGTTTTTTTGATTTTGATAAAAAAAAATTATTATTAAATTTGACGCTAATTCAATTTTGAGGGATAAAAATTAGTAGTAATCATGATAAAATTGCGTTGTTTACTGACTGCAATATTTGCAGTTCTCGCCATTAGCGTATTTGCTCAAAACGATAAGGAAACCAAAAAAGAAGAAAAGCAGGGTTATGTTTTCGAAGACATGATTTCGTTGCCAGCCACCCCTGTAAAAGATCAGTACCGTTCGGGCACTTGCTGGTCGTTCTCGGGCCTTTCATTTTTGGAGTCAGAAATGCTTCGTTTGGGTAAGCCCGAAGTCGATCTTTCCGAAATGTTTTTAGTTTGGCATACCTACTCGGATAAAGCAAAGAAACATGTGCGCGTGCATGGTAACCTTAATTTTGCAGCAGGTGGCGCTTTTCACGATGTGACTGATATGATTAAAAAATACGGGATTGTACCAGAGTCGGTGTATGGTGGTTTAAAATACGGCGAAGAAAAACATGTGCATGGCGAAATGGACAATGTTCTGCGTCAGCAGGTGGATGCCGTGGTAGAGAACAAAAACCGCAAACTAAGCACTGTCTGGCACGAAGCTATTGATGGAACACTGGATTCATACCTCGGGGAACTTCCACAGAAGTTTGAATACAACGGCAAGCAATATACCCCCCAAAGTTTTGCTACTGATTATGTTGGTCTGAACATGGATGACTATGTTGAGATCTCATCATACACTCACCATCCCTTCTACTCGAAATTTATTTTGGAAGTGCCCGATAACTGGGCCTGGGACGAAGTGTACAATGTGCCGATGAACGACATGCAGGAAATTATAGATTACTCGTTGAAAAACGGGTTTACGGTTGCCTGGGCTGCCGACGTTAGTGAAAAAGGATTTTCGACCAGTGAAAAAGGAGTGGCCGTACTTCCGGCGGCTCCGGCCGAGAATATGGACAATGCCGAAATTGCCCGCTGGGAAGCGCTTCCCGAAAAAGAAAAGGAAAAAGAACTTTATCAAATGGACAAACCTGTGGAGGAACTTGTAATTACGCAGGAGATGCGCCAAACTGCATTTGATAATTATCAAACAACCGATGATCACGGTATGCACCTTGTTGGTACTGCCAAAGATCAGGACGGGACCATGTTTTACAAAGTGAAAAATTCGTGGGGCGACTACAACAAGTACCATGGATATTTTTATGCCTCTCAACCATATGTTGCATACAAAACCATGTGCATTATGGTGCACAAGGACGGCATACCCCAAAGTATTAGAGAAAAACTTGAGCTTTAGCTCTCAATGGCCCTTCCGATTTTTCTGAAGGGTTTTTTTATCTTTGGTCGTCAAATCGATACAATGAGAAATCTGATTCTTTTCTTTTTTCTTGCTCTCATACGTTTACCTGCAACAGCACAGGAACCAGACTGGGGATGGTGGAACAATTTACATGGCTGGGAAAGCGGGATGCCCGGCTGGAGAAACTGGATCATCATTTCTCCCGCTTATCTGGGGCCCAATGCTTTGCCGGTTCCCGAACTGAAAAGAGGTTTTCTGCTTAACAAAAGCGAAATAGAAGTCACTGCTTCTACCCATTTTTATTCGGGCGACCCCACTCAGGATATTTCAGGAAGGGCGTATATTCCGTTTGCCGAAGGGAAAATAGCCATCGAAATGTATGGCGTGATCATCGAGCATTACAACTACATAGAGGAAATCAGGAACGAAAGATTTTCGCGCGACGAGGATGGAAAGGGAATTGCTTTTGGCGATCTGTATTTCAGCACGATGATCCAGCTTTTTAAGGATCGGAAATTTCCGAATACATTATTGCGGGTTACGCTTAGAACAGCTTCGGGAAGCAATATTGAAGCCGCACGATATTCGGATGCACCTGGTTATTTTGCCGACCTTAGTTTTTCAAAGGATTTTACAAGTAAAGAGGGCCTGCTGTTCAGGCCCATTGGAATGCTGGGTTTTTACAGTTGGCAAACCAACGATGAGCTCAACCTGCAAAACGATGCACTCTTGTATGGAATGGGCGCCGATCTTGAAAAAAATGCCTGGCGTTTTACCGGAAGCTGCACTGGCTACTTCGGCTACAAAAACAATGGCGACCGGCCAATGCAGTTGAATTTCGGCCTGAGAAAGGATTTTAAAAATACGGCGCTGAATGTTCAGTATCAGCATGGACTGCACGACTGGCTATACAAAACCCTGCGCTTCTCTTTTATCTGGAAGTTAAATCCTGCTCATTAACTCCCGATTTTCGCTTGGGATTATGTATGTTTGTATGCTGTTGATTAAATCAGTAACAACCAGAAAATTAGTGGTCAAAATTCATCCCAATGAAAAAACTCTCGCTCGTTATTTGTGTTTTCAACGAAGAACCCAACATTCTGCCACTCGCAAACGAAATTAAAGCTGCGTTAAAAAATATCGACTTCGAAGCGATTTTTGTTGACGATGGATCGACTGATAAAACAAGGGACAAAATCAGAAAGATTGATGACGATCGGTTTTTACTGGTTGAACTAAAAAGAAATTACGGACAAAGTTCGGCGCTGCAAGCCGGTATCGATCAGGCAGAAGGAAAGTACATCGCACTTATCGACGGCGATTTGCAAAACGATCCGGCCGATGTTCCCATGATGCTAAAAATGATTGAAGAAGAGGATTGGGATATGGTTGCAGGAGTTCGTGCTAATCGTCAGGATGGAATGTTCCTTCGTAAAATTCCTTCGAAAATTGCCAATTACATGATCCGGAATGCCACTGGAATCCACATGAAAGACCTGGGGTGTACCTTAAAGATATTTACCAGCGAAACCATCAAGAATATTCATATTTATGGAGAGTTGCATCGTTATATTCCAGCGCTAATCACATTGGAAGGAGCCACCCGCATCACGCAGGTTGATGTGAACCACAGGCCCCGTCAGTTTGGCCATTCAAAATATAACATCGGAAGAACCACCCGCGTGATAAGTGATCTTATCCTGATGGTCTTTTTCAAAAAATACATGCAACGACCCATGCATTTCTTCGGAAACATTGGGATTATTACCCTTGGCGTGGGCGCCGTCATCAATTTTTATTTGCTTGTTTTGAAAATTATGGGACAGGATATCTGGGGAAAACCCTTACTGTTGCTTGGCATTCTTTTGGTAATGGGAGGAATTCAGTTTATTACGACCGGAATAATAGCCGAAGTACAGATGCGTACCTATTTCGAGTCGCAAAATAAAAAGCCATTTCGGGTGAAACGGGTTGGTCCAGCCAAAGAGAAGTGATGGCAACCCAAATTTCTTATTTTCAGGGAAAAACAATTGAAATACGAACGCTGAAAATAATTTTATTCATTAAACTATTCGCCGCAATAAGGGTCTGATATTTGTGGATTGTCATATTAGAAATAAAATCATCAACTTAAATTTCCGGTCATGAAAATACAACACTCATTCTTCACCCTTCTTATCGTCGTTTTAAGCGTTTTTTCATCGTTTGCTCAAGAGAAAATGATAACGGGTATTGTTACCACCTTTGATAGTATTCCACTTATTGGAGCCGATGTTAAAGTGCAAAGTTCAAAGGAGGTAGTAAAAACCGATACATTGGGCAGGTTTATGGTAAAAGTTGTACCTGATGACAAATTGAAAGTTACAGCAAAGGGTTTTTATAACCAAAATGTGAAGCTCGAAGAAAAAATCAAAATGGTGCTGGTCAATCTAAAGCTGAAGCCAACCGAAAAATCGAAAGAGTACGCTATTGGTTATGGATACGTAAAAGATGCGGATAGATTGAATGCCTTGGCTCAACTTACCAACGACAATGTAAATTTTTCGCAATATTCCAATATGTATGATTTGATCCGCGGACGTTTTGCAGGTGTAGTTGTTGATTCTTCAGGAGATATCATCATCAGGGGAATTAGTTCAATTAACCTGAGTAGTGGGGCGCTCATAATTGTAGATGGTGTTCAGCAGGATAAGGGCGTATTACAAACCCTGGCGCCTGTCGATGTAAAGAGTATTGATATAATTAAGGATGGCAGCGCTGCCATATATGGGTCCCGCGGTGGGAACGGTGTAGTTATTATTCAAACCAAAGGTTCCAGCAATTGAACTCATCTTTTTTACAATCAGGTAGGACCAAAAGAACGAAAAATTCTTTATCTTAAACAACTCTAGAATTTTTCTGTCATGAATAAAACTGTAACCGTTGCTGAATTCCCGAATTCAATGGATATTCGGATGAATTTATTCAAAGATATGCTGGAAGCAGCTTCCATCGATTACATTGTAGTGAATGAATATGGTACTTTCCTCGAAGGGACATTCCCTGCGATTTCAGAAACTCTGGGTCTGGAAATCAGAGTAAGCGAAGAAGATGTTGAAAAAGCTTTGGAGATTTATAATTCAATCGAATAAAACTTATTTTTCAAGTTCATAACCCATTTCAATTCCTTTTTTTGTTGCTGGAATTCCATCAGTCATCCATTTTGGCATAGGCGCATCTTTCAGGTAATGATCAAAAAACTGCGACATACGGATCTGAAAATCATGCTTGTCCCTAATTTTTAGCGGCCAGTGGTCGGCTTCGTTATAATTCAAAAGCCAGGCGGGTTTTCCAAGGCGCCGCATCCCGATAAAAAACTCAATTCCCTGGTACCATGGCACAGCACCATCGTCGTCGTTGTGCATGATTAGTATTGGAGTTTGAATCTTATCGAGTGTAAACAATGGTGAGTTTTCGAGATAACGCAGCGGTGCTTCCCATATTGATTTTCCAATTCTACTCTGCGTGTGTTCGTACTGAAACGAGCGGTTCATTCCCGATCCCCAGCGGATACCACCATAAGCGCTGAACATGTTTACTACGGGGGCTCCCGACTCGATGGCCGCAAACATATTGGTGCGGGTGGCAAGGTAGGCTACCTGGTATCCACCCCAACTGTGTCCCTGTGCACCAATTCGTTTGGGATCGACAAAACCTTTTTCAATAATCGAGGTTACGCCCGGCATTACACAATTAAATGCCGACTCACCCGGATATCCTTCTTTGTAATAAATGTCGGGATTGAAAACTACATATCCATTACTGGTGTAATAATGATAATCGATTGTAGAGCGGTTATTTTCAGGCATCCGGTAACTCAATAATTCGTCAGCGCTTTTCTCGTAGAAGTTAACAATCATCGGATATTTCTTTGCCGGATCAAAATTAGCGGGCTTGTGTAATGTGCCTTCCAAAACGAGCCCGTCCAGCGAGCGCCAGCTTACCAGCTCTGCAGTTCCCCAATTAAAATTATTTTGTTGAGGGGCTGCATCCGAGATTTGAATCTGCTTTTTGAAACTCATATCTGTAGAAAGCAAATTCGGATAGGTCTCGAAATTTTCTTTTGTGAATACAACTACTTCAGCTTCTTTTGCTTTTAGCGGGGTGTTCAACTTATAATTCCCTTCAATAAGGACTTTCTTTTTTCCGGGTTTCGACAGATCGAACGAGAAATAAGTGTCTGCTTTTGTTTTTTCGTTGAAAGCTTTTAACAAGGTTGTTTCCGCCGGATTAATCCCTTCTCCGTACTCGGCATTAAATTGAACCAGACGATAACTGATGCGATTTTTTCTGCCATCCATTGTTAAATTCACCGGATTGGTAGCATTGGTAGGATCGACTTTCCAAATATCGTATCGATCGTAAACCAGAAAAGCTTCGTCATTTTCAAGCCACCCTGCAAAACGGTACGAGCCGGGTAAGTTTGGAATGTCGTTCAGCTCGTCGGCAGCCTGAATTTTAGTTGATTCTGTTATTTTATATTCTTTGCCTGAACTAAGATTATAAGTGTTCCATGTGGTGTCGATGGCATTGTACCAATATAAATATTTCCCAGCAGGCGAGGCTGACGGACGTGCCCGACAATCTTTTTTTATCATGGCTGCGTCGCCGGTATTTACATTAACCAGGTAGAAATCGTTGTGCCCCGGCGATCCTTCCCACATCGTTTGGACAGCGTATGGGCGGTTCGAAATCGCCAAAACCTGATCAGCGTTTCCTTTATTGATGAGATCGATGTTGGTGAAGAGTTCGGTTTCGAGTTGGACAGCTTTCTTTTCTTCGAGATGGATCACCGCGAGGTAGGTTTTTTTCTCGTCGCGCGCTTTTGTATTCAATTGTTGAGTTTGCAGTATCTCTTCATTCCAAACCCAAACATCAAGAGCAGGAATCTCTTCTTCGAGTACAGTTGTATCTTTGGGAGTTTTACGCGGAGCAGTTCCGAGGAATAAGCGTTCGTTGTTTTCCGAGAAAATTAATTTTCCATTATCGCTGATTTCCCAGTTTGAAGGGAGTGATGGATCGGAATTATCCATAACAATTGCAGCCTGATCTGCTCCTGGCCAGTAGTACACCGAGTATTTCGGCTCTTTTACATCGCTGGTATCCCCCAAAAAAGCCAAACGGGTTCCGTTTTTGTTTAATGTGAGCTGTGAAAATTTTCCATCTCCGGGAAGAACTTTTGATTCATGTTTATTCTGCAGGTCATATAAGTATATCCCTGAATCAAAGGTGCTGTCGCCTTTTGATATGAATGCCAATACTGCATTTTCTTCGGCCATCTCGTAATCGCTAACTGCCGGAATTATTATATTTTCACCCGTAACCAGGTTTCGGATATGAAGCGGGTAAGTCTTATCGTTTTTTTTCTTTTCTTTTTTATCCTCTTTTTTTTCAGTGGGTTCATCGGTTTGATAGAATGCCCAGGAGCTCCATTTTTCAGGAACTTTTACCGATTGAAGATTACAAATTGTATCCGGTAAATTTCTGTCAAAATTGTAAACCACTAATTTATCTTTCGGCAGGTCATCTTTTTGGGTCCCTTTTAATTTAAGGGAACGAACTGTGTCAACCCGTGACTCCAAAGTAAAAATCACGAACTTTGAACCGGAAGTAATTTGTGCTTTGGTTCCACCTAAAAATGAGGCTTTTTCTTTTGCATCGGGTGTGGTGATTTTTAACACAGGATCTCCTTTCCAGGGTTCTTCCTTGTAAACGATATATTTTCCATCGTTCGAAATATGTGTTTCGGTGATGCGGTCCCATTTCAGAATCTCATCGAGAGTGAGCGGTTTTTTTCCGTTTTGCGCATTGAGGACAATCGCAGCCAGGACTAAATAAGTAAGTACAGTGAATTTTTTCATGTGTTATTTATTTTTTCATTATGGTCACATGGAATTCGCCATCGTAAAAAATATCATTCCAAAGGTTGATTTTTAACCATGGCTCATTTCATAAAAGTAATTGTGCAGTTTTTATGTTTTTGTATTCTTTATGATTCTTCGATACGGTAAATAACTTTTCGTTCGGCTAAATATTTGAGAATATATCCCAGGTTTCCGGGAACGGCCCCCACCAACTCAGGAGCGCTCACACCTATTTCAGGATATCCACCATCCAGCAATAGATTGGCTACTGATGCACAGGTGTAACCGGTGGTCCTTGCCATCGAGATTATCTGGTCCTCACGATCAAAACGGTCGAGAAGGTGATATGTAATTGTTTTAGCCTGGCCATTCTCGGTGCCTCCGATTTTGATGCGCATTATGGTGAAATCTTCTTCTCCGGGTTTCAATTTCCATTTCGGGAACAGTAATTTAGCTGTTACATCGATCGGGCGGATTTTAGCGCCATTCACCTCTGTTTTGTCGTAAGAGAAAAATCCTGATTCGCGTAATACACGCAGGTACTCGATGCATCCCGGGTAGCGAAGGGTTTTTTCGATCATGTCGGGAATGTTTTTCATGGTCTGCATTAACGATCGTAATCCATCCGAATTCCACGATTCGAGGGTTCCAACACCCTCAAAATGTATGAGTTCGGGGTCGGAAAGGGCGGGCTTTGTTACCATCTCGTAATTCTGAATATATCGCGCAGGCCGGGTGTATTCTTCGATAACGTCGATGGGCGAGAAAACAGCTTTGTATTCGTAGGGCCATTCACGTATAACCGGAAGTCCGCCCACCAAACATTCGTACGATTTAACATGCATTTGCCGGTTATGGTGTCCCAGAATAATGTTCCCCATTCCTGGTGCAACTCCACAATCGGCTACCACGGTAACCCGATGTTTTTTTGCCAGCCCGTCCAAATTCATAAAATCTTCAGGCATGAAAGAAATGTCGACCATATTTTTTCCGGCTTCAATTACGGCTTTCATTGTTTTATACCCCATAAAACCCGGAACGGCCCCAACCACCAAATCGGAACCGGCTACCGCTTTTTTTATCAGGTTTTGATCCGACAAATCAGCTTGTAATACTTCCAGGCCATCGATATCTTTTAGCTTTTCCAAACTTTCCGAATCAATATCTACGCTGGTAACTGAATGGTTTTCTGCCAGATCGCGTGCTATCACACTTCCAACCAAACCGGCTCCCAATACTGTAATTCTTTTTTTCATGAGATATTGTTTTTGCTTCATATAATAATTAAACCGAGTGTATGTGTACATCCGGTACAGGTATTTTAACTTTGGACAATGAAGCTACGAAAAGTATTGTAGAATTTGAAAAAGTATGCTTTAATATTCCGGTTGGATTTGTTTAAAGATTGTTCGCTCTTTATTTATCCCGATTCTTTAAATATTAGAGCTGAATCAACCCTTTTTTTAAGGCATATTTAACAATGTCTGAATTATTTTTCAGATCCAGTTTCTCCAGGATATTTTGTTTATGGGTACCTACTGTCTTTACGCTGATAAAGAGTTTCTCGCCAATTTCACGGGTAGAAACACCTTCGGCCAGTAAAAGAAATATCTCCTTTTCACGTTCAGATAATTCGGCATATTTATCGTCAACAACATTAGAGCCATCGAGATAACCGCTTATTACCAGCTCAGTAATGTCTTCGCTCAGGTATTTTTTTCCATTATACACCGAATGAACTGCTTCCAATAACTGCTGATGAGTACAATTCTTCAAGAGGTAGGCATCTGTTCCGGCTTCCAGCATTCCTTTTACAAATTGTTTGTCGGAATGCATTGACAGCGCCACGATTTTTACCTCGGGCAATTTCTTTTTGAGGTGCCGGGTTGCTTCCATTCCATTCATTTCGGGCATTGCGATATCCGTTAGAAGGATATCGGGCTTTAACTCGAATACTTTATCAATGGCATCCTTCCCGTTTTCAGCTTCGCCGATTACTTCAATGGCATCATCGCTTTCGAGCAGATTTACCAACCCTTCTCTGAAAAGTTGATGATCGTCGGCAACTACAATTCTAATTTTCATGGGTTCCAGGTTTCAGTGTTATTTACTCCAGAATGGTGTCTCGTTGATATAAAGGTAAGATAATTTCGGCAATTGTGCCTTTTTCTGCGGGTGCAATCTTAAAGGTCCCGTTAATACTTTCGAGTCGTTCAGTGATACTAAACAGTCCAAAACCTCCCTTTAAGCCCGGTGCATTTTTAATTTTTGAAGGGTCAATCCCAACCCCATCATCGAGGACGGTAATCGAATATACTTGCTCATCAGAAGAAATGCGGATACTAACTTTTTTTGCCTTGGCATGCTTTGCAATGTTGTTTAATAATTCGCCAATAATGCGATACAGGAAGATAGTGATTTCGCGTTTCATCTCGGGGACTTCGTTCTGTAACTCGAAAACAGTTTGAATATTTTGATTTTCCTCAAATTGTTCAAGTTTCCAGCGTACGGCAGGGATGAACCCTAATTCATAAAGAATTGGCGGACTTAGATCGTAGGTTAAGGCTCGTGATTCTTCAACAGCTTTGTTCAGTAATTTCGCCGTAAAATCGATTGTCTTTTTTATTTTGGGTGAACAGTCGTTGCCATTTACCGAAGTTAAATTCATAAAGGCGAGCGAAAGTGTTTGCCCCAAACTATCGTGAAGGTTTTCTGCAATCCTGCGTCGTTCACGCTCTTCGACCAGCGTAATTTCAGAATTTAAGGTACGGAGTCGTTCCTGATATTCCTTTATACGCAAAGCCACATTGATTTGTGCACGGAGTTCAACTTTGTCAAATGGTTTTGAAAGGAAAGAATCGGCTCCGGCATTCAAGCCTTTTATTCGCTCTGAACTGTCGTGCCCAAGTGCCGAAACCATAATGATTGGGATGTGCTTTGTTTGTGCATTCTCCTTTAGAATTTTGCAGGTTTCGTAGCCATCTAACCCAGGCATCATAACGTCAAGCAAGATTAAATCCGGCAGGTTCTCAACTGCTTTTTTAATCCCTTCTTCTCCGGAATTCGCCCCTATAAATTTAAATTCCGGATAGAATACTTTTGTGATCTGCTCCAATAATTCAAGATTGATCGCATGATCATCAACAGCTAATATCTTCCTCATTTCAATATCCGATTATAAAGGTCCCATATTTAGTGACGGGCTGTAAAATATTCCACCTAAAATACAAAAAACATCATACAAGACATGATCTCATCGAATAAAAGTGATTTTTACACTTTCATCCCGATATTTTTTTTGAATAAGTGTGATGCCGGGTAGAATAAAAAATGACAAAAAAAAACCAGGCAATTAGCCTGGCCCTTTTTTTTGATGTTGTATTTTATTCCTTTCCAATAATTCCGTACATTATACCAATACCAGCACCGATATATCTGGTGTCTTTGTTTAAAACAACCATTGGGCCACACGAAACGCCAATTGCACAACACACTGGCACTTCAATCTTTGGATTAATTACCATACACATTTTCTTCGAAGTTTCCATATCGTATTCATACGTATTCGATTTAACGCTGTAAACCGGATCCCGGCTGGTGATAACACCAGGCCCCCCCTGCAATATGAACCGGAAGGTTTTATCTTTGTTGAGGTTGAAAACCCTACCAAGCATGATATGGATATTCTCCGAATTAGTGAAAGCTGCTGCAGGGTTTGCAGGTATTAATTCTGTAGCCGATTTTAATATCTCGTTAGGAAGCTGTGCTTCGTTTTTTGAGGTGGCAGAAAAACCCACATTAACGGTATATTTATTATTGTATACATAATTCAAACTCACCTTTCCGCTGTTCTGGCTTCCAGCAATAAAATCACCTGAGCTATATAAAAAATGTTTTTCCTGTGATAAAAAACGATATGACCATTGGGCCGAGCTTGAAATTGTTAAAAGCGAAAACAGTGCAATAATTAGTAACGTTTTCATTGGTTTAACATTTATGGGTTTGTAATTTTTTATGCGATTCTCATTTTCTGTTTGCGTCGTCAGATAATGTGAATGAATCACAATGATAAAATTATGGTAAATGTATGGCGTATAGAAAATTTGATTGCTGAAACTAATCGTATTTACGGATGATTTCTGTACAAGAAAACACCCATAATCAGCTCAGAAAAGCTGAAGTTGGAATCAGAAAAATTGTAGTATCAGTTATTTGGTTGATCTATCAGCTTTTGTCCTGTTTTAAAAATGTTATCTGCCTAAAATAGAGATTTCGTCTGATCGTAATGGGTTCTAATCTTTCCCAACAATTCCATACATAATTCCAATTGAATAAAAAACAGGAATTTCAATTTTGGGGTTCAATACCAGGCACAAATTTTTAGTCGATCCTATTTCGTAATCATAAACATTTGATTTGATTTTTACTCAGAAATTTGCGGAGTATTCTGATAATAGTTAACCGTTTGCCCAGAAATTTTGACGGCATTAATCATTCAAACCGATAATTTGCATTCATTTTAGACATCTTGCTTCTTCCCTTTTAAATTCTGACTATATTTGTTGTTCATGCAAAGAAATATGTCAGAAAGACCTTTTATTTTAGTTACGAACGATGATGGAATACATGCTACGGGACTGCGTGAATTGGTAGAAGTGATGCAGTTTTTTGGTGATATTGTTGTGATTTCTTCTGAAGTATCGATGTCGGGAAAAGCTTGTGGGATTACCGTTGACGAACCTTTAAGGGCAACGCCGGTGGAAAAGATTCACGGTGTGCCCACCTTTAAATGCAACGGAACACCAGTCGATAGTGTAAAACTCAGTTTTAACGGCTTACACGAACGTACACCTGATTATGTGGTTTCCGGGATCAATCACGGAGCCAATACTTCCATCAGTGTGATTTACAGCGGTACAATGGGCGCTGCCATTGAGGGGGGGCTGCACGGTGTGCCGTCCATTGGATTTTCCCTCGACGATTACAGTCGCGATGCCGATTTTTCAAAAGCAAAACTGATTGTGGCCAAAGTTTTTCAGAGTGTGGTTGAAAACGGACTTCCGCCGTTTACCTGCCTGAATGTAAATATTCCGAAAGGAAAACCCAGTGGAATCAAAATTTGCCGGCAGGCCAACGGAAAGTGGGTCGAAGAATTTGAAAAGCGTGTCGATCCTCATGGAAGAGAGTATCATTGGTTATCGGGATATTTTCGGAATTTTGAAGAAGAAGCTGAAGATACTGACCTTTTCGCGCTAAAAAACAATTTTGCATCGGTGGTTCCCGTTAGTGTGGATATGACTTGCTACAAAACGGTTGAAGAGTTAAAAACCTGGAACTTTTAAAGATGCAACAATCGCGAAATAAGAAATTCGACAAAGTAGAAATTGGGTTGATTGCCGGTTTTTTGTTTCCTGTTATCATTTTTTTTATAGTGTATCTGTTTGGCGAACATTCGGTTTCGTTTCCCGACTACCTTAAAAGTATGTGGCGTCTGCAGGCCTTGATCAAAATAATTAGTTTGTGCGTGTTTACTAACCTGGCCCTGTTTTGGGGATTTTTACGCTTGAAATATGAACGCGCCGCCAGGGGAGTACTTGGCGCTACTATTTTGTATGCTTTTGTGGTGCTAATTTCAAGAGCTTTTTAATATGCGGTATTACATTATTGCAGGAGAAGCTTCCGGCGATTTGCATGGATCGAACCTGATGAAGGAAATCAAAGTCGCCGATAAAAAAGCTGATTTTCGGTTTTTTGGTGGCGATCTGATGCAGGCTGTTGGTGGCAAACTGGTAAAACACTACCGCGAGATGGCGTTTATGGGTTTTCTGAATGTAATACTTAATATTCGAACTATTAAACGAAACCTCGAACTATGTCAGAAAGATATCCTGGAATATCGTCCCGATGTTCTGATCCTGATCGATTATCCTGGTTTTAACCTTCGTATTGCCAAATTTGCCAAACAACACCAGCTTAAAGTATTTTATTACATCTCTCCAAAACTGTGGGCGTGGAAAGAATACCGTGTAAAAAAGGTAAGAACATTTGTAGATGAGATGTTTACGATATTTCCTTTTGAAACCGAATTTTACGAAAAACACGGTATTGACGTTCATTATGTGGGAAATCCGTTGATGGATTCGCTTTCCGAATTCCGTGAAAAGGAGCAAAAAGAAACAGAATTTCGTACAAAAAATAAGCTTGGCGATAAAAAAATAGTGGCGCTGCTTGCCGGTAGCCGTGTCCAGGAAATAAAACGCACTTTGCCCTTGATGATGAAAATTGCCGGGCTTTTCCCCGATTTTCGTTTTGTTATTGCTGGTGTTAAAAGTATCGATCCTGATTTATACAATAAATATGTAAAAGGAAACAACATTCCGGTTATTTACGATCAAACCTACGATTTGCTAAATAATGCGCATGCAGCGCTCGTCGCTTCGGGAACTGCCGTACTCGAAACTGCGCTTCTCCGCGTTCCGCAAACTGTTGTTTACAGGGTTGAAGGCGGATGGCCCGTCGATTTTATTTTTCGGCATTTTATCTTTAAATCCGCCGGGATGGCAGGCGTTTCGCTTCCGAATATTATTATGAACCGCGAAATTGTTCGTGAGTACATTCAGGTTAAAATGACTTTGGGAAATGTGCAAAGTGAAATGCAAAAGTTGCTTTACGATGAGGATTATCGTACAAAAATTCTAAATGATTACGACTTGCTGGCAGAACGTATGGGCGAACCCGGCTGTTCGAAACGGGCAGCTCGAAAAATGACGGAACTTTTAACTTTGAATCCTGAACTTTAAAATCGGACCGTGTACAGTTTATTCAGAAAAGAAATAAAAACCTTCCTCGGATCGCTGATCGGTTACCTGGCAGTACTGGTTTTTTTACTGGTTAGCAGTTTGTTTTTGTGGGTCTTTCCGGGCAATTACAATATTCCTGATAGCGGTTACGCAACTCTCGAACCATTTTTTTCGCTCGCTCCATGGCTGTACCTGTTTTTGGTGCCGGCCATTACTATGCGCTTTTTTGCCGACGAAAATCGCAGCGGGACGATGGAAATTTTGTTAACACGCCCAATTGCTGATTTTAAACTGGTCCTGGCAAAATTTCTGGCTGGGATGGTGTTGGTTTTATTTTCCCTGTTTCCAACTCTGTTGTATTTCCTTTCGGTTTATCTGCTCGGGAACCCGATTGGAAGCATTGACGTGGGCGCTACCTGGGGTTCGTTTTTTGGGCTTTTTTTTCTGGCAACTATCTATGTCGCTATCGGTATTTTCGCTTCTTCTCTCACCGACAACCAAATTGTGAGTTTTATACTCGCCATGGCTTTGTCGTTCATTTTTTATCTGGGTTTCGAATTTGTAGCCTCTTCCGAAATTCCATATGTATTCCAACAGGTATTAATGTGGTTTAGCATTAACGAGCACTTTTTATCAGCTTCGCGCGGTGTAATCGATTTGCAGGATGTGGTGTATTTTCTTGGGATGACTTTCCTGTTTTTGTACCTCACTTCAATGCTTATCCGGAAAGGGAAATTTAATCAAAGAAAAACGAGGCTGCAATTAACCTCAGTTGTGATTATTTTATTGATCGTGTTTTTTACTTCCACCAATTTTTTATTTCGAATTGATTTAACGCTCGACAAACGTTATTCGCTTTCGCCGGTAAGCATGCAAATTACAAGCGAAATAAAAGAGCCGGTATTTATTGAGTTCTTTTTGGAAGGAGAATTGGAACCGGGATTAAAAAAGCTACAGCGCGAAGTTTTTGAGAAAATAGCGGTTTTAAATGCTTATTCCGATAAACCAATTCGTTTAAAAATAACCGATCCGTACCGAAGCAGAAGTGCCGAAGAAAGGGATTCGCTAATTGAAACTTTGTATCAGGAAGGAATTCAGCCAACGAGTTTCAGACATCAAACCGATGAGGGAGTAAGCACTAAATTAATTTTTCCGGGAGCGATAATTTCGATGGGCGACCGCGAAGTAGCGGTGAACTTTTTAAAATACAACCAGGATTTTTCGCACGAGTACAATTTTAACCATTCGGTGGAAAGTGTGGAATTTGAATTGGTGAATGCTTTTCAGAAACTGACGCGTACGAAAAAATCCACCGTAGCTTTTCTCGAAGGACACGGCGAATTTGACCGCTACCAGGTACTTGATTTTGCCACTGCGCTTTCGGCAGATTTTGAAGTCGCCCGGGTTAATACTGAAACACTTGGCAAATATGCTGATAATTTTGATATACTGATTGTTGCAGGTCCTGAAAAACCTTTTGAAGAAGCCGATAAATTTGTGATCGACCAATATATAATGAATGGTGGAAAAGTAGTTTGGCTTATCGATCCGGTGAAAGTGGACGTGGATAGTCTTTCGCGTGGTTTTCGCACCTTCGCATTTCCACGCGACATTAATCTTGGCGACCAGCTTTTTAAATACGGCGCGCGCCTGAATTACGAATTGCTGCAGGATGTTGAGTGTGCGCAAATTGCAGTAAATACGGCTCCGCCTGGAGTTGCGGCAAAATACACGCTACATCCCTGGTATTATTCTCCTTTACTAACACCCGGCGATGATCATCCGCTTAGCCGAAACCTAAACCGGGTTTTTACCGAATATGTTTCTTCAATGGATACCACCTCAGGGAATCCTGAATTGAAGAAGTCCGTTATTCTAACCACTTCTCCCTACGCACGCAGGGTGAAGTCGCCTTCGTCGGTGAGTTTGCAGAACATTGATAATCCGCCGGCCCGTGAGCTTTTCAACACGCCATTCATTCCGGTAGGAGTACTTATTGAAGGAACTTTTACCTCCTTGTATCAAAACCGAATGGTGGAGAAGTTGGGCTTTTCTTCGGCTGACGTTTTGGGGAAAAGCAAACCTACCAAAATGGTTATTTTTGCCGATGCGGGAATGATTGCGAATAAGGTAAACTATTCGGGAGCTTCGCCACAAATACAAAGGCTGGGTTACGACCGGGTAGCCAACCGAACCTGGGGGAACAAAGAATTTCTGATGAATACGGTTTTTTACCTGAACGATGATCGTGGAATTATGCAATTACGAAACCGAACGTTAAAAATGCGTTTGCTCGACCCGGTTAAACTTCGCGAAGAAAAATCTTCCTGGCAGTGGCTAAATGTTTTATTACCAATGCTGATCATGGCTGTTTTCGGCATCCTCTACAACCTTGTTCGTAAATATCAAAACACCCGTTCATAAAACATGGGTAAAATCAACAGAAACGAGATAGGTAGTTATTATTAAAGTTTGTATATTCGTGTACTTGGTTAAGTAAAAAACCTTACTTAATCAAAGAGTAGAAATCAAAAAAAATTCAAGAATAATCACATGAAGTTTGTTGTATCAAGCACCGAATTACTGAGCCACTTATCTGCTATCAGCAAGGTAATCAGCAGTAAAAGCACCATGCCGATCCTGGATAATTTCCTGTTTCAACTTGGCGAAGCCGAACTTACGATCACGGCTTCCGATCTGGAATCGACCTTAATTACGAGCCTCGAACTCGATAACATCGAAGGAGAAGGATCAATTGCAGTGCCGGCTAAATTATTGACCGACACCTTGAAAGAGTTTCCCGAGCAACCGCTTACTTTCCAAATCGATGGATCATCGTTCCAGATCGAGATTTTTTCCGATAACGGTAAATTCAGTATAATGGGTCAGGATGCCGAAGATTTTCCGTTACAACCCGAACTGGATACAGAAGGGGCTTCGTCGATCAATGTAAGTCATGTGGCTTTGCAAAAAGGAATCGAAAAAACTTTGTTTGCCACTGCCGATGATGAGTTACGCCCGGTAATGAATGGTATTTTTGTTGAACTTACTTCCGATTACATGAGTTTTGTGGCATCGGATGCACATAAATTGGTTCGCTACCGAAGGCTGGATGCAAAAGCCGATTTTGAGTCGTCGTTTATTCTTCCGAAAAAACCGGCCAGCTTGTTAAAAAACCTCTTGCCTAAAGAAGAATTTGATGTGAAAGTTGAATTCGATGATAAGAATGCTTTCTTTACACTCAGCAATTATAAATTGATTTGCCGTTTGGTGGAAGGAAATTATCCGAGCTACAATTCGGTTATTCCAACCAACAATCCAAACAAAATGATCATTGATCGTTTGCACCTTTACAATACAGTAAAACGTGTTTCGGTATTTTCGAACCAGGCCAGCAACCTGATTAAACTGAATATTAAAGATGGTCAGTTGGTCGTTTCAGCACAGGATATCGATTTTTCTATTTCGGCTGTTGAGCGTTTATCATGTGAATACGAAGGCGACGCTATCGAAATAGGATTCAAATCCACTTTCCTGCTCGAAATCTTGACAAACATTTCGGGAAACGATGTAAAAGTGGAACTGAGTGACCCAACCAGGGCAGGTTTGCTGCTTCCGGACGAAACCGACGACGACGAAAACATGCTGATGTTGCTTATGCCAATGATGATAAACGCCTGATAGCAAATGAAAATAATTTTAAAGGTATCCTGAAATAAAATATTTGGGATACCTTTTTTAATTCATATCAATCCATGCAATTACATTTAAGAAATCCTATAGTTTTTCTCGATCTCGAAACCACAGGCGTAAACATTGTCTCCGACCGTATCGTGGAAATAGCCTTGTTAAAAATAAACGTGGATGGCAGCGAAGAAGAGAAGTTGATGCGAATCAATCCGGAAATGCCGATACCTTTGGAAGCTTCGCTTATTCATGGCATTTACGAGGAGGATTTGAAAGACGCACCTACTTTTAAGGAAGTGGCAAAAACGCTGGCAAAATTTCTGGAAGGATGCGACCTGGCAGGTTTCAATTCGAACCGCTTCGATATTCCCCTCCTCGCCGAAGAATTTCTTCGTGCCGACGTGGATATCGATTTGAAGAAACGCAAATTTATTGATGTGCAGGCCATTTTTCATAAAATGGAAAAACGCACGTTGGCAGCTGCCTATAAATTTTACTGCAACCAGGATTTAGTTTCTGCCCACAGCGCCATGGCTGATACAAAAGCAACTTACGAGGTGTTAAAAGCACAACTCGATATGTACAAGGATGCTGAGTTTGAAGATATCCGGGGAAAGAAATCTAAACCAATAGTAAACGATGTGGACAAACTAAACGAATTCTCGGCTTACGACCGAAATGTCGATTTTGTGGGTCGCATTGTGTACGATGAAGATGGTGTTCCTGTATTCAATTTCGGTAAAAACAAAGGGGTGCCTGTTGAAAAAGTTCTCGAAGAACAACCCGGTTATTTTGGATGGATTTTAAATAGCGAGTTTCCTTTGTACACCAAGAAAGTACTGACCCAGTTAAAACTGAATATGATGAAGAAGTAAAATACATAAAGATTGAAAAAGCAGGTATGAAAATAATTTGCATAGGAAGAAACTACGTGGCACACGCCAAAGAACTTGAGAATGAAATTCCGGTTGAGCCTATATTTTTTATGAAACCTGATTCAGCGTTACTCCGGAACAACGATCCGTTTTACATTCCCGATTGGACCAACGAAGTACATCACGAAGTTGAATTGGTGATCAAAATAAACCGGATAGGAAAAAATATTGAGAAACAGTTTGCTCACCGGTATTACGACGAGATCGGGTTAGGGATCGACTTTACAGCGCGCGATATACAGGCTCAGCTCAAATCGAAAGGACTTCCCTGGGAAAAAGCAAAAGCTTTCGATCAGTCGGCTGTTCTAAGCAGCACATTTTTCCCAAAAAGCATAATTCCCGATGACGAATCGATCTTCTTTAAGCTTAATATAAACGGGGAAACGGTTCAGGAAGGTGATTCCGGGTTGATGATTTTTGGTTTCGACGAACTGATTTCGCATGTATCAAAATACGTGACACTGAAAATTGGCGACCTGATATACACCGGAACCCCGGCAGGAGTGGGGCCGGTAAAAATTGGCGATCGGCTCGAAGGTTTTCTCGAAGGCAAAGAAATGTTCGATTTTATGGTGAAGTAGAAGAACGTGATTTATTGTGACTGGTAGATATTGATCGTAACAGGAATTAATTACAATCACAACAAATCTCTATCAATTACGATTAATAACAAGATTTAATTTCATGCAAGACCATCATTTTGAAATAGAACTCGAAGTGCGCGATTACGAGTGCGACTTGCAGGGGATAGTCAACAACTCGGTGTATCAGAATTACCTTGAACATTGCCGTCATAAATTTTTACATCATGTTGGGCTCGATTTTGCTGAATTACACAACGATGGAATTGATGCTGTGGTGATCAGGGCCGAACTTGATTATAAATTTCCGCTACGTCCGGGCGATGTTTTTCTGGTACGGTTAAAAATAGGAAAACAGGGCAGGTTGCGGATCATCTTCGACCAGCAGGTTATTCGCAAGCGCGATGAAAAAATGATGGTGAACGCCCGCATTACAACTGTTCTTACTAAAAGCGGGAGGCCGGTTTCGCCTGGAATTTTGGAAAGTAAATTTAGGGAAGCCGGAATTGCTATTGACGATATGTAAACCGTTATGCTGTCCCGATAACTATCGGAACATTTCAGCATCTACACCGTAAGATACTGAACCAGGTTCGGGACGATGTCAAAAAAGCTTCTCTTCAATTCGAAATTCTTTAGCTAAAATTCCCTTTGTCTTTAGTGCGGCTTTAAAGCCTTCGTTCATCATACGCCCGGCACGCATCGGAAAATCGAGCAAAGCAGGAAAAACGTCTTTGTCATCGGGGGCATGATAGAAATTCAAACACGAACCAAGATCCGACGATAAATAGATCCGGCAGGCCATTGGCCGGGCTGAGTAGGCTGCGCAGGCGCCATTTTTCAATAAAGGACACGGATGTTTGGCATTAAGCAGGGCATCGCCGTTTAATGCCGACAACTTGTTGTTTTTCTCGTTGGCCCGTGTTTTTAGTTCCTGTTTCTGCTTGCTTGTGAAATTTTTACCGATAAAAGTATCCAGATAATCCAACTCGTAATCGAGCGCAAAAACCGGTTGATGACAGCACCACTCACATCCTTTTTTACAGGCAATATTCCGGCCCTGACTGGCTGCAAATTCAAACAGCGAATCATTTAGTTTGTCGATCGCAGCATACATTTCAGATAGTGCCTCGAAATACTTTTTTTCATCGGGTGTTTCCACCGCTTTTAATCCCAGTTGATATCCGTCGTGGTAGAAAGCCTTTTCAATCGATTCCATTTATGAAGAAGAATGATGGTACATTCCGTTCGGCTAAGTTAAGCAAAGCTCTTCCTTGTTTTAACGTTAGGATTAGAATGATGAAGATTTTGCCTTAAAACTTTTCGAGTTTCAGTCGGTTGAAATAATCTTTGGCAGCTCGTCGCACATGTGGGGAAAGCAAAACAGCAGAAATTACAGTAGGAAAAGCCATCATCGCAAAAGAAATGTCAATCAGCCCGATAATCACTCTTAAATTGGATACTGCCCCGATAATTACTACCGCAACAAACACATAATTATAGAGGTGCTGGTATTTGGCGCCTGCCACAAAGCCAAGACATTTAACCCCGTAATACGGGAAGGCAAACATGGTCGACATTGAGAAAAAGATAACACAAATAGCAAGCAGGTATTTCCCAAAAACCGGTATGGCTGTTTCGAAGGCATGAACAGTTAAAGTAATACCATCGGCGCTACTTTCCACCCATGAATTGGTGATGATGATGGCCAGCGCCGTCATCGTACAAACTAATATGGTATCGATAATCGGGCCAAGCATGGCAACAAGACCTTCGCGAATGGGTTCGTTGGTTTTGGCAGCACCGTGTGCCATTGGCGCTGTTCCCAACCCTGCCTCGTTTGAAAAGGCAGCCCGACGAACGCCTGTAATAATTACCGCACCCAACGAACCTCCAACCACAGCCTGCCCGCTAAAAGCATCCTCGAAAATGGTCCTGAATGCCGGAATAATTTGAGAGAAATTTGAGAAAATGATGTACAATACCGTTAAAGTATAAACCACAACCATTGTGGGGACCAGGCTCCCGGTAACACTTCCAATCCGTTTTATTCCACCAATTACAACCAGGCCGACAATTATTGAAATAACAATCCCGGTAATTAAATTAGTGGTAAACGAACCTTCTATTTGGTTCGGAACAAGTAAAACATCGCGTATCATCTGTGTTAGCTGGTTTGCCTGAAACAGCGGGGAAACGCCGATCATGGCAACTACCGAAAAGAAGATAGCCAGTGGTTTCCAGTTTTTCCCCAAACCTTCGGTAATAAAATACATGGGGCCGCCCTGAATTTCGCCTGCAGAATCTTTTCCGCGAAACATAACTGCCAGCGAACAGGTAAAAAATTTGGTGCTGACCCCCAGCAGCGCAGATATCCACATCCAGAAAATGGCGCCCGGTCCGCCCATGGTAATTGCCACAGCCACGCCACTAACATTTCCCATTCCCACCGTTCCTGCCAATGCGGTGGAAAGCGCCTGGTAATGATGCAACTGCCCCGGTTCGTTAGGATCGTCGTATTTCCCGGTAAGAATTTTTAAGGCATGGCCAAAATAGCGCAAGGGAGTTAAACGGGAATATATCAGAAAGTAGAACCCACCTCCCAACAACAGGATAAGAACAGGGGCGCCCCAGATAAAATCCGCAGTATTTATTATAAACTGACCGGCTTTTTCAAACATATCCCGAAGAAAATGGAAATTGGGTTCAAATGCTATTATTTCAACTGTACTTTTACAAAAACCGGTAAATGATCGGAAGGCGATCGCTGATTTTTTGTATCACTCAAGACTCCGTATTTCAGAACTTTTATTCCACCGTTCACAAAAATATAATCAATACGGTTGTCTCCCTCGCTACCCGGGGTAAAACCATTGAAAGTTCCCACCGGTCCATAGGGAGCCTCCTCGCTGATATCACGGCTATCAGATAAATATTTCTTGATCAGCGAAATGGGTTCGGTGTTGGGTGTTAAATTGAAATCGCCGGTTAAAATTACCGGTAAATTATTCTGGTAAGTCATTTCTTCGATTTTATTCCGGATTAAAACTGCCGAATTTTTCCGGGCTTCAACGCCCATGTGATCGAAATGGGTGTTAAACACGTAAAAACGTTTTCCGGTTTCTTTCGACTGGAATTTACCCCAGGTCACCACCCTATTAAAGGCGGCATCCCATCCTTTACTTGGTTTGTCGGGTGTTTCCGAAAGCCAAAAGGTTCCATGGTCGATGAGAATAAATTTTGATTTTCTGAAAAAGAGTGGAGAAAACTCGCCTTTTTTATCTCCATCATCACGTCCAACCCCAATCCATTCAAATCCGGGAAGATCCTTTTGAATATGTTCGATCTGGCCAATCAGCGCTTCCTGCATTCCAAAAATATCGGCCTCATGAAAACGGAGCAACCCTGTCGCCATTTCACTACGGTTGGGCCAGGCATTAATTCCGTCGCCAGGATTATTAAACCGAATATTGAAAGTTACGATATTCATTTGCTGTGCCAATATGCTGATGGGTAACATCAGCATGATCGCGATAATTAGTTTTCTCATTCTTCACAAAAATTATAAATGCTGTATTTCTCAGCGTCCTGTTTTCCTTTAATAATGGTTTCACGTTCGTCGCCTTCACCTTTTATCACAAAAGTATAGCAGAATGCAGTGATTTCATCGAAGTAACCTGTCATGGGCAACCCCGCTATTTCGTGCCCGGCGCCGCAAGTGGTATGCAGCCAGTATGGAACATGTAATTGATGAAGTTTTTTTGCAATTGTGTGCGAACCATTCAGGATGAGGTAGCCGGCGCTGCCTTCAGCACAATAATGATGTGGCGCAGTGGCATAGGGAACCAGGTTATCGTTGGTTCCATGGAATAACAACGATGGGATAGCTGATTCATCGTAAATCACAGTGGTATCAGGGATGGCACCAGCCATACTGATTACACCGGCAAACGAAACCGGACCCGAATCCAAACCATAGCAATAGGGTGGTTGATAAGCGGTATTTAAAACCCCCTCGGCACCGGCGCTACTTCCTGCTAATATTATTTTTTGCGGATTAATGGCAAATTGTTCACGATTCTCGATCAGGAAAAAGGTGGCGTCCTGAACATCTTCAACAGCCGCATTAAAAGTATTGAGTTTATCCACAGCCGGGCAATCGCATCCAAAACCTTCAGGTGTGCCTTTTCTTGTGAGCCGGTACGAAATAGAAGCTACCACATAACCATATTTTGCCAGGTGAGTACAAAATTCCTGAATACCTTCTTCATCGCGGTTACCAGCGCCGAAACCGCCACCGTGCATATATATTATGGTAGCACGTTCCAGTTCTGCGTCCGCTTGAGGGAGATAAACATCAAGATCGAGGTTTTGTCCGTCTTTTGTAGCATAAGTGTATGTTTCTTTATTGATTTCGTCGAACCATTCGCTTTGGTATCTCTCCTGCGATTGAGCTATCGTTGAGAATAACAATAGCGCCATTAATATCCGGTTTCGTAACATAGCTTTTATTTTGGGGTGAATATAATGGATAACAAGAAGCTTTGCAAAAGAAAAATGGAACCCGAGACGAGTTCCATTTAAACTTAGACCCTTTTGTCCTTCCTTATTTTTTATCTTTTACCTTCCTGATTTCGCAATATCTTTTTCAATATTCAGGCCAAAAATATAAGTTGCAGATAATCAGTGGACATATAAAAGTGAAAGAGAAATGGGCGTTTCATAAAGGATAAATTGTTCCCCGGTTGGGACTAAAAAAGGAGATATGACTTGGAAAATTTTTGCTCGTGCAATAGCAACCAGCGTTTGCGTTCGAGGCCACCTGCATAACCGGTAAGTTTGCCATTGGTGCCTACAATTCGATGACAGGGAATGACAATTGGAATAGGATTCTTTCCATTAGCGAGTCCCTCTGCACGGGTGTTTTTATCAGAGCCCGAATCCTTTGCGATATCAAGATATGAGGCTGTTTTCCCGAGCGGGACCTTTTTAACGAGCTCCCAAATTCTTTGCTGAAAATCTGTTCCGGCTGGCGCCAGTTCAATATCGAAATCTTTCCGTGTACCTGCAAAGTATTCTTCCAATTGTTCAATTGATTTCTGAAGAACCGGGGGAATAATTTCTGAAATTTGACCACTTTCATTTTCAAAAGTAACCGAAAGCAGAAATTTAGCGTCGGTAGTAAGTTTTAACCAACCCACCGGCGAATGTAGATATGATGTAAATATTTCGCTCATAAAAAAATCCGATATACGAATATACCGGATTTTATTAGAATCTATAGATATTTTTAGAAACGTTCGCGCTTGGTGTACTTGGTATGGAGTAAGTGATGCGAAACTTCACCCAGTGGTTCAATCAGAAAATCTTTGTAAAGTTTAATAACCTCTGGATTTTCATGCGATTTCCGTAGTGGTAAGCCTCGGTCCTCGGCATAAATAGCTTCAGCCCTTTTCTTCCTGATTTCGGGGTTGGTTGGAATAGGCTGACCTCCTCCGCCCAGACAACCTCCGGGACATGCCATAAATTCGATAAAATGATAATTGGAAGTTCCTGATTTTATCGAGTCCATCACGGTTTTAGCGTTAATTAATCCATGGGCAACAGCGCACTTCAATTCCACCCCATCAAGAAAAGCCCATTCTTTCAAAGGGTTTTCAATTTTAATGGTGGCTTCTCTGATGCCTTCCATTCCACGTACTGGTAAGATATCAAGGTTTTTAAATGGAACTTCACGCCCTGTCACAATTTCATAGACTGTCCGCAGGGCAGCTTCCATTACACCGCCGGTTGCCCCAAATATAACGCCAGCACCGCTTGATTCGCCCATTAACCGATCGTATTTCATCGGTTCCAGTTTATTGAAATCAAGTCCGGCTTGTTTAATCAGGATGGCTAATTCGCGGGTGGTCAGTACATAATCCACATCGCGGTAGCCACTATCGTACATCTCGGGCCGGTATGCTTCGAATTTTTTTGCTGTACATGGCATTATCGATACAGATACAATCTTGTCGGGTTCCAGGTTGCGTGCTTTGGCATAATAAGTTTTTACCAACGCTCCAAACATTTGTTGTGGCGATTTACAGGTCGACAAATGATTCAGATGCTCGGGATACATATGTTCAATGTATTTTATCCACCCGGGAGAACACGAAGTAGCCATCGGGAGGGTTACCGTTTCATCTTTGTCAACAAGTGCTTTTTTCAAGCGGGTCAATAGTTCGGTTCCTTCCTCCATAATGGTAAGGTCGGCAGTAAAGTCGGTATCTAAGACCGAATCAAAGCCAAGTCTTTTAAGGGCTGCCACCATTTTCCCGGTTACACTGCTTCCCGGTTCCATGCCCAGTTCTTCGCCGAGGCCAACCCTCACCGCGGGCGCTGTTTGAACTACTACGTGTTTCGTTGGATCAGCCAGAGCTTCCCAAACTTCCTCGATATAATTCTTTTCAACCAGGGCCCCTGTGGGACAGTGGTTCACACATTGCCCGCAATTGGTGCAAACTACATCACGCATCGCTTTTTCAAAAAAGGTGGTAATTTTCATTTTATCACCTTTATGCGAAACGGTTAGGGCATTAACTCCCTGTAACTCGGCGCAGGTCCGCACGCAGCGCTGACAACGGATGCATTTACTATCGTCTTTGATTATCGACGGGGAATACATATCGATCGAAAACTTTTTCAGCGGAACCAGTTCCAGAAAGTCCTGCGTCATTATTTTATATTCCGATGATAATGTTTGTAACTCGCAGTTACCGTTTTTATAGCATTTTGTGCAGTCGGCATTGTGTTCTGAAAGCAATAATTCGATGATCTGTTTGCGCGAATTTCTCACTTTCAGGCTGTTGGTCAGGATTTCCATACCTTCATCACAGGGGGTGGCACAGGCAGCAGACAAACGTGTCTGACCTACTACTTCAACTACACAAACGCGACAATTTCCGGCTACGCATAAATCTTTGTGGAAACACAGTGTAGGTATTTTAATTCCTTGCGATTCGGCTGCTTCCAGGATAGTTTTCCCTGCTTGTATTTCAACCGGGAACCCGTTTATTGTAACATTAACTTTTTTGCTCATTGTTCTGATTTTTCTGGTTAATAGATCATTTCTTCCCTAAAGTTCTCGACAATGGACGAAAATGAATTGGCTACCGATTGTCCGAGACCGCACTTAGCGGTAAGCTGCATGGTTTCGGTCAGTCGCAGTAATTTGTCGAGGTACGAAGCCGGTTTTTCACCGCGCTTTACAGCTTTGATCCCCAGGAGCAACTGTTGACAGCCAACCCTGCAAGGGGTGCATTGTCCGCATGATTCTTCCCGGAAAAATTCGAGGTAATTATCCAGAACATTAAACATAGAACGTGAACTGTTGAAAAGCATCATTGATCCGCCGGTTGGCAAAGAAATTCCGGTTAGTTTTCCTTTAAAACCAATAGCGGCATCTTTAAACTTTTTACGCGGAACCAGAAAGCCGGAAGCCCCACCTACCTGAACAGCTTTGGTGTCTCCGTCTCCAAACTCGTATACAAAATCCTGTAGGCTCATCCCTAGTTCCAATTCGTAAATGCCTGGTTTGGGCGTATCGCCTGAAACCGAAAATAATTTTGTGCCACGGGAATACTGAACACCGAGGTCGTAGAATTTTTTGGCGCCGTATTTAAAAATGGTAAAAGCATGAACCAGTGTCTCAACATTGTTGATTACAGTTGGTTTGCCAAGATATCCGGCCTGAGTTGGAAATGGCGGTTTGTTCCTGGGCTCTCCGCGTTTTCCTTCCATCGATTCCATTAACGCAGTTTCCTCGCCGCAAATGTAAGCTCCGCTTCCCAGGAAAATATTTATCTCGAAATCGAGCCCTGTTTCCTTGCAATAGTAATGGAATTCATCGATAACTTTTTGGAGTTCAGCCTTCAGAAATTTGTATTCGCCCCGCAAGTAGATAAACCCTTTTTTAGCTCCGGTAATGTAACCGCAAATGGCCATTGCTGTAAATACTTTGTAAGGAACGCGCGATAAAATTTCGCGGTCTTTAAATGTTCCGGGTTCGCCTTCATCAGCATTACAGATAACATATTTTTCGTCGGATTTTGCTTCGGCGGTCAGTTTCCATTTAAGGCCTGTAGGAAAACCTGCACCTCCACGGCCTTTCAATTCTGAACTGATCAGTTCGTTGATCAGTTCTTGCGGTTTATTTTTGATGGTTGCTGATAAAACTTTTTCCCAGTCGTTCTCATTTCTGAAAATGAAATCGACACGTTTTAGTTGATGTGAATTTGCCATGGCTGATGTTTTTAATGATGAGCATCTTTTTTCATGTAATCCGAAAGAATATCACGTACTTTTTCAGGCGTGAGTTCGGTGTAAACGTCGTCGTTTATCAGCATAGCCGGCGCTTTGTGGCACCAGCCCAGGCAGTTTGTTTGGAGCAGGGTAAAACGTTTGTCGGGAGTGGTTTCGCCCATTTTCACTTTTAACATTTCCTGGATGGCAAACAATACCTGGTTTTTCCCTTTCATGGCACAGGTAATTGTTTTGCATACCCGGATAATATAGCGTCCGGTTTGTTTGGTCTCCAAAAAGGAGTAGAAGGAGGCCGTTCCGTAAACATCTGCGGCAGGCAGGTCAATTTCGCGTGCAATTTCCGCCATCGATCGCTCGGAAAGGAAATTCTCAATTTCAACCACTCCTTGCATAATCGGTAGCAAACTTGCACGATTTCTGCCGTGCTTGTCAGCCAGATCTTTAATTAAAGTTTGTATTGGATCCATGAGAGATTTTGAATTAATAAAATGGTTAATAGTAGTTATTGTTAAATACTTTTACTTTTACAAGCCGGTATTTCGGTTGATTAGCAGTACGTTTTTTTTGGTTATTTTAATCTATCGGTCGCTAACAAAAATACGCACAACTGTTCGAATAAAACAATGAGAATGTTGGTTAAGTTGATGTTATTCAACAGTTCTGAGTGAAACTAATTCAGTCTGAATTTAAATAAGCGGAATATGCTGTTTTTTATCATGTGAACGTATGTTTTACAAAAGATTTTTGGTGTGTTGTGCAGCACAATGTAGTCTAAATAAATTAAGGATTTATTAATCTTTATTAGGAGTTGACGCAACCTTTATCCCGATTTTTATGTCTATCTTTAAAAGGTCAGAAAACGTTATACAATTTTACACATGAAAACAGTTTTAATCACCAACATTATTTTTCTATTGACCCTGTTGCCAGGTATGTCGATGGCACAATTTGTTGCCATCTCGGGTTATATTAACGACAATAAGGGGAAAGCACTCGAGAATGTCAGTGTGCTTGAGTCGAAAAGCGGGATAGGGACCATTACCAACAAAAATGGTTTTTACCGTTTAGTACTGCATGGAACGCGGGCCGACCTGAAAATCTCTTACGATGGGTTCAGGGATTATTCTAAAGAATTTCCGTTAAGCGCCGATACTACCTTATTGGTAAAGCTCGAACCTGTGATTATCGATCAAAAAATTCAGAAAAAGGACAGTGAGCTCCAAGCCGATAATAGCTCGGTAAAAAAGAAGGATCATCGTCCGACTCCTGATTTCAAATAAGTCTTCTCAAGGATTTATAATCTCTTCGATTATTTTCCCCTGACATTTATCTGGTACAGGTACGTGTAATATTTGCGATAAAGTTGGGACCAGGTCAATCGCACTGTATTTTTGTGTGATGATCTGATGTTTGATATTATGACCGTAAAATAGCAAGGGAATATGCGACTGATCGCAATAGTTGATTTTTTTGAATTTGTAAGTGGGTTGCCAGCCTTCTTTTAGCAGGTACAGAAAATCGCCCGACCGGTTTTTGTAATACGAGGTGTAAAGCGGCTCGAGTAAGCCATTGGCTGAACTCCCCTGTTCGAGTTGCTGGGCAGGCATGCTTAACTGTACCCCTTCGAATTGATTGATGAAGTTGGAAGCTCCTTCCCTTATATCATTTAAGCCCAATCCTTTTTTTTTGATAAGATCGTGATCGAGAAATACCTGTAAATCGGAATAATGCTCAATCCAGTTTGCATCGCCGTAAGTATTGTTTAGGTACAATGTAAGCAGTGCAATAGCGCGTTCCACATTAAATTCATCGACTGGCATATGAAATTCATTTTTTAAATAAGCTACCGGGTACGATGCCGAAGTATTGGATGTTAGAAAAAACAGTACCTGGTTTTTTCCGTATCTTTTCTCAACACCATCAACTAATTCGGCAAGGTATTGGTCGAGGTATAAATAAGAGTCCATCATTTCGAGCGAAGCAGGCCCAAACGAGCCGTTCTCGTAATCCATTGAAGAAAACACAACACTAACAAAATCGGTAACTTCATCCTGGCCGATATTTTCATTGTCTAACAATTGCAGGGCAAAATCCTTGATCATCAGGTTAGCCGACGGCGTTGTTTTAAAAGGTCGGAAGTCGTTGGTTTCTTTCAGGTATTTACTAATGGTGTGCGGAAATGTATTGTACTGGCCAAAATATCCGCTTTCAAAAAGGTAATCGTCTCGAAGTGCTTCGGTGTAATCTATCTCCGGCAAAAGCGGGACCCAGTTTCGGTAACTGTAACGTGCAGCGTAATTTTCGCTGTTGAACAAACGCACCCAGTCGGGGAAACTGCTGATGTAAAAAGAGCTCGAGATCATTCTTCCCGATTCAATATCGAACCAGTAAGCGCCATCGGCAGCATGGCCGGCCGAAAAAATAGCAGACTCGCGGTTTAGCGCTACACTAAATATTCGTGCTTTTCCTTGTGTCAATATTTTTAAACTGTTGGTGATTGTGTTTGACAAAAGCTGACGGGGCGATGCATTTCCTTTTTCGCTATCCGCTCCAACCGTCATATAATAATCGTCTTCGGTACAGTCGGTTTCTTTTTTCTTTAACCGATCGTACCAGGTATTATTTACAATTCCGTGAATGGATGGATGTACCCCGGTAAAAAGAGTGGCTGTTCCACTGGCATAATTCTGTGTGTGGAGTGTTAGTTTTACGTTGGTACAAACGGCTCCTTCAGAATAGAGTTTCTTAAAACCGCCTTCCTGAAATTTATTCCAAAACCGCTGAATGTAATCCGTCCGCATATTTTCCACCACGATTCCGATCACCACTTTAGGTTGAACCTGTTCGTTTAATACATCCTGTGCAAAAACCGGCTTATAAATAAGTGTGGCAACAAATGCCAGTAAAACAACAAAATTTCCCTTCATAGAAACGGATTGAATATGTGGCTAAAAATACAAAATGAAATGTTCGATACAAAAAATGAACGAAAGAATGGAGAATTATTTTTTGAATTAAAAATTTGTAATTCAAGGCTTTGAGTTGAAAGCCATAAAATATTTTATAAAAAACAGAAAAACAGGGTAGGGTAAAACCATTGGCTGGCGGAGTACAACCAGAAACTTTATAAAACAAACAATGTTATGAAACGAATTATTGGAATTTTAATTTTGATTTTAACCTTGGGGTTTGTTGCGTGTAACAACGAAGATGTGGTTGTCCCTTCGGCAGACTTAAGTGAAAAATCCGCTCAGGTTGCTGTTAACGAAATAAGTATGCAGGCAGTTACCGCTGAATCGGAATACGAAGTGGAATTTTTCTCGAACCTGACACCTACTCTTTCGCATTGGTATAAAATGGGCAAGCATTTTAAATGGACTCAAAAACTTCGTTACCAGTACAACCATTGTCCCGATGTTGAGATTACAGAAGGAGACAACGATGGTTATCCAAAAGTTATTATTATGGATTATGGCGACAGCACTGTTTTACGGAATGGAACGGTGTTAAGCGGTACCATCGAAATTACAATTTCGGCGCCACGAAGCAGTAAGGACTATGAACGCACTGTTGAGTACATCGAATTTGGAGTGGACTCGATGACCGTTGACGGATTTGCAACAATAACTATTGATAAACTGGATACGACGTTCCGGCAATATGTGTCGGACCTCGCCTTTACCCTGGCTGACGGAACTGTAACCGACCTGACTTCGGAACGGGTGTGGCAGTGGCTCGAAGGAATGGACACGCCTGAAGATCAGGGCGATGATGTGGTTGTGATTAGTGGACAGGCAGAATCTGTAATGACCATTGATGGGGCAACCGATACTTATAAAAAGGAAATTACAACTCCGTTGAAACGAACTGGCGACTGCCGATATATTGTGGAAGGTGTGGTTGAAGTAACACTGAATGGTGTACTGATCAGCAGTATCGATTACGGAGACGGAACCTGCGACGACACTGCGCTTGTAACCGATTCTGATGGAAACCAGACCGAGATCGATTTGCATTACAGAAAATACAAAGAGGAAAAAAATAAAAATCAATCTGGCAAGAATGGATAGTTTTAATGAAGCGCCCGGAATAGTTTAACTGCCCGGGTGCTTCGTATCCAAAACTACTTATCTTTGAAAAGAGAAACGACAGATCCTGATTTTGACGCCACAAGAGTTTAAGAAACTGTTTGAAATGCATTTTGCACAGGTTCGCAATTATGTGTTTTTCCGTTCGGGAGATACCGAACTGGCAACCGATATTGCCCAGGAAACCTTTATGCGGATATGGGAAAAGCAGCATCAAATTCAGCCTGAAAAAATTAAAGGTTTATTATACAAAATTGCCAACGACCTTTTTATTACACACTATCGAAAAGAGAAACGCTCTTTCAATTTCTTTAACAGTTACCAATTGAATGATAATAGCCATTCGCCGGAAGACGCCCTTGTTTTCGACCAGTTGAAACAACGATATAACAGCGCATTAAAAACCATGCCCGAAAAACACCGGACCGTTTTTTTAATGAGCAGGGTTGATAATTTAAAATACGCTGAGATTGCCGAGATGAACGGAATAAGTGTGAAAGCGGTAGAAAAAAGAATGAAACAGGCGCTCGACTTTTTGAAAGTGAATTTAAAAACCAATGAATGATAAAAATTTACATAGCAATCCTTTAACCAGCGAAGAACAACAACTTTTCAGGAAAGGAAAAATTACCTGGGAAAAGTCGAAGGACGATGTGTGGGCCGAACTTGACAAGAAAATCAATGCTCAGAAAAAAAGATATGTTGTTTCTTTGAATCATCAGGTTTTACAGTGGGTAGCTGCTGCTGTTCTGTTATTGGTGGTTGGCTTGCTCGGGGTCGTTTCAACCTACACAAAATCGGTTGAATGTCTTCCTGGCGAACACAAACTGGCCAAATTACCCGACGGTTCGACTGTTGCATTGAATGCCGGCTCGGTGTTAACATATTATCCGCTTAAGTGGAAACTGGAACGGAAAGTCCGTTTCGAGGGTGAAGGATATTTTAATGTAAAAAAGGGAAATAAATTTTACGCGATCTCAGCACATGGAACCACGCAGGTTCTGGGTACTTCTTTCAATATTTATTCGCGCGACGACAAATACAGGGTTACCTGTTTAACCGGGAAAGTCCAGGTTAGCTCGGGCGAAGATGAAAAGGTGATCTTATTCCCAAATAACCACGCCGATCTTGAAAAAGGAAAACTGGTGGTTAAAGAAATGTTTGGCGCTGAAAAAGCGATCTCCTGGAAAAATAACCAGTTTTTCTTTGAAGACCGGCCCTTGATTGAGGTGATTGATGAAATTGAACGCCAATATGCTGTCACCATTAAGTTAGATCCCCAATTGAATAATCGTAATTTTGGAAGCAATTTTTCGAAGAAATACAGCGTTGAAGAAGTGTTGGATTTTGTTTGCAGGCCTATGAACCTGAAGTTTGTAAAACAATCGGAAAACGTATATTTGGTTGTCGAAAATAGCTAATGTCAAAATTTGTATGGCTGCTTGTATTGTTGCTGGTATGTGTGCAATTATCGGCACAAACAACCGGTAAAATAGAAGTTGATGCGCATCGAAAGCCGCTAAACCAGGTGCTGCTCGGGTTAAAAGAAAGTTATGGCTTTCAGTTTGCTTTCGATAGCGACCTGCTTTCGAATTATGTAGTCACTTGCCAGCGATCGTTTAATACCCGCGAGGAAACGTTGGAATACCTGGTCAGGGATTTACCGCTCCAAATTATTCAATCTGGCGAAGTATTTCTGATTGTTCGTAACCCGGAACAATCGGGAAATGTCTCAAACACACGAATTTCGGGACAGGTACTTGAAGCTTTAACCAACGAACCCTTGCCGTATTCGTATGTGTTGATTAACCGAAAACCGGTGCAAGCCGACCAGCAAGGTAACTTTAATTTTGTAGCATCAGCCGACACTGGTTACAATCTGCAGATTTCGCATCTTGGTTACTATATTTACGACACCCTTCTCACCCAAAGCATCGAAAAGAAATTTTATTTAACACCTCAAATCCAACGGATTAATGAAGTGCAGATAATGAGCAATCCCATCGAAAAATCGACACTAATTGGCGATCGTGCCGGACACATGAAGATCAATCACCAGATTGCCCCAATCCTGCCCGGGCATGGCGATAATTCGGTTTTTACCTTACTACGCCTGATGCCGGGTATTTTGGCTGCCGGCGAACAATCGAACGACCTTCTGATTTGGGGCGCTTACGAAAGTCACAGTAAAATTCAGTTTGATGGTTTTACCCTTTTTGGTCTGAAAAATTTTAACGATAACATCAGTGTGGTCAACCCTTTCATGGTGAAAAATATTGAAGTGATGAAAGGTGGCTATGGCGTTCGTTATGGCGACAGGGTAGGCGGAATTGTGGAAATTACAGGAAAAGATGGTACCATGCTGAAACCGACTTTTACTTTCAACATTAATTCAACCACGGTTAACACAATGGTACAGGTTCCAATTTCAAAAAAATCGTCGGTAATGGCGGCATACCGGCAAACTTACTATCAATTATACGATCCAACCAGTCTTTCGCCTTTTGCCCGGACGAAAAACCAGGGTGGAATGGCCAACGACAATAATTCGCAGGACAATGGACATGATTTCGATGTAACACCGGATTATCTTTTTCGCGATGCCAACTTAAAATATGCATGGAATGGTGACCGTGGTGAGCGTTTTGCACTTAGTTTATATGGGGGAGGAGACCAGTTTAAATACGACATGGATCGTGAGGTTTCGCGTTTTTTCATTACCCGGAGCGAGAAGGAAGAAAATCTTCAGTATGGTGGATCGGCGCAATATACAAAGCCCTGGACAAACCGCAACAGGTCAGTATTTTCGGTTGCTTACTCTGCATTTGAACAGCAAGTTGCTGAAGAAAACAGGCTCGAAAATACGAAGACGGGTTATGTGAGAATTACCAAACTAACCGAGACAGATAACTCAGTGGATGAACTGGCTTTGAAAGCGGAGCACACCCTTAACTTCGAGGAAGGAAATAAACTGATTTTGGCTGTAGGAGCGGTTAATAATCATGTTCGGTTATCAAGGGTGAGCGACAACGAAAATACTATCGATTTGGAGAACGACATTTCACGTTTGTATTTGTGGGCCCAGGAAGAACTCCCTGTTGGTGAATGGCTTGATTTGAAAGCTGGGTTACGGCTTACTTATGCCGGGGTTCTAAATGCGGTGTATACCGAACCCCGGATTTCTGTTTCGTTACAAATTGCCAAAAATTTTAAGCTAAATACCGCATGGGGAATTTATCATCAATATAATGCCAAGACTGCTTTAATCGACAGCGCATACAATTTTAGCACGTTTTGGATAAATGCCGATAACGGGGATATCCCGGTTTTAAGTGCACAGCACTATGTGGCAGGGGCTTCCTATAACAATGAGGGCTTAACAGTAAGCGCCGAAAGTTTTTATAAAACCACAGACGGTTTAACACGTTATTTTGATGGGAACAAGTTGTTTAAGCATGGTTTTTACGAAGGCAATGCACGGAGTTACGGCATCGATATTTTTGTAAAGAAAGAATACAAACGCCATGTAGCCTGGATTTCGTACACCTGGAGCCAAACCGACGAGCATTTTCCGTTTTACATAAATTCGTATTATCAGCCCGCACCGCAGCACCAAACACACGAGCTAAAATTGGCGGCCATTTTCAATTATAAATCCTTTTACTTATCGGGTAATTACGTGTACGGATCAGGCTTCGAACGTTTTGATATTGAAACCGAAGAAGGAATAAATCTCGATCAGCCCTATCACCGGGCAGACGCTTCGCTGGTATATAAATTTAAACCCGGAAAGATAAAAACCGAAGCCGGAATTTCCATTCTTAATGTTTTTAACACCGATAATATAAAGTATTCGAACTTGCGTGTTACCTCGGCTGATGACTTGAGCCTGGTAGGTATTTATGCCGATGCAGTGCCTTTTACACCAGCCTTGTTTTTTAAACTCGAATTCTGACAAAAAGACAAGACCTCAATAATTCTGATATTTTACCCAGAATACAGATGTTGCCTTGCTGATGTGAGAAGCTGTTTTCAACAGCCCTTTATTTTGATGATGCATTAAAATACCTTTTTCAGGAAATGGAAAAGTTACCATCGTTTGAGAATACCATTTTTTTGATAACCGGCGACCACTGGATGCCCGGGATTCCGATAAGTAAGCAACCCGACAGGGTTCATGTTCCGCTGGTTAGCGGCAAGCTTTAAGAATCAAACAAATCACTTTTTTTGTAAATGAATTACAAATACCAAAACAAAATATATATTTTAGACGTTTTTTGTTTATATATTTGTATAATTTTTTCAAAAACGACAAAAATGATAATCAATTTTAGTGTTCAAAATTTCGGCTCAATTAAAGAAAAACAAGTTTTATCTTTTGAAGCTGATAAATCCAAACACCTTGAAGATTCCTATTTAATTAATACAAACAGTGGTATTAGATTATTGAAACTTGCTTTAATTTACGGTGCTAATGCCTCTGGAAAGACTACTGTTTTGTTGGCGTTAGAATTCCTGAGAGACATTGTTCTTGAACCAGAAGAAAAAAAGACAGATGAACTTGACTTTAGTCCATTCCTATTCGATGAAAATACTCCCAACCAAAACTCAGTTATCTCAATTGAATTCATTCAGAATGAGATAAAATATTTCTATGAAGTTGAGTTTCTCACAAAAGCAATAGTAAATGAAAAACTGGATTTTTACAATCCTAGCAAAGCTAATATTTATAAAAGGAAAACTGATTTGAAAAACCAACTCACAGAAATCACATTTGGAAATAAAATAAAAACGGACAAAGCATCAGAAAAAACACTTGTAGCCAACACTCTTTGGAATAATACTGTTTTAGGAGGATTCTTGAAAACAAACATAGATATTAAGGAACTAAAAGAAGTTGCGGATTGGTTTAAAAGTTATTTGAATCCATTAGTTTTTTCAAGAACATCATTAGAAGGATTTGTTACATCAAGAATTGAAAAGGGAGAGATTTCGAAATCTGATGTAATTAATATCTTAAAAAAAGCAGACTTTAATATCTCTGACCTTTCTATAAATAAAGAAGTAAAAATGCCACCACAGATTGAAAAAGTCTTTAAGGCATTAGATTTACCTGACGAAGAAATTGAAAAAATAAGAAATAACCCTTCCCGTGAAATTGTGTTTGAGCATAAAATAAAAGATAAAAGATATAAACTACCATTAAAGTACGAATCTGAAGGGACTAGGAGATACTATGGATTTGCTGGTTTATTAGCTTTACTAATTAAAAATTCGATGGCAATACCTATTGACGAACTAGAAGCTTCTTTGCACCCTGATTTGTGTATTCATTTTATTCTTTCATTCTTGCTTAATTCGGAGAATTCTCAAATTATTGCGACGACTCACAACAGAGAGATTCTAAATAATAAAGATATTTTTAGAAATGATTCCATTTGGTTTACTGATAAATCTGAAAATTGCTCAACTGAGTTATATTCATTAATTGATTTTGATACCTCTGTAATAAGAGATACTAGCAATATTTTGAATGCCTACAAAAGTGGAAAGCTAAAAGGAACTCCGAATTTAGGAGATTACTTTATCGATTTGAAAAATGAGAAGATCTAGAGAAATCAAAATAAAAGCAAATCCAAATTTTGCTGTAGTTGTTGATGGGGATACTGAAGTTTGGTATTTTCAAATGCTGAAATGAAATGAAAGAAAATAAATGTAAATATCGAGCCTAAAATTCCTCAAAGGAAGAGTCTTTTAGAACAATTTGACCTAGCCTGCTTTCTATCAGAAGATTATACTACGGTATTCTGGATATTAGATTTTGATTTTATTATTAAAGAAACAAGAGAAGCCAAAAAAGGAGAAGAATCACCCATTCAAGCATTTGTAAGATATCGTAATGAAATTAAAAGGAAATATAAAAACGTTGTCATTATTGTAAATAATCCTTGTCTTGAATTTTGGATATTGTTGCACTTTGAGAAAACCTCGAAATATTTTGATAATTGTACATCAGCAGAAAAACAGCTCAAAAGGCATCTCAAAGATTATGAGAAAAGCAAAAAATATTACACCAAGCAGGACAATGACATAAATTTAAAACTTAGACCTAATTTAAGTACAGCCATAAAAAATGCTGTTTTTCTTGGCTCATTTAATGAAGAAAACCCGAAAAGCGCAATGTGTGAAATGGAACTTTTTTATAATGCAAAGGAATTTGACAATCATTTTGAGAACTGAAGCCCACTGCTTTGTAAATGGCAGGCGGGGGTTTTGGCGGTCTGACAATTCTGATTTTTTGCCCATTTTCCTGCGGGTCGGGCACGATTTCTTCCGGAAATCCCGACACGACCTCAAACAAGTGACTGTTGTTGCCAACCCTTAGGGCAGCGTTCTTTCCGAAAGAACGGTTGCTTTTCTGCCCGCTTCTGAAGTCAGCAACCCCAAAAGAAGTACTTTGAAGAAACAAATTTGGACCAAAAAGAATCAAAGGGGTACCTCAAAGAGTCAAGGGAGTACTTCAAAGAGCCGGTGTTGAAGCAAAAAGGATCAAATTAGTTTCTCCGGGGTTCAAACGAATACTCCGGAACCTCAAGCTTGAAGCAAAAAGGTACTAATTAATATCCCGGAGCTTCAAATTAATACTTCGGAGGTGTGGGAGGGTACTTCGGAGGTACCCCCTTAAAGCTGCCTCTGTGTTGCAACTCTGTGCCCCCTTTGTGTTCTCTGTGGTAAAAGAAAATGCTGAGATACGAAATTACAGGAATACCTTTCGGGTGGAAGACGGTATGTTGCGCGTTTCATACGACAACCGGGTAGAGTGGAACGGCGAGTTTGGACATCTTTTTTACAAGCAGGAATTCTCGCATTACCGGTTAAGGGTGGAATATCGAAAAAACACAATACGACCCCAACGATCAATATGCCCGGAAACTTATTCCGGCAGATGGTAATCTGATTCTTGCAAAAGGTACAATTTCGTTACAAGCCGAGGTTGCCCCGGCCGATTTCAGAAAAATAGAGTTGCTGGTTTTAGAAGGGTGAGAGAGATTGGCAGGAACTTAACCCAAAAGCGACTTTTGCAGGCGCCGGTTGGCAAAATTGAGTGCGATCAAAGCAATGGCAATAACTGCCATCCCGAGAATCGAAACCAGGTCGGGTTTTTCGTTGGGCATGATCAGCCAACTTAGCGTGGCGCCCGAAACGGGGATCAGGAATTTCCAGATATTTAACATCGATACTTTTACTCCCGGACGGGTGAGCAACAAATTCCAAATGGTAATGGCAGCAGCCGAAAGAAAACTTAGCCAGGCCAGTGCAATCCAGTATTTTTGTGGGAAGGGGCCGAGATGGGTTCCCTCAAAAGGAACAGAAACAATTGATAACATCAGTCCTCCAATCATCCGCGATGTTGAACTCAGAAGGTTTAAGCCACTGTAAAACAAGGCATACTGTCCAAAAATCTGCACAAGCGAAATCAGCAGAATAAAACGAAGGTTCGCTTTCAATTCCCGCCAAAACCGGCGTGGTTTACCAAAATAAAGGAAGATCATTATTCCTGAAATAAAAAAACGGACACCCGCAAATTGCAGGGGAGTATGATATTCGAGCCCGATTTTTACGCCAACAAATGCCGTGGACCAAAGCCAGCAGGCAACAATGGCAAGAAAAATGGTACTTCGAAGAATATTTTCATAAATGTGAGATTACGTGCAAAGGTTAAAAAATAGTTGAGATTACCAGCCATTGGTTGTAAAAATGGAACAAGCGGGATAAAAATTCTATTTTTTGTTAATCTTGGTTTAGTAAATCAAGCAGTTCACTGCCACTATGAAAAGAGGAAACAGTAAAATACCTTAAATTAGCCACTCAAAAATCGGAGCATGTCAAAAAGAATCATTAACAGTTACAAAGAATTCGAAGCCCTTCTTGGTCAGGTAATCGGCGTATCTGATTATGTACAGATAACACAGGAACAGATTGATAAGTTTGCTGATGCAACACTTGATTATCAGTGGATTCATACCGACCCGGAACGGGCTGCCAAAGAATCGCCGTTTGGAACAACCATCGCCCACGGTTACCTGTCGCTCTCGATGCTTACCTATTTATGGTACAACGTGGTAGAGGTGAATAATGTTAAGATGATCGTGAATTACGGCATCGAGAACCTGCGTTTTCAGTCGCCGGTAAAAGTAAATGATCGTATCCGGGCAACGGTCTCATTAAACGACATTAAAAACCTTCGTGGCATTGCACGTATCCAGGTTAAAATTGTTGTCGATATTGAAGGGGAGAAAAAACCGGCTTACGATGCACTGGTGAATTTTCTCTATCATTTTGAGTAAGCATCCAAACGAAATAAGATTTGAGTGATGAGTACTTCTTTCTCACTACTCAAATCTCATTACTCTTTATTTTGTGTAACATCCCCTCACAAGCATCCTCCAGTATGTCAAGCACAAGCTCAAACCCTTCTGAACCGCCGTAATACGGATCGGGGACTTCGTTGTAATCAAACCTGCGGCTGAAATCGGTCATCTTGTAAATTTTCTTCAGATCATTTGCGTTGCGCGCCATTCGTTTCAGGTTCCCGATGTTGCTGTCGTCCATCCCGATAATCATATCAAAATGATCAAAATCGTGATAAGGCTCAAATTTCCGGCTGAGGCTGGTGAGATTATATCCACGTTTTATGGCATGCGACTGCATTCTGCGATCGGCAAGTTCGCCGGCATGCCAGCCCGATGTTCCGGCAGAATCTACTTCAAACAGGTCAGCCAAGCCTTCTCTTTTAATCATCCGGTTAAAAACAGCCTCGGCGCTGGGCGAGCGGCAAATATTCCCGAGGCAAACAAATAATACTTTTTTCTTTTCCATCAACTTTTTGAGCTATGAGCTGTGAGCTTTTTTACCGAATACTGAGGCTGAACTACTGAACACTATTCTTCCGAGTTCCATATTTCGTACGAACGGCGGGCCTGACCGAGCAACATTTCGTAGCCGTTTTTAACTGTTGCTCCTTTTTCCAATCCTTTTTTCATAAACTGAGTTACTCCAGGATTATAAACCAGGTCAAACAAAAGGTGCTTCTTTGTAATGTGTTCATACGGAATATTGGGAGAAGTATCCACTTTCGGATAAGTCCCAAGCGGGGTGGCATTGATAATCAGCAAACGTTCCTTCATCAAAGCCTTGTCGATGTCCTCATAACGGATTTCCTTTTCTTTCAATTCTTCAATCGATGCCGAAATATAGTCGATCCCCCGTTTGTGAAGGACGTATTTTAAAGCTTTTGAAGCTCCACCAGTTCCCAGTATCAGCGCTTTTTTGTGGTAATCTTTTAACAATGGCGAAAGCGAGGTTTCGAAACCGTAGGTATCGGTATTAAACCCTTTTAGGTAAATATTGTTTTCGTTTCGTTTTACTTTAATTGTATTTACCGCTCCAATTTCGCGCGCCGAATCATTGAGTTCATCCAAAAAGGGAATCACCAGTTCTTTATACGGAATGGTGACGTTAAACCCGATCACCTCCGGATTGTTTTTTACCACTTCCGGGAATTTGTTAATGTTGTCGATCTCAAAATTATCGTAGGTAGAATCGATGTTTTCTGTTTCAAATTTCTCGGTGAAAAAACGTTTCGAAAACGAGTGGGTGAGCGGGTAGCCAAGAAGTCCGTATCTTTTCATTTTTTCATACTTTAATTTTCAATGTAGAATATTACTAATTGGATATTGGTTATTATTTCCTTTGCCCTTTACTTTTTCTGTTGACTGTTAACTCAGACTGTTCACTTTGCCAGTTTTTTCCCGATTCCCTCTACCACAAAAATAAGTACAAAACCAATTACTGCCAATGCAAGCGCAGCCAGTAACCAGGCTTCGTTTCCGGTAAGTTGTTCGTAAGTTGCAGGAAGAATATTACGTTCTGCAATCGGTTTCAGTTCCCCGTGGCGGTCGATAATGGTTTTAGTTACTTGTTTCCATGGCCACACTTTGTTAAGCGAGCCCACCATAAAACCTGCGAGCATGGCAATGGTCAAATCGTGGTATTTGCGCAACAGCCACGAAAGTACGTTCGAAAAAGATATAATCCCGATGGCAGCGCCGACTAAAAAAGTGAGGATTACGGCAATATTCATGTCGCCCACAGCGCCGAGAATAAATTTGTACATTCCGAGTAAAACCAGGATAAAACTTCCTGAAATACCTGGAAGGATCATTGCGCAGATCGCAATCATGCCGGAAACAAATACAAACCAGTAAGCTGTATTGGCTTCAGCCGGACTGATTACCGTTATTCCAAAAGCAATAGCAATTCCAAGGATTCCTGAAATTACCGAACCAGCATTCCAGGTTTTAATCGAGCGGGCCACGTAAACAGCCGAAGCCACAATCAAACCAAAAAAGAAGGACCAAACCAGAATGGGGTAGTGGGTGAGCAAAAACTCCAGCCCTTTTGCCAGTGAGAACACGCTGATTCCGATTCCAAGCAAAACACTTAATAGAAAAGCGCCGTTGATTGCTTTCCAGAATTCAGCGAATTTGCCCGAAAAAAAAAGCTTTGCTGCTTTTAGGTTGATCGATTTAATCGAGTTAATCAGCTCTTCGTAAATACCGGTGATAAAAGCAATGGTACCACCCGAAACACCCGGCACCACGTCGGCAGCTCCCATTCCCATTCCTTTTAGTACAAGCAAAAGATAATCTCTTGTTGTTCTGTTCATTATTGCTTTTTATTGAAACGGAGCAATCTTTTGTATGAAAGATCGTCCCATTAAATTGAGGGTGCAAAATAGCAAATAATGTGCGATATTGAGTTACAACCCTAATGAAACTGTCACCAAAAATTGTCGGGGGCGAATTGAATAACCACTTCGGGTTAATGAAATATCACTGTTAAAATAACTGATTATCTCGGATTGATTGAATATGTTTCGAACTTCAAATTTATACTTTAGCTTACTTTTTGAAGGTTTGAGATGGTACAAGAAATTGGCAAAGAATGTAGTTGAGTGCTTTTGTCCACTTTGTCTTGTTTCATAATATTCAAACGAAAACCCCAGTAAATGTCTTTTCTCTGGAGTGTAGAATAAACTCCCTTCGTGTTTTTGGTCTATAACAGAAATTTCGGCTTGCTCCGATTTTTGACGCATCAATTGCAACCGGTAGCTGTATGCGATATCTACTTTTCTCCACCGGTTAATACTAATTCCAGGATGAAGGATGTAAGCTTTGTTAGTTAGCCACCCAAGGTGATCATTTAGTAAATATTTTTTTTTGTTTCGGTTATAATACGCTTTAAAGTCGATGGTGGCCTGTAAATTAACTAAATATTGGTTGGCAGTGAGCGAGAGATTATCAAAGATTGCACGATTTTCTTTTTCAAACACCTCGTAAAACAAGAGGCCATCGCTATTTACCTTTTGTTTAAGAAGCAGGTTGTTGGCGCTGTAGTTGCTGATCCACGAAACCGTAGAAAAAAAACCCGAAATCGGGTTCTTGTATTCGAGTCCGAGGTTGTAACGCCATCCCTTTTTTTCAGAAAGTTGGTTGATACCTTTTTTAAATTGCCGATAACTTGAAAGCACATAACCTTGCTCTAATGAACTAACATCGCCTAATTTTTGATTGTATTTTGCCCCCATTCGCCAAATCCAGAATCCATTAAATTCGTATTTAAAGCTTACGGAAGGAGTAAACAGCCACTTTTGAATTTCGTCAGGGGTAGTGTGTATTTTATCGGATATGCCGTAATGCTGAAAATTGAGTGGGAGATCGAGTGAAAGCCTGATCCTGTCTTTTTCGTATTTAATAGTTTCTGAAAAATAAAGCTCTGAAAAATTCCAGCTTAAATTATTTCGAAGACTGTCCTCCCTGATTGTTTCCAAATCTTTTACAATCGAGGTTTGCAAGTCCTGATATTTAAGCCTGATTCCGGGTTCGCTTTCAAAAATCCAGGGTTTCCGGGTTAATGTATATTGCAGGAAATTATGGGTAAGCAGATTCTTTTCGGTAATATTTTGAATAGTTTTCCCGTAAGGTTGCCCGTTGTTTAAAATATCCTCAAAAACTCCGGGTGAAAAAGATAAGAGCTCGGGCGAGTTGTTATAATCTACAAATGAGTAAACACGTATAAAATTCCGTTTTACCGGTAACAGGATATCGAAATCATTAGCCAGCGAAAAATGTGGTGTTTCCGCTTTCTGTACCAGTTTGTCTTCATTCCGGACTAAACCTTCCTCGCTGTCCCAAAATTTATTGATACTGAATTTATTGGTCAGGTACCTGCTTTTTTCGTTTTGGGTGACTATTAAATCAGTACTCAGACTTTTATTATAGTATTTGTTTTGTGTGGTTTCGGTAAACGCAACTGTATCATTGTTTAAAAAATATGAAGTTGCTACCTGTCCGTTTTCTTTTATTTTATCGCTGTAAAAGCTACTGTTAATTTTTAGTTCCCTTCCGTTCTTAATTTTTAGTAAATGGTTGTACGAAACCAGGTTGGCATTATTATCCAGGTAGCGTTGCTTTTCGATTTGTGGATTTGAGATTTGCAAAATGCCTAATAATTCCGGTTTCCGGTTTTTATATCCCTGTAATTCACCGTTACTAAAGACCAGTGGCTGATGCTGGGTGTTTAAGTCGTTACCAATATTGTTGCTTTGCCAGGTAGTAATTATTTGCTGTTTTTTATTAAACAACATCGGCGTAAGATTTACGTCGTGAAGAAAGGGTGAAAAACCGGCTCCTGCATACAGCGTACCGGTTATAGCCACATCGTTTTTTAATTTAATGTTTATTGAAGTTCCGTCGGATGCAATTTTATCTTCCAGCATTTTAATTGGTTGATGGTTTTGCAGTACCTCTACCGAACCAACCGATTTATGCGGTAAGTTATTATTTGCCAGTGCATAGCGTCCTTCCAGTAAATCCATTCCTTCGATATAATATTTCTGTATGGGTTTTCCCTGGTAATAAATCTGCCCCAGTTCGGTAACCTCGAACCCCGGCATACGGCTAATTACATCTGCTATGGAACGGTCGTTGGCCCTGGCAAACGAATTCACTACATAATTAATAGTATCGCCCCGTACCGAAATCGGATATCCTTTTACGCTCACTTCCTTTATTTCAAATACATCAGGAGGTAGGATAATATCAAGCTTCTGGCTGCGGTTCAATAGTGCAATGGTAGTGTCTTTAAAATTTAATGATTTAAAGGCCACGAAAACTGAATCGGCAGAACTTTTGAAAGATAATTGATAAATTCCCGCGTCATTTGTAATAGCATAAGTTAGAATTCCGGATGCATTACGTGTAGGTAAAGCTAAAACACTAATACCGGATAACTTTTCGTGTTGAACAGAAATTACCTCGCCAGTAATAACTGTTTGTCCTACAACAAACATACTGGACATCAAAACAAATATACCAATTAAGATGCAGTAGGTAATTATGTTAGTTTTCACGCAGGTAATTGGATTTTGGGTTAATATTTTTCAATAAAATTATTTCGCGATTTCAAATTATTTAAAGAACGGGCTTTTGTTTCATCGCTGTTTAATACAATTCCATCGTTTTGACTGACTCTTGAATAAAGGTTAGCAATATATATTTCGAGTGCTTTAACGAAATCTTTCGGTGAAACTTCTGTATAATTATTATCAACAAAATAAATTGGATGGATTCCTTGTTCCTTTTTAATTTCAATTAAAGTAAAACAATGTTGGTTTTGGTGGTCGCTAACCTTTAGAACTAATCCGGGCAATCCTATAAACTTATAGGGTCCGTAAAAAATAGGAATATCCGGAGCAAACCAAGCCTCGAATTTTCTTCCCCACAATTCAGTATTAGCCTTTAGGCATTTGTAGCCCAGTATAACTGTGTCGCTTTCTTCTTCAACTTTCCATTTTATTGAATTATCCTCTATAACTTCTAATTGTTGTTTATTAAAATATCCTGACATTAGCGTTTTTCCTTTTTTTGGGTAATTATAGTACAGTCGATAGCGAGTGTAAATATGGGTTGGGGCTCCTTGTATTAGAGGAAGTATCTTATGCATTTTGGCCTGAGTAAATGGTTCATCTTTATGCGAAAATAAAATAGAATCTGAAAACATTTTATTTTCATTAATGAACTTGGCTAAATGTTTTCCAACTTGAAGTACCATTACCGCATTTCTTACCGAATTGACATCTGTTGAATCTTGTTTAAATTCATAGAAGTATTTACAATTAAAGAGAACAGTATCAATGTTGGTAAATTCCTGCGCTTTAGCGGTGTTCAATATGAGCAAGATTGAAATTATCAAATATATTTTCATGATTTTTATATGAAGAGGCTGTCCCCAAAGCCCAAGAATTACACGAAAAGTTGGCGTTTATATATTTTTATATCGTTGATTTTCTGTAAAAAGCAATTCGAGTAATTTGTGGATAGATGCCTTATTGGACAGCCTCAGTTTGACTATTGAATTTTAATCCGGATTGCAAATGGCATCAGCTAAATCACTGACTTCATCAGTCATCTCATCGGCATTTGCTCCACAGGCTAAACCATATCCCGAGTTTCCATTGGCACAATATACAGTAACAGTATCACATACTTCTTCTGCTCTTGCAGTATTGGTGTAGGCCAATCCTAATACAAATACGCCTAAGATTAAGACCGTTTTAATATTCTTTCTCATAAAACAAAATTTTAAATATTATTTGGCATAGCGCCCAACTTTAGCAATTGCCAGTTTGCAAAAGTGCGTCCCGGATGGTAGTTTTGTACGGGCGGTTTATCAAAACTGCCTGCCTCCCCGGGCCGGGAACAAAGTAATGCATGGACCAAGCTCCCGGGGAGGCTTACCCAATAAATTTGTTTTTACCAATTTTTGCGAGTTGTCGCATTTATGTTTGTCTATTTTACGTCCTGAATCCGGGGTACGAAATCAAGGGTCAATTTTAGTATTAATGGTTGCTTAAAAATATATTGTTCAAAAGAAAAAAACAAGCTTTTTGCAACGATAATCCGTTTTTTTTTTTTTGATCAGAAAGGTCTGTTTGTCAATAGATCAACTGGATATGCGAGGGTGTGCAAAAATGATTTTTGTTACTTTTCTCCCCGCCGGAATTCGTCTACCACTTTTTTAAGGCGTTTGCTTTTAAGCGATTTCGGGTAGATGTCGAATAAATAATTCAGGTTGCCAAAATCCTCCTGCATCGCAATTTTTAGCCAGGCAAAAGCTTCTTTTTGGTTTTTGTCTTCGAGCAGGAAGGCCACCAGGCGGTATTTTAGCATCGAATCATCGTTTTTGTCGATAGCCAGTTTGATAATCCGGATGGCTTCTTTGCGTTCTCCCAGTTTTTTGTGCAATTCGGCCCAGGTCAACCAAATTTCCGAATTCTCGGCATCGGCTTTTACCCCTTGTTTAAAGGCTTTTATTGCTTCTTCTTTTTGTTCGGCATCGGTGTATACTTTTCCAAGTGTGAGCCAGTACTCCGAATTTTGACGATCGAGTTTGATGGCTTTGCGGATCAAAACCACGCTTTCATCATACTTTCCGTCAATCCACATCAGTAACCCAACCCCAAACCACGCTGTGTCGTTTTCGGGGTTCATTTCGATGGCTTTCTGATAATAATATTCCGATTTCAGGTTGTTTTCGAGATTCAGATAACATTCGCCGATGTAACAATACGCATCATCATTGTCGGGTTCAATTTTCAGAAATTCGTTGTATTTGTCGATGGCTTCTTCAAAACGTCCGGCATTGGCCAGTGCATTTCCGATGTTAAACAAGGCGGTATAGAAATTCTCGTTGATCGCCAACGTGTATTCGTATGCATTAATGGCTTCATTGTGCATATCGGCTTTGTTGAAAACCACCCCGAGGTTAAACCAGGCTGTGTAATTATACGGATCGTTATCGATAAAACGGTTATAATACCTGATGCTGGCCTCGTAATCGCCGGTTTGGTCGAGAAAGAAAGCCAGGTCGTACAATACCAGGTCGTTTTTTGGGTTGTACTTCAGGGCTTGCTCCAAAGTTGAAATGGCCCTTGAGATGTCACCGATCTGGATGTAGGCCGAAGCAATGTGATAAAGAATTTCATCGGCTTCCCCGTCAGAAAATCTGACGGCTTTTCGAAACGATTTCCGGGCTTCGGTTTCGTTGCCCATAATCAGCCAGGCCGAACCTTTTAATAAGTGGACATCGGGGTTATTCGCTTCAACGCGTTCCACAAATTCGAGGTATTGATGCGCCTGGTTGTATTTTCCTTTGCTGATAAGAATTTGGGCATACTTTAACTGAAGCGGAACCGCATTCGGATGGATTTGAATTCCTTGCTGAATAGCAATTTCAGAAGAATTCAGATCGCCTTCTTCCAAAAGCTGGTCAACGATTCCTTCAAATTCAGAAACATCGAAATATCTTTTGCTTCCCGAAAGCAGCGAGCTTTTAAAACGCTGAACCGCTTCCGTCATGTCATCATCCCAATAATTATCTTTTTCCTCGTTCATCAGCAAAAATAAGCTTGCGAAATTAATAATTATCCCGGTAACTCAAAAACAGATTAAAGGTGTTGTTCGCGCAACAAGTCGTTAACTGTTTTTACGGGGTTGAACGTTTCTATAGGCACTTCCACAAACAGGGTGTTCCAGTTGCTCATGGCGCCGTTCCACAAACCCGGCAGTTCCTGTGCTTTCAGCTCTTTTCCATCTTTCGATTTTACTGAAATAAAGCCGGTTTCCGGGTCGGTATATTTGGTAAGATCGTATTTTTCGCCTTTGTAATTTTTAACACCACAAACAAGGTCCACCGGGTTGAAGTGAGTTGCATGTTTAACAATATTCTGTTGCTGGATGCTGTCGGGGTCGATCTGTGAGCTTTCGGCTACCTGTAACGAAACGGTTCCGTCGGGGTTGGTGGCCCAAAACGGGCCTCCTCCCGGTTCTCCTTCGTTTTTTACCATTCCACATACCCTGAGCGGACGGTTCATCTTTTCTTTCAGGTAAATATATAATTCCGTTTTCTCGGTGTAATACTGGTTTCGCGCGGGTTTGGTATTCAACGTATTTTCGAGGAAATTGGCCATTTCGGCTAAAATGGCGCTGCTGAGTGCGGCTTTGTCGCGTTCGTTCAGCAAACGCTGGTATTCAAATAGTTTATCCTGCGTTTTTAACAGTACGCCAGCCAATGCTTTTTTGTAATCGATGGTTGGTAGTTTGAGGTGGTCGGGCACCACATTGTCGATATTCTTGATAAAAATAACATCGGCATCCAAATCGTTCAGGTTCTCGATTAATGCGCCATGGCCTGCCGGGCGGAACAACAAACTCCCGTCTGCATTTCGGAAAGGTTTGTTGTCGTGGTCGACTGCGATCGTGTCGGTCGATGGTTTTTGCTGGCTGAAACTCACTTCGAAACGGACATTTAGTTCCGTTTCGTATTTCTTTTTGGTTTCTGCCAGAATACTTTCGAACCCCGGTTGATGTTCGGGCGAAACCGTAAAATGGATTTTTACGTTTCGTTCGTTGTCGTGTGCATACATGGCCCCTTCCACCAGGTGTTCTTCGAAAGGTGTGCGTGGCCCGTGCTGGTACGAATGGAATTTGAGCAGGCCTTTGGGTTTGGCACCATAATTTAAGCCGTTTTCGGTAAGTAGATAGGCAATTTTATTTTTCGCGTTATCCCCGGCTCCGTCTGCCTTCATCCTGTCCATAATTTCAGCGCTAAAGGCAAATTTCCAAAATTCGTCGATGTATTGTTTGGCTGCCTTGTTTTTTTTGAGCGCCTCTTCCTCTGGTTTCGATTCGAGTGCTTCAAGCGCTTCAAACATGGCTTTGAACATGCGGCTGGCTGCACCCGAAGCGGGTACGAATTTAAGGGGTACCGTGCCTCCGGCCACTTTTTCGTCGTACAAAGCTATGCGTTTTTGCAGACTTTCGGCACTTAAAAGGATGATTCCGTTTCCTGCCGAAGCGGCTTCTTCCACATGCAAAAAGGGAAAGCCTTTTTTAAAATTTTCGATTTGTGTCAGAACCGTTGAAAGTTCGCTTCCTCGCTGTTCAATCTGTTTTCTATCTTTGTCTGAGAACATAATCTTCGGTTTTATCTTTGACTTAAAAATAGGAAAACCAATCTGGAATAGAAACCAAATCGGCGCCGGAAAGCGCTTAAAGTTTTCAATAAGTGTTGATAAGTTTTGGTGAACTCGCAGGGTTTTAGATTTTTACCTATTTTTGGCGTCGAAATTCACCATTGATGGAGCATAACATTTACAGATGGGGACACGAAAGGCGTTACAACGACTTTCCAACATACTTCAGAAACCTTTATTCTGAAAGGGTTCAGAAGGTTTCGGTTGATGCCGGGTTTACCTGTCCGAACCGCGATGGAGCAAAAGGAGTGGGTGGTTGTACATACTGTAATAACAAGACGTTTAAACCTACCTACTGCAACCTCGAAAACAGTGTGACAAGCCAGGTTCAGCAGGGTATCGATTTTTTTTCAAAGAAGTATCACTCGATGAAATTTCTGGCCTATTTCCAGGCTTATACCAATACTTATGCGCCGCTTGACGATCTGAAAAAACTGTATGAGGAAGCTTTGCAACATCCCAAAGTGGTGGGTTTGGTCATTTCCACCCGGCCCGACGCAGTGGATACAGCCTTGCTTGGTTACCTTGCCGGGTTAAGTAAACGTGTTTATATAATGGTAGAATTCGGTTTGGAGTCGCACCTTGACCGAACACTGCGAAGCATTAACCGCGGTCATACCTTTGCCGAATCGGTTTGGGCACTGGAGGAAACTGCCAGACGCGGAATTAATAACTGTGCGCACATGATTTTAGGATTGCCGGGTGAAAGCCGCGACGAGTTGCTTGACCAGGCGCGTGTGATTTCTCAAATTCCGGTAAAAAACCTGAAACTGCACCAACTGCAAATTCACAAAGGAACGGTGATGGCAAAGCAATACTTCGACAATCCGGAGCTTTTCAGATTATATTCTGCCGAAGAATATATCGAACTTGTGGTGGATTATCTTGAGTTACTAAACCCTGATATTATTGTTGAGCGTTTTATCAGCCAGGCTCCGTCCGATTTGCTGATTGCCCCCAAGTGGGGACTTAAAAATTTTGAGTTTGTAGCAAAAGTGGAAAAACGTTTGGCCGAGCGCGACACCTGGCAGGGGAGGTTGTTTGTGAGCTCCATGTAGAAAGTTTCAGCTTTCCTTTGAGTTCCTTTGAACAACTTTT
>WOYV01000084.1:56986-70180 GCA_011620585.1 Draconibacterium sp.
TTTCCTTTGAGTTCCTTTGAACAACTTTTTTACTACTGAGATCGCAGATTTGACACGGAGAACCGAAGTGTAATTTTACATTTTGGGTTTGTCGCCCATGTAAAATCTGAAAAATTAAACCAAAGGAGCAATGGAGCGGGATTGTAAACAAGTTTTGTTCATCATTGTTTAAAGTCTTTTGCACGCTTTTACAAAGGCTTCTCTTTTTCGAATCGAGACATCTAATTTGGTATTGTCCAAAAGGGTTACATACCCGCTTTTTGCATAAGACTTCACAAAACTAAGGTTGATAAGGTGCGAGTTGTGTATCCTGAAAAAACCGTGGCTGACCAAAAGCCCTTCAAAATATTTTAAAGGTTTGGATATCGTGTATTTTATTCCACCCAAAGTAAAAATATGCGTATAATTAACATCTGCTTCACACCTTGCAATGTCTGAAATATTCAGAAGGCTGTATCCATCTTTGGTCGGGATACTGATTTTCCTGACGGAATTTTCTGTCGAAAGGTGCGATAACAATACGCCAATCCTTTCGTCGAGTTGGTTTTGTTGCACTTTATCCAATGCTTTTTGCAGCGCATTTTTAAAATCATTTGCATCTATGGGTTTCAGCAAATAATCAATGGCCGAAAATCTGAACGCTTTTATGGCATATTGCTCGTAGGCCGTAATAAAAATTAAGGAAAAGTTATGGTGTGCGGTCCCCGACAAAACATCAAACCCGGTTTTGTCATGCAGGTGCACATCAAGAAACACAATATCGGGCCGCAAAGTTTCAATTCCTTGTATAGCTTCGTCTGCCGTAGTAAAACATACTGTTTTTATTTTCTCCGCATAGGGTTCAAGAAGGGTTAAAATGCGGTCAGTGCTGTGTTGTTCATCCTCTATGATGGCTGCTGTTATCATACTGTTTCGTTTAAAAAGCGTTTTGTAAGGGTAGGCTTACTTCAACACGCGTTCCGGTATTGTTGAGCTTCTGTAAAATCTGAAGTTTGCCACTGGCATTTTTTTGTTTGTTCAGAATTTTGATACGGTTTTCGGTAATGGCAATGCCCAGCGACTTTTTGCCGGCACCTGTCGTGTTATTGCTTCCTCCCTGGCCGTCATCGTCCACGCTGCACAGGAGCATGTTGTCTTTTCTTTTAAAATCGATTACTATATTCCCCTGGCTTTCTTTTTCTCTAAACCCGTGCCAGATGCTGTTTTCAATAAATGGTTGTAACAAAAGCGGGGGTACAAGAATGTTTTCTGTGTCCAGTTCATTTTCAACATTGATAATGTACGAGAATTTACCCGGTAACCTTTTGGTTTCTACCTGAAGGTACAATTCAATAAATTTTAATTCTTCACTCAGTGGAATTTCCTTAAACTCCGAATTTTCAAGTACTGTACGCATCAGTTTGGCAAATTTTATCAGGTAATCCTGCGCCGATTTGTTGTCGTTTTTCAGGATATAATCTCCGATGGAATTTAGTGAATTAAAGATAAAGTGAGGGTTTATTTGCGCCCGGAGCGCCTTTAGTTCAGTATCTGAAACCAGTGCATTGAATTCGGCTTCCTTCTTTTGCTCCAGAGCGTCGCGCCTGCGTTTGTAAAGTATAAAACCCAAGGCCGAAACTACAAGTAAGCCAAGCCCACCCAAAAGGGTTGCCTTTTTTATCGAGTTTTGCCGGGCAATCTCGGTTTGGGCGAAAGCGCGTTCCTTTTCAAAGTCAAATTCCATTTGCTTCCGGTTGATTTCAACCCTGCGGTTTTGGTTGTTCAGGCTGTCTTTCAAGGCAGAATATCTGATGTGGGCTTGAAGCGCGTTTTTATAGTCGTTTTTAGCGGCAAAAACATCGGCCAATGTTCCCCAGGCCGATTTCAGCAAAAACAGATTACCCTGAAGTTCGCCGAGTTGTAATGATTCGCGGGCATAATATTCGGCTTTTACATAATCGCCGGCCCCCAGGTATGCCATAGAAGCGTTGGCATAAGCCGTTGGCCGGACAAATTCAATTCCATGTGCATTTATCAGCGCCAGGCTTTTTTCGGCGGTGGTTACAGCCAACGCTGCATTTCCGGCTTTTTCATACATCAGCGAAAGGTTGCTGTACAGGTTGGCTTTGAAAGCAGGATTTTGCTCCGTTTGCGGATGCTGCAAGGCTTTCTTGTAAAAATATATGGCAGAATCAACTTTCTCCATTGCCCCGTAAACATTGGCGATATTGGCTGTGGCCGTAAGTTCCAAATCTTTATTGTTCAGAATGATTTCTTTAAAAGAACGCAACGCCATGTCGTATTCTTCCTGTTCGTAATAAATAGTGGCAATTCCTCCTGTAATTCCCCATTTGCAGGAATTTAAACCGGGATTATTTTCTGCAACTGAAAGCGATTTGTGATAATAATCGAGCGCCTTGTAAGGATTGGAAAATGAATACTGGCTGATAAGCGCCAAACGTTCGTAAGCGAACAAAACACCCTTGTGATAGCCTGTTTTTTCAGCCGTTTCCAGGGTTTGTTGTGCAAATTCCGTCAGGGTACTATCGGCAGGGTTTGAAAATAAAGCTTGTTTGATATAATCGTTCCTGAGGTTAATGGTTGCCGTGTCGTCAGCAGGCATTGTACCGATAAGCACCGACAGAGAATCAAGCCTTTTTTGAAGTTCTTGTGTGTTTGCTGAAAAACAAACCAAAAGAAGAAAAAACAGTATGCCTCCTTTCATAAATAAAATTTAATCCTTATAAAAGTACATATTCTAACAAAAAATTATGGCAGGCGTTCAGAAAATAAATCAAACCCGGCAGATAATCATTTGGGGTTTGACATGGAAAAGAATCACCGTATTTTTGATTTCAGATGAAAACAAGATTGTTATGGAAACTCAGAAGATACTCAACATTTTTACCCGCCCTGGAAAATTACTTTTCGGGGTTTGCAGCGCACTTTCCCAAAAACTTAACCTTTCTCCTACGGTCGTAAGGATAGCTTTTATTGTTCTGACACTTTTTTTTATTCCTCTTGGAATTGTCCTTTACATTATATTTTATGTAACAACGTTCCAAAATAAAAACAGGAAAGTAACGCTTGGGCTTCTCGGAGCCTTGTTGGGAGTGCCTTTAAGTTATTATTTCCAGTCTGACATCATAAAAAATTACAGGGGCAGCGGGATGTTTAGCTACCTGAAGAATTTTCCCAAAATAGTGGACGAATACGACAGGTTTGTCGGTAACGGCTGGGACATTGTTTCCAACCTGTTTTTGAGTGTAATAATTTTTGCAATCATGGGTGTGGTTGCAGGGTATTTTATGGATAAAAAAATAAATAAGTAAAAATGAAAAGACACATTTTAGTTTCGATTTCACTTTTGTTCCTTCTGTTGGCGGGATGCTCCAAAGACGACAACCCTAACGACAATGAGGATAGTGAATATTATTTTCAGTTTAAGGCGGACGGAACAGACCTGGATTATAAGTTTGGCGACGACCAGGTAAACCTTACAGGAAGTTACGGATATGATGAAAGCACAGGGTATGCTTTAAACATTGGGGGCATTAAGAATATTTTCGAATCAGGAAAGAACACCTTGACCATTTTTGTCGGCGATACCGGAGGGATTTTAGAAGGGGTAAACTATTCCAATATTCCCGGAGAAGGGGACGATTATCCTGATTTCTCGTTTTTGATGGGCTACTATAACAGCGAAGGAACCCTTTTTATTGCAGGTGGAGCAGGGGACAATCCTATGTTCGGGCTTTATAAACCTGCTTTTGTAAAGTTTTCCGAAATTGCTGAGTCTGCCATTAGCGGTACTTTCTCGGGAACACTTTTATGGTACGACAGCAGTGGCGGCACAAATGTGCTGATGGATTCGGTTGTAATTTCGGAAGGGAAATTTAACGTACCGGCATATTAGGAGCGGTTCGTTTCTTTTTCAGAAGGGTTTGGCAGTTTACTTTTCAGCCAGCACACAAAGTATCTTTGCGTGCAATCGGTTTCTATCTTCAAAGACCCCCCGGTAAAATGGAGAATTGCACCCTCTTAAAGAATTGGAACCCCTTGATTTTTTTTAAGGCTAGCTGCACCCCAAAGTCTCGGAATCACATCACCGTTCCCCTGTAATAACTTGAATAGCTGGACTTCCCCTTCTTTTTTATACTTGCGTTACTGGTTACTATAAACAGTGTAAATGCCAAAGCCAAACCGTCCCTGAAATTTGGTGAAAACGGAAAGCTAAAAATTGTACAGTTTACCGATATCCATTTTAAATACAACTCCTATAAATCGGACAGTACGCTGGTGTTGATGCAAAATGCGGTGGAAGCCGAAAAACCCGGTTTGGTAGTATTCACCGGTGACGTGGTTTGTTCTGCCAACACAAGGCAGGCCTGGGTTGCCCTGACAAAGGTATTTGTGGATGCAAAAGTACCATGGGCAGTGGTTTTGGGTAACCACGACGTGGAATATGAACTTACCAATAAACAAATCCTGGAAACAGTTTCCGGATTGCCGTATTGCGTTGCTGTGCCGGGACCAAAAGAATTATCGGGGAGTGGAAATTATATTATTCCGGTGCAATCGGCCCGTTCAACAGGAACAAAGGCCATTTTGTATTTTATAGATTCGCACTCAGGGCTTGGAAAGGAAAGCACACTGGGGCCGTATGACTGGATAAAAAACGACCAGGTACAGTGGTACCGCAGTGAAAGTGCTTCGCTGACAAAAAAGAACGGTGGAAAACCTTATGCGGCATTGGCATTTTTTCATATTCTGTTTATCGAGTACAACGAAGTGTGGGGCAAAAAAACAACTGTGGGCGTAAAAGAGGAAGATGTTTGTTCGCCTGATATCAATTCAGGAATGTATAATGCCTTTCTGGAATCGGGCGATGTGATGGGCATGTTTGTTGGGCACGACCACGTAAATAACTACATCGGGTATTTGCGCGGAATCTGTCTGGCTTACGGACAGGCTACCGGTCGTGAAGCCTATGGCGATATCGGGAAAGGATATCGTGTAATTGAATTGTATGAAGGACAGCGTAAATTTGATACGTGGGTACGAATCAAATACAACGCCGACAACGATAAAGACCTCTGGTCACCAACCAACAAAACTGAAAAGGAATTATTTGTAACGTATCCCGATTCGTTTCAGGAAATGAAATAAAAACAAATTGGGATTTTTAGTATCCAATCCCAAACCGTTATTTTAAACTGTGTTTAACTATCGACATGTTTTTCTATGAAAACAACGCGAATGAATCTAAACAATTTTATTTAACCGTATGTCCGGTCCGGTCTTCAATCACCACCAGACGGTATTTGTGCCCATCCATTATCACGCGGTGGGTGTCGATATGGAGGTGTTTGGTTTTTACCTTGTTGTTGATCACGAAGTCGCGGATCAGTACCAATTCCGACAGGTTAGAGCCCGAGAGCAGTTCGCGCAACTGGCAGTGTGTGCAGAACCTGTTATTTTGAGGTGAGAATTTGTCGCGTTGTGTGCAACCCATTATTTCACAGAATTCGTGGTCGATGATGTCGCCTTTATCGCTCCGGGTAAGTTCCTGGAACGACTTGTTGTAATATTTTACCTTGAAATCGTGATCGGTAAGGAAAATAGCGTGTGGATGGTGCTCAATCAGTTGGTTCAAAAGGTCGTTGGCTTCTTCTACTCTACAGAATTCTAATCTCATGGCGCTCATTTTTAACCGGTTAGTAGCTGTTTTTCTTGTTCGGTTCCCGAATGAAATTGAACATATTGAAAATATGAATATTTCGCGAATATTTCATTCAAACATGTTCAAGAAGTTAAAAAAATGTTGGAAGCCGGAGCTTCATCATTTATCAAGCGATCCGAACACGCGTTTCAACAGAGAGCTTACGCGTGCTGCCGGGTCTTTTCGGATTTGTTTTTCTTCATCGGCGATTTTCAGGAACAGGCCATCCAATGCTTTTTGAGTCAGGTAGTCTTCAAGTTCGGTATTTACCGGTTTTAGTCCGGCGATCTGGCCCGCCATGCCATTCGCTAATTTGTTCCACTTCCCGGTAAGCGAGTCCCAGCTTTCCTTTGTCGAGATATTCCCTACCAAATCTTTTTCAACCGATGCCTTTATCTTTGGGCGATACAGATTAAACAACTGATCGTATGTTGTTTTGTTCAAATATTGTGTGGCTGCGTTATCGTCTCCTTTTAAAATCCCAACAGCATCTGGAATGGCCATACTTTTTATACTGCTTATAAAGATGGGAGCTGCTTCTTTGGCAGCATCTTCCGCTGCCCTGTTAATTTGCAGCAACACGTCTTCAAGTAAATCTTCGCCCCCAGGTATCTTTTTAATATTATCGACTATTGTATTTGCTTCAGGAGGGAGTAATATTTTGACCAAATCATCTTTGTAATAACCATCGGTTGCTCCCAGGATCGAAGCTGAATTATTTGCTCCGTTAATCAGGGCTTCTTTGAGCCCGGCAACAATTTCGTTTTGGCTCAGCGGAGCATTCGAATCGAGTGTTTGCTGGGCCAGTTGAGTTAATTCTGCACAACTCGTTAATACGACAACTAGGAGTAGCGACATCGTTTTTCGGATCATTTCTATAGTTTGTTTTGATTATTCTTTAAATAGCTTTTTAACAAGATCTTCGCGGCCTTTTGCTTGCAAATCACGAACGATTTTATTTTTGAATTCCTTTTTGTACCAAAAAAAGAACTGCCGTTGCTTTTCTTTGGCATCGCGGTTTTTAGCGGTGTAAATCTCTTCCATTGTGTACGGATGGTAGCCGGAATAATATACAACGGTAGCCAGTGTCATTGGAGTTGGTGTAAAATCCTGTACCTGCTCGAGTCTGAAATTCATGTCTTTGGTTTGAATTGCGAGGTTAGCCATGTCTTCAGATTTGCTCCCCGGGTGGCTCGAAATAAAATACGGAATAAGTTGCTGGTTCAGGTTTTCTTCCTGGTTTATTTTTATGAATTCCCGGTTCAATTCCTCGAATAGTTTGAACGAAGGTTTGCGCATAAACTTGAGTACCTCGTCCGACGAGTGTTCGGGAGCCACTTTTAAACGCCCCGAAACATGGTGTTTGATTACTTCGCGGAGGTATTCGTGGTTGGCTGCATTGGCCTCTTCGTTACTTGTTTTTTCTAGGATCATATCGTAACGGATACCGCTTCCGATAAAGGCTTTTTTTACCTTCGGATGTAGCCTGACTTTTCGGTACAGGTCGAGCATCGGCTGGTGGTTGGTATCGAGATTTTTGCATATCGAAGGAAAAATACAGGATGGACGTTTGCACTTTTTGCAGATTTCTTCGTGGATTCCCTTCATTTTGTACATGTTCGCTGACGGACCTCCCAGGTCGGAGATGTATCCTTTAAAATCGGGCATTTGTGTTACCTGCTCCACTTCTTTCAGAATCGATTTTTCGGAGCGGCTGGCAATAAATTTTCCCTGGTGGGCCGAGATTGTACAAAACGTACAACCGCCAAAACAACCGCGGTGGATGTTGATCGAATGCCGGATCATTTCGTAAGCCGGAATAGTTCCCTTGTTTTGGTATCGGGGGTGTGGCATTCGGGTGTAGGGCAGATCGTATATTTTATCTATCTCGTTTTCCTTAAAAGTTGGCCATGGCGGGTTTACCACAATTTTTTTATTTCCTACTCGCTGCACCAGCTTTTTAGCCTCCATTTTGTTCGATTCTTCCTCGATGTGCATAAAATTGCGGGCATATTCTTTTTTGTCGGCGAGACAGGTTTCGTGCGAAGCCAGCTCGAGTTCGTCCCAGATTTTCCTGGTAGGATATTCTTCGTCTTCACCAACCATAAAAACAGTTTGTGGAATAGTTGTTAAACTACTAATTGGAATTCCCCGCAGCACCAGTCGTGTAAAATCAACAATCGATTTCTCTCCCATTCCATAGAGTAGCAAATCGGCTTGTGAATCAGCCAAAATCGAAGGCATCAGTTTATCCGACCAGTAATCGTAATGCGTTACACGGCGTAGTGAAGCTTCGATCCCACCGATAACAATTGGTACTTCAGGATAGATATCCTTTAAAATCCGGCAGTAGGTGATTGTGGCATAATCAGGGCGGGCGCCAGGTCTTCCTCCCGGGGTGTAGGCATCATCGTGGCGCTTGCGTTTTCCGGCCGTGTAGTGATTTACCATCGAATCCATGTTTCCGGCGGTAACCGCAAAAAACAACCTCGGTTTACCAAGCTTTTTAAAATCGCGCAAGTCGTCGGTCCAGTTGGGTTGTGGTACAATGGCAACCCGGAGCCCTTCGTGTTCGAGTACCCTGCCGATCACGGCGGCGCCAAACGAAGGATGATCAATGTAGGCATCGCCGGTAAAAAGGATTACATCAATCTCGTCCCATCCCAGTTGCTGAATTTCTTTTTTCGAAGTGGGTAGCCAGAGGCTGCTATCTAAATTGTTTTCCAAACTGTTTTCTTTTAATCTAAACTATAACAAATTAGGGGCAAATATGATCAAAAAAAAGTTGCTATCCGAACTATCTGGCTGTAATTCTGTTTGATAAAGGGTAAGAACGCATCGTGCATCAAAAAAGGAAGAGCGGTAAAATGAAATCTGGAAAAAACATTCTATTTTTGTACCGATCAGGAAGTCGTAAACTTGTAAGTCAGCAGCAATAAATGGAATTACTCAATCCGAAGGATCTGTTTAAGGATCGTCCCGCCTTTCTTGCCAGTGGCGACTATTTCGCCAAATTTCTTATGTATATTCTTCGTTTCGATAAACTGAACAAGTTATACAGCCAGATTGCAGAAAAAAAAGGAATTGAACTGATTGATGAACTGATCAAAACTCTTGAGTTTAATATCGAATTTGATGAAACCCAGCTCTCCAAAATACCAAAGGAAGGACCGCTGATTATTGTAGCCAATCATCCGCTTGGAGGTTTTGATGGGCTGCTGCTGATCAAGTATCTCTCGATGGTTCGCAAAGATGTAAAGGTGCTGGCCAGTTTCCTCCTGAAAAAAGTAGAACCGTTATCTGATTTTTTTATTTCAGGGAAACCATTTGATGGTGATGAAAATAACCCTGCAGGTTACCGCGAGGCAATCTCTCTTCTGAAAAACGGGGGGGTACTTTGTCTTTTCCCGGCTATCGATTTAAACACCAAAGATACTTTCGACGGGGTTACCGATAAGGTTTGGCAGCTTCCGGTGGTGAAGTTCATAAACAAGGCAAAAGTACCGGTGGTGCCGGTTTTGTTTCAGGGGACCAACAGCCGGTTGTTGCATTTTATTGCAAAAATTCATCCATCGTTGAAACATGCGCGCATGCCTTCAGAGATACTAAGCAAACGACACAAGAACATCAAAATCAGGATTGGGACTCCAATCAAAGTTGAAGAACAGGAGCGCTTTGCCGATATTTACCAGTTTGGACGTTATTTACGCGCCAAAACATACGGAATGGAATCGAATATCGAAGTGAAGCGATTTTTTAACTACACACTCAAACCTTCGGTAAAACCGCAACCCATAATTGATCCGGTTCCGCAGGAACTGATCATGAAAGAAATTCAGGCAATTAAAGCTGACGGTACTCTCTTTAAACTAAAAAATTACATTGCATACTGTGCGCCTTCAAACAAAATTCCTAATATTCTGAATGAGATCGGGCGACTCCGCGAGATTACTTTCCGCGAGGTGGGCGAGGGGAGCAACAACAGTATCGATATCGACGAGTTCGACCTGTATTACGACCAGCTTTTTATCTGGGATGAAGAGGAAGACCGGATAGTTGGCGCATACCGCATGGGAAAAGGTAAGGACATTATGTTGCAATACGGAAAAAGCGGGTTCTATTTGCAAACCTTATTCCGGATGGACGACAAACTCAAACCTATTCTCGACGAAAGTCTCGAACTCGGTCGTTCGTTCGTAATCAGGGAATACCAACGGAAACCAATGCCGCTGTTCCTGTTGTGGAAGGGAATTTTATATTTCCTCTTAAAAAACCCGGAGTATCGTTATCTGATTGGGCCGGTGAGCATCAGCAACAATTATTCGAAAGTTTCGAAAGACATGATCGTTCGTTTTATTATGCGAAACCACCTGAACTGGCAAATGGCGAAACTAATCAGGCCAAGGAAAAGCTACAAATTTAAGAGCGACAGTACCGACCTGAATCTGTTAATGGAAAACATGGACCGCGACATCGACCGCCTGGATAAAACAATTGGCGATCTTGATGAGCTTAATTCAGGCCTTCCTGTTTTATTGAAAAAGTACATTAAACTGAACGCCAAAATTATAGGTTTCAATGTCGATCCGAAATTCAATAATTGCCTCGATGGATTGATCGTACTCGATGTATATGATGTTCCTAAAAATACCATTGAATCGCTTTCAAAAGAAGCCAACGACGGCTCCATTCTCGATCGTTTTTATGGTAACCGGGAATAATTCTCTTCTAAGATTTTAGTGTCTCATCCCGAAGGATTTTACTCATTGTAGCAACAAAAGAGAGCTTTTCTCCAGGAACTGAATAAGCAATAATGTTTATTCTTCTTCCAGGATATTTTTTACACGGCCTACCTGCCCGTCTTCGAGCATAACCTTAATCCCGTGTGGGTGAATGGTAGAATTGGTGAGAATTTTTTTAACCACTCCCTCGGTGAGCTCTCCGCTTTGCTGATCTTTTTTCAGAACAATCTCCACCAGTATTCCCGGTTTAATATTTTTACGTTGTCTTCCGTCTAACATTAGGCATACAATTTATCACGCAGTTCTTTAATACGTTCGTCGGTAATGTAATCGTCGTAGTTCATCATTTTATCGATGGTCCCATTTGGCGTCAGTTCGATCACCCGGTCGCAAACCGATGAAATAAAAGTGTGGTCGTGCGACGACATGAAGATGTTGCCCGGATAGGTGATCAGGTTGTTGTTAAATGCCTGGATCGATTCCAGATCGAGGTGGTTGGTTGGCGTGTCCAAAACAAGTGCATTTGCTTCGAGCAACTGCATTTTGGCAATCATGCAACGCATTTTCTCGCCTCCCGAAAGCACGCTTACTTTTTTGTAGATTTCGTCGCCGGCAAACAACATTCTCCCCAAATATCCACGTACAAAAACTTCGGTGGTATCGTTGGTAAACTGGCAGAACCAGTCGAATAAAGATTTTTCGCTTTGAAAATATTGTGAGTTATCGAGCGGTAAATAGGCTGTTGTAATGGTCTGTCCCCACTGGAAAGTTCCCGAATCGGCTTTGCGGTTCCCGTTAATGATTTCGAACAGTGCCGTCATAGCACGATGGTCCCGCGAAAGGAAAACGACCTTTTCACCTTTTTGTGTTGAAAACGAAACATCTTTAAAAAGTGTTGTTCCATCGATACTGGCGCTCAGGTTTTCCACATCCAGGATACGGTCGCCGGCTTCACGCTCAGGTTTAAAAATAATGCCCGGATATTTGCGCGTTGAAGGCTGGATATCGTCGATATTAAGTTTCTCAAGCATTTTTTTGCGGCTGGTCGTTTGTTTCGATTTGGCCGCGTTGGCGCTAAAGCGCGAAATAAACTCCTGAAGTTCTTTCTTCTTCTCTTCGGCTTTTTTATTCTGAGCCGATTGTTGTCGTAACGCCAGTTGGCTGCTTTCGTACCAGAACGAATAGTTGCCGGCAAACATTTTTATCTGTCCAAAATCAATATCAATGGTTTGGGTACTCACTGCATCGAGAAAGTGACGGTCGTGAGAAACCACCAAAACGGTATTTTCGTAATTGGCGAGGTAGTTCTCGAGCCAAACTACAGTTTCCAGGTCAAGGTCGTTGGTTGGCTCATCAAGCAGCAGGTTGTCGGGATTTCCAAACAAAGCCTGAGCAAGCAGGACCCGTACTTTTTGGTTACCACTCATGTCCTTCATCAGGGTGTAGTGAAACTCTTCCTTGATACCTAGGTTGCTGAGCAATGTAGCCGCATCATTTTCGGCATTCCAACCACCCATGTCCCCAAATTTTTCCTCCAGTTCGGCGGCTTTCATACCATCATCTTCCGAGAAATCAGGTTTGTTGTAAAGGTCATTTTTTTCCTGCACCAGGTTCCACAACTCCGCATGTCCTTTCATCACAGTATCGAGCACCGTAAAGTCGTCAAAGGCAAAGTGGTCCTGGCTCAATACAGAAAGGCGCTCGCCCGGACCGAGCATGATCTGTCCGCCGGTAGCATCAATCTCGCCCGAGATGACCTTTAAAAAAGTTGACTTTCCTGCGCCGTTGGCGCCAATCACTCCGTAGCAGTTTCCGGCCACGAACTTGAGGTTCACATCCTGGAATAATACACGTTTTCCAAACTGAATGCTTAAATTCGATACTGTTATCATTTTCTACCCTTTTTAAATTTGCCCCTAAAAAGGGCGTGCAAACGTAGTTATTCGAAACAACATTTTCAATGTTTTTTTTGTAATACCTTGAAATTTAACAGTATGGTTATGTGAAATTAATAGTCCATTCTGTTTTAAGTTTAATCGGAAGGGTTCCACGCGGCTTTGTCGCGGGGTTGTGCTTTTTCTCCCCTGGGCGAGGGGAGATGTTGGCTTTTATAGCTGGCAGGGGGGTGAAATCAAGAAGATTCGGGTTTCAGCGGTTTAGCTGAAATGAAGTTGGCGTAATACTTCTTGGCCCGGCCACGGGGATAGTCAAGGTTAAGAAATTTCTTTATTGTTTCCGAAAACAAAAACCAGATCCGGTCTTTTCAGCAAAAAAAATCTCATTTTGAGAAAGCATTTTACTTAACCTTTTGTTTCTTAAATGACAGTAATATTTAATACAATGCTAACCTTTTGGTAATGTTATAACTCTACTCCTTTTCTCTTTTATTTCGATATTGTATATACTAAATTATAGATTAAAATTGATGAACATGAAGAACTTTTTACATCGTGCCGGAATTGTTGGCATTTTTCTATTTGCAGCAATTTTTGGTTTTTCACAAACCGTTTTTATCAACGAAATTCATTACGATAATACTGGAGGTGATATTGGAGAGGCTATAGAAGTTGCCGGTACTGCCGGTACTGATTTATCAGGATGGAGTTTGGTTTTATACAACGGTAGCAACGAAACAGTTTATAATACTCAAAGTTTAAATGGTATAATTCCTGACCAGGATGGCGGATATGGAACTTTGAGTTTTGCCATTTCCGGAATTCAAAACGGTGCGCCGGATGGAATTGCGTTGGT
>WOYV01000084.1:70280-82555 GCA_011620585.1 Draconibacterium sp.
TGAGTTTTGCCATTTCCGGAATTCAAAACGGTGCGCCGGATGGAATTGCGTTGGTTGATGATGCGGGTGATGTAATCCAGTTTTTAAGTTACGAAGGGAGCTTTGTAGCTGTTGGTGGAGCTGCTGATGGAATGACCAGTGAAGATATTGGTATTTTGGAAGCAAGTGATTCACCTGTTGGAAGTTCTTTGCAATTAATTGGTTTTGGAAGTACTTACGAAGATTTTATATGGCAGTTGGCCACAGCAACTTATGGAAGTGTAAATACAAACCAGTTTTTCAGTTATAACGTTTTTGTGAACGAAATTCATTACGATAATGATGGTACCGACACAGAGGAAGGCATTGAAGTTGCCGGACCTGCAGGAACAGATTTGACTGGCTGGAGTTTGGTTTTATACAATGGAAACGGAGGCTCCAGTTACTACACCAGTAATCTTAGCGGTATTATTCCGGATCAGGATAATGGTTACGGAACCATGGCTTTTGCCATTTCCGGAATTCAAAACGGTGCGCCGGATGGAATTGCGTTGGTAGAGCCTGAAGGTACTGTGGTCCAGTTTTTAAGTTACGAAGGGACTATGACAGCCGTTGGAGGCCCGGCTGACGGAATGGAGAGCAAAGACATTGGTGTTGTTGAAGGCGCTTCCACCTTGGTTGGTTATTCACTACAACTAACGGGAACCGGAACCAGGTATAGTCATTTTGTATGGTCAACGCCAATTGCTGGCACTTTCGGCTCAGTTAATACCAATCAGTCTTTTGGAGGTGTTACGCCGCCAGTTAACGAATTAATCAGCATCCTGGAGGCTCGTCACGTAGCAGAAGGTGGTACGGTTACAATTACCGGAACCTTAACCGTTTCCGATCAGTTTGCTGGTGCAGCGTATATGCAGGATGCCACTGCCGGCATCGCAGTTTTCGATTCCCAGGTACATGGTACCGGACTATTTGAAATTGGAGACTCGATTACCCTTACAGGAACTTTAACCCCTTACAATGGCCTTCTTGAAGTAAGTTCGTTGATTACAGTTACTTCTCATGGTCCGGCTAATTCACCAATTCAGCCTAAAGTAATAACACTTGCCGAAATGAATTTATATCCGTCTGAGTTGGTAACAGTTGCAGATGCTGCTTTCCCAATCCCGGGAGATTTGCTCTTTGGAAATACAAATTTTGCTCTTACTGATGTGTCAGGAACAGGAGAAATGCGTCTGGATGCCGATGTGACAGATTTAGTTGGCCTTGCTCAACCGGAAGTATGCGAGGTGACAGGAGTGGTGAGTCAGTATAACGATATCTACCAGTTAATGCCCCGAATAAAGACAGATTTACCTTGTGCTACTGAATTTACAACTGAAGATGGTTTGGGAATTTCAAAAGACCTGACGTTGGACATAGCTACCTGGAACATCGAATGGTTTGGTGATTCAGGATCGAATTCTCCGGCTGACGATCAGATACAGAAAGACAGTATTAAGGCTGTTCTTCTAGCCTTGGATGCAGATATTATTGGTGTAGAAGAAATTTCGGACGATGCCTTGTTCGCTCAAATGGTAAGCGAGATGCCGGGCTATGATTTTGTTATTTCCGATGCATGTTCTTATCCTGATGGTGACGGTGACAAACAAAAAGTAGGATTTATTTTTAAAACCGCAACTGTTGCGCCTGTTTCAACAAAAGTACTACTGGCCAGCATTCATCCGTATTACAATGGAGGCGATGGATCGGCGCTTGTTGGATATCCTGAAGACCCAACTCATTTCTATGCCAGTGGTAGAATGCCATTTATGCTTACTGCCGATGTAACAATTGGAGGAGCTACTGAGCGTATTTCGTTTATCGACCTGCATGCAAGGGCAAACTCAGCAGATTATCAGGTGAAATACGACATGCGGAAATACGATGTGGAAGTTTTAAAAGACACTCTTGACGCTTACTATGCCGATCAAAAAATAGTTATGGTTGGTGATTACAACGACGATGTTGATGAAACAGTGGCTGACGTAAGTACAACAGTTACAACTTATCAGGCATATGTCGACGATCCTGCCCATTATTCGTTCCCGACCCGTGCGTTGAGTGACGCAAACTTTCGTTCGTACGTAAGTTACCCAAATATGATCGATCATGTGATGCTGAGCAATGAATTATTTGACAATTATATAGATGGCTCTGCTAAAGTTCATTACGAATTTTACGACAATGATTACACCAGAACTACTTCCGATCATTTCCCGGTGACGGTACGTTTGCAGGTTCAAACACTTGAACTGGTTTCTGTTTCTACAAGCGGAATAGATTGTAACGAAGGAAGTAATGGAACTGCAACGGTAGAAGCTGCCGGTGGAATTCCTCCTTATTCGTACGTTTGGAGCGATGGACAGGCCACTGTTACAGCCGAAAATCTTTCGGGCGGAACTTATACAGTTACGGTTACCGATGCACTTGGCAGCGAAGTAAGTACCGAAGTTGAATTGACTGATCCTGACCCAATTGAACTCATTTTGTCAGGCAATAAAGTTGTTTATCCTGCTTATTCTGATTCTGCTTGCGTAATACTTTCGGTATTGGATGTTTATGGTGGAACAGGAAATTATACCTATGAGTGGAGCACGGGAGAAACTACCGGGTCCATTTATGTTTGCCCGACCGAAGAAACGGTTTACACCTTAACTGTTCGTGATGAAAATGAATGTGAAGCAACTGCATCCGTAACAGTTTCAACAGTTGATGTGCTATGCACAAAAGGAGATGGAATGGATAAAATCCAGGTTTGTTTTCATGGCAAATCGATGTGTGTTGCCTTTCCTGCTGTGGATGAACTACTACGAGCGGGTGCTGGGTTGGGAGCTTGTACTTTAGAAGAAGTTCTGCTCATAAGTTTGGATGATTTCAAAGTATATCCAAATCCATTTGTTAAAAAGGTTACTGTTTCGTTTACCAGTGATGAAAAGACAGATGGAACTTTAGATATAGTTTCGAGTGCCGGGGTAAGTGTTTACAATCGAAACCTGGCAATTCACAAAGGTTATAATAAGGTGGAATTGAACTTGTCATCGTTATTTGCCGGATCATATGTGGTCGTTATCAGCGGTAGCAATATTGCGCCTCTAACCGAAACAGTTATCAAACAATAATTGAAATCCTGATGATATGTTGAACCGGCGGAACTTCTTCTGCCGGTTTTTTTATTTTAGGTACAGGTTACTGTCGCCGTAACTTAAAAACCGAAAATTGTTAGCCAAAGCATAATCGTAAACTTTTTTCCAGTCGTTGCCCAAAAACGCGCTGATTAGTAAAAGCAATGTACTTTGTGGCTGATGGAAATTGGTAAACATTCCGTTGATAAGTTTAAACTCGTAACCGGGCAGAATAATAATTTGCGTTGAAAAACGAATGGCTTTTTCACCGTTTTCCACTAGGAAATAGATGATGTTCTGGAGTGCTTTTTCGAGCGAAATTCCAGCTTTGTTTTCGTAGGGTTCCCATTGCTTTACCTCGGGATGAAAAGGGTCGAAACGTTTTTCTTCCAACTGCAACCCGATCCAGTAGAGGCTTTCAACCGAACGCACGGAAGTAGTCCCGACGGCAATGATATTTTCCGGATTTTCAAGAAATGAGCGCAGTATTTCTATCGGGATGATTACCTGTTCATGATGCATCGTGTGCCCTTCTATGGTTTCCGATTTCACAGGCTGAAAAGTTCCGGCTCCGACGTGCAAAGTAATTTCGCGAGTGGCAATATTTTTCACTTTCAATTTCTGCAGCACGGTATCTGTAAAATGCAAACCGGCAGTGGGCGCCGCCACCGAACCATCGATTTTTGCATACACGGTTTGGTAGGTTTCTTCGTCCGATTCTTCCGTATCACGGTTCAGGTATGGCGGTATTGGTAATTGTCCGATATGTTCAATAATTTCGGAGAAATGTAAACCACCATTCCAGGTAAAACGGATGTAAAAGGTGTTGTCTTCCTGACTGATTTTTGCTGCAGTCAGGTTGATTGTTTGTCCGTCAACCTCAAAAGAATTGCTTAGAAAACCTTCTTTCCATTTTTTTGAGTTACCCACCATACATTTCCAAACTACTTCTTCTGTTTCCTGGAAAGCCAGTTGGTGGTCGCAGGGTTCGATGGGTTCCAAACAAAATATCTCTATTTTGGCACCCGTTTCCTTGTAAAAAAACAAACGGGCATGGATTACGCGGGTGTTGTTAAAAACAAGTTGCACATTTCGCGGCAGGTACGAAATACAATTTTCAAAAATATCTTCGCCAATTTTTCCGTTTTGCCAGGTAAGTAATTTCGACTTATCGCGCTGCCCCAACGGGTATTTTGCAATCCGCTCTTCCGGCAAATTGTAGGTATAATCGCTGATTTTTATTTCCTTGTGTGAACTCAAAATATCTTGTTTTGCGCTGCAAAAGTAATATTTTCTCTTATTGTTGCGGTTTGGAAAAGTATTAAAGGCTAAAGCCGATTTCTACTTGGTTTCACTAACCCCGGGCTTAAGCCCGGGTAAATAATGCGTCTTGCTGATGGGCTTTAGCCCTTAATTGTTCACTTTCCAACGAATCTTTTTATTCGAAATAAACACTAAGGAAGAAATTGTACTTTTGCGCAAAACAAATGAACATGATTAAAGTAGGCGACAAGGTAAAATTCCTGAACGATGTGGGTGGCGGCGTGGTTACCGGGTTTATCAGTAAAAATATGGTGAACGTAACTGATGATGATGGTTTTGAAGTCCCGCACCTGATTTCGCAACTCGTAAACATGAGCGCCCCCGACGTGCCCGAACGGGGGAAAACTGCTGAAACTGTTTCTCTGCAAACAGCGCCTGCCGGGATTAGCTTTGAAGAACCCGAAGGCGAGATTATTAACGGGAAAAATTCTCCCGACTTTTATTTTTGTTTAGTCCCTGCCAACGCGAAGAATGCAGTGGCAGGCGAAATTGAACTTTACGTGGTAAACGACAGTAATTTCAAATTGATGTTCGCTTATTCGTATATCAAAAACAGTGGTGTTGAACATCAGACCAGTGCGACGCTCAAATCGAATTCGAGGTTGAAAATAGATTCGCTGACACAGGAAGACCTGGGTAACCTGCCCGATTTTGGATTCCAGGTTATTTATTTTCGCGAGAACGAAAAGGAATTGAACGTGCCTTTTACCAAGAAATTTAAAATCAACCCGGTAAAATTCTATAAAGAATCTACTTTTCGGGCCAACTCATATTTTAAGAAAGAAGCTTTAATTTTGAAAATCGCTCCGAATGTTGCTGAGAATGAACTTGATAAAATTACCGAAGACGATTTCAAAACACTGGTAAAACAGAAAACAGAAGCCACAAAGCCGGCAATTTCGGTTTCAAAGAAACCTGCTGATGAGCTTGTTATCGATCTGCACATCACTGAGTTGCTGGATGAGCATGAAAATTTAAGCAAGCATGAAATCCTTGAAATTCAGTTAGAGAAAGTAGAAGTTGAAATGAATGCAGCCATTCGTGATCATGTAAAACGGATCGTATTTATTCACGGGGTAGGGCAGGGAGTTCTGAAACAGGAAGTGGCGAAATTGCTTCAAGCCAAATTCAAAAAATACTATTTTCAGGATGCGTCGTTCAAAGAATATGGTTACGGCGCTACAATGGTCATCCTGCATAGATGAGTTCAGTGTTCAAGGTATAGAGTTCAGAGCAAGTCGAAAAGAAACTTTGAACTTTAAGTTCTGAACTTTGAACTGAATCTATATCTTTGCACCGGCAAACCGCTTTATCGCCCCGATAGCTATCGGGGAGGAAAGTCCGGGCAACACAGGGCGCCGTGCTTCCTAGCGGGAAGATCTTTGAAAGGGGATAGTAACGTAACAGAAAATAACCATCTGTCATCTGACGGAAACGGGTGAAAAGGTGCGGTAAAAGCGCACCGGTGGTGGTGGCAACATCATCAGCCGTACGTCTCACGGGTTGCAAAGCCATGTATATCCTGATTGTTTGCCGCTGTTGCGGTACAGCGAAACGGCCCGTTTCGTTCTCAACGCACAAGAGAATCAGGAGGGGTAGGCTGCAGGACTCCGGTAGCGATACCGGGGCTAGATAAATGATAAAGGTTCCTGATATTGCGAAAGCAATCGCCAGGGACACAGAACCCGGCTTACAGGTTTGCCTTTTATAAAAAAATCGGGGTACGACTTATGTTCGTGCCCCGATTTTTTATTTAAAGTAAGATTTATACCACTTTACAAACTCGCCAATTCCTTTTTCGAGCGGGGTGTCGGGCGAATAACCGAAATCTTTTTCAAGTTGGCTAACATCGGCAAAGGTTTTATACACATCGCCGGGCTGCATGTCGTGGTATTCCTTAATGGCTTCCTTGCCCAGCGTCTTTTCAATGGTTGCAATAAAATCGAGCAGTTTTACCGGTGTGGAATTGCCAATATTGTATAGCCGATAAATGTCGCCCCCAACTCCCCCGGAAAGAGAGGGTTTAGAAAGAATCTTGATGATCCCGTCGACAATATCATCGATGTAGGTGAAATCACGGTACAGATCGCCGTGGTTAAACACTTTAATCGGGTTTTCTGCAAGGATGTTTTTAGTGAACGAAAAGTACGCCATATCGGGGCGGCCCCATGGCCCGTAAACCGTAAAAAAGCGTAGTCCGGTTGTGGGGATACCGTACAAATAGCTGTAAGTATATGCCATCAACTCGTTACTTTTTTTGGTTGCAGCATATAAACTAATTGGATTATCGACACGGTCGTTAACCGAGAGCGGCATTTTAGCGCTGTTCCCGTAAACGCTTGATGAACTCGCATAAACCAGATGTTGAATGCCGTTGTGGCGGCAGGCTTCCAGGATATTAATAAACCCAACAATGTTGCTATCGATGTAGGCATGTGGATTTTCAATACTGTAGCGCACACCAGCCTGAGCAGCCAGGTTGCAAACCACATCAAACTTCTCGTCCGAAAAAAGCTGGTCAATTGCTTCCCTGTCTTCAAGGTTCATCCGGATAAAGGAATAATTCGGGAATTTAATGCTGATGATTTTCTGATCCCGGTTTTCAGCTTCATTCGAAATTCCGGCTTCTTGCAAACGGGCCATTTTCAGGTCGGTGGAATAATAGTTGTTGATGTTGTCGATCCCAACCACTTCCACACCCTGTTCCACCAGTTTATTAACCAGGTGAAACCCAATAAAACCCGCTGTTCCGGTAACCAGTATTTTCATAGTTGAATTTTATTTGATAGGAAAAATCTTATTTGTCGCCAGATAATCCAGTATCGCATCTAAATTCTTTTCGTTCTCCTCGGGGTTGAACAACATTTTAGCATTGTCCGGTATTTCGTATTCCATATCCACACCCGGCAGGTTTTCGATAGCGCCTTTTTCTGCTTTTTCGTACAATTCTGGTTTATTATTCCGGCAATATTCAAGGTCTGCATCCATATAGAACATGTGGAAGCGGTCTTTGCCGATAATCTCTGCGACCTGATTTCGGAGTGAGCTGTTGCGTGAAATAAATGAACCGATTGTGATGATGCCCTGGTCATTCAGCATCTTGCAAATATGAGCTACCCTGCGCAGGTGTTCTGCGCGGTCGGCAGGTGAATAGTCGAGTTCCCGGTTCAGACCGGAACGTAACGAGCTTCCGTCGATCAAAACAGCTTTTGCGCCACTTTCAAAAAGTTTTCGTTCCAGGCTGAACGCGAGTTCGTTTTTCCCCGATCCATGCAGCCCGGTAATCCAGATAGTTTCACCTTTCTGGTTATAGCTTTGTTCGTATTCTTCGGTTTTGATCAACGCTTCACCTTTTGCAATTTTTTCCTTGTCCATATCGGTTATCCGCGATGGCAGGTGTTTGCTACCCATTCGGTCGATGATCATCCCTACCGCACAAGTATTGTGTGTAACCGGATCAATCAGGATAAACGAGCCGGTTTGTTTGTTCTTTTTATAGGGATCGAAAAAGAGCGGTTTGGTGGTCGTCAGTACCACGCGTCCGATCTCGTTGAGTTTAAATTTTTCGATGTTCGATTTCTCAAGCGTATTTACATCCACCTTGTAACGGATCTGGTCGATACGTGCCTTGGTGTTGTTATTGGCGTGTTTGATATAAAACTGTGTCGAGAGGTTCATCTCTTTTTCATCCATCCACACCAGCATGGCTTCAAACTGACGTTCCACACGCGGGAGGTTATCCGGGTGAACCAGCATATCGCCCCGCGAAATATCAATCTCGTCTTCCAACGTTACCGTCACCGATTGAGGTGGAAAAGCATAATCCAGTTCACCATCGTAAGTAATAATCTTTTCTACTTTCGATTTCTTAAGCGAAGGCAACACCATTACTTCATCGCCTTTGCGGATAATACCGGATGCTACTGAAGTGGAGAACCCACGGAATTTAATGTCGGGGCGCAACACATACTGTACTGGGAAGCGCATGTCGTCGAAATTGCGGTCGCTGCTTACGTGCACATTCTCCAGGAACTCTAAAAGACTTGGTCCGTGATACCACGGCATCCGGTCGGATGTTTCCACTACGTTATCGCCTTTCAGTGCTGAAAGCGGGATGAAATTGACATCGGGAACATCAAGCTGGGTTACAAAAGCTTCGTAAGAATCCCTTATTTCTTCGTAACGTTTTTCGCTGAAATCCACCAGGTCCATTTTATTGATGGCTACCACCACGTGTTTAATACCGAGCAGGTTGGCCAGGTAGGTGTGGCGTTTGGTCTGGGTGATCACCCCGTGACGCGCATCGATCAGGATGATGGCCAGGTTGGCGGTCGATCCTCCGGTGATCATGTTGCGGGTGTACTGTTCGTGTCCGGGAGTATCTGCAATGATAAACTTACGTTTGGCAGTCGAAAAGTAGCGGTAAGCCACATCGATGGTGATACCCTGTTCGCGTTCGGCTTTCAGGCCATCCAAAAGAAGCGCATAATCGATATCATCTCCGGCATGTCCCACGCGTTTGCTGTCGCGTTCGAGGGCAGCGAGCTGATCCTCGTACAACATTTTACTGTCGAACATCAAACGCCCGATCAGGGTTGATTTTCCGTCGTCCACCGACCCGGCGGTTAATAAGCGGAGCAGGTCTTTTTTCTGGTCCTGATCGAGGAATTCTCTGATATTAAGTTTTGTATCTGTCATTTTCAATTTTGCTTTTGTGGTTTTGGAATGAGTTCCCTTCGTCGTTTTACTCCTCGAGAAATCGTGCAATAAATTACGTTTGTGGCAGGATTCCACGAGCCAAAGGCGTGGCGGTCTCATTTTGTGCCCCGGACATCTTAAAAATACCCTTCCCGTTTTTTCTGTTCCATACTGGCTTCCTGGTCGAAGTCGATCACGCGGGTGGTTCGTTCCGATACGGTCACAGTCATCATTTCTTCCACGATTTTTTCGATAGTATCGGCTTCCGAGTCGATAGCTCCGGTAAGGGGGTAGCAACCCAGCGTGCGGAAACGTACCATCCTCATTTTTGCCTTGTCGCGCAATTCTTTTGGCATCCGTTCGTCGTCCGCCATAATCAGGTTGCCGTCCATGTCCACAATTGGCCGTTCTTTGGCAAAATACAGCGGAACGATGGGGATATTCTCCAAGCGGATGTATTGCCAGATATCGAGCTCGGTCCAGTTTGAGATGGGGAACACGCGGATCGATTCACCTTTCTGCACTTTGGCGTTGTATATGTTCCACAACTCGGGGCGCTGGTTTTTAGGGTCCCACTGATGGAATTTATCACGGAATGAAAAGATACGTTCTTTTGCCCGTGATTTTTCCTCGTCGCGGCGGGCGCCGCCAAAAGCAGCATCAAATTTATATTTGTTCAGGCCCTCCAGCAGCGCCTGCGTTTTCATTATGTCGGTATGCACTTTACTGCCGTGTGTGAAAGGGCCAACGCCACTTTCGTAACCTTCCTTGTTGTAATGCACGATCAGGTCCCAGCCTTTTTCGCGGGCATAGTTGTCGCGGAATTCAATCATTTCCTGAAACTTCCATTTCGAATCGATGTGCATCAGCGGGAAAGGGACCTTCCCGGGATAAAATGCTTTTTCAGCCAGTCGTACCATCACCGAAGAGTCTTTCCCGATGGAGTAGAGCATCACCGGGTTTTCGAATTCGGCGGCAACTTCACGGATGATGTGGATAGCTTCTGCCTCCAATTCGCGGAGGTTGGTCAATAAATAATCACTCATTTATCTCTTTTATTCTGTTATATCTTTTGCGCGTGGCAAAGATAGAATTTTATTCCTTTCTCTAAAGAAAGAGGCAACGAACTGATAGCTGGCCGGCTGTTAAAAATGCCAAAAATAAGGGATCGCAAACATCGAAATCAGGAAAGCCAACAGATTGAGTGGAATACCGATTTTAAGATAATCGGTGAATTTGTAATTCCCAATAGCTTGAACGATGAGGTTGGTTTGATATCCTACAGGTGTTGAAAAACTGGCTGAAGCGGCAATTGCGATGGTCACAAAGAATGGCTTGGGGTCGACTCCCATTTGTTGTGAGGCCGCTAAGGCGATAGGGAAAACAATTGCTGCTGCGGCATTATTGGTAATGATTTCTGTAAAGATTGTGGTAATAAGATAAATGGCAGCCAGCACACCAATAGGTCCAAAATCTTTCGAAAAATCAACAGTTGTGCGCGCAATACCTTCTGCCGCCCCCGAATTTTGAAGGGCTTTGCTGATAGCAAACGAACACGCAATGGTAATCAATACATCCCAACTGATTGCTTTGGTGTATTTCTGGTGAGGTAAAATCTTCAGCCAAATAAACAAGATGGCAGCAATGGCTGCGAAGTAGAACATATCCAACTGAATCCCGAACGGTTTCCCAAGATATTCGCCAAAAGTCGATCCCAGAATCATAATCAGCAGGATTCCCATGGCGAGCCATTTTTTCCAGAAGGTACCTGTTGTCCGGTAATCGCGAATGTACGAGGTAAGATAAAATATCTTAGAATCGCCCCAATTTTTAGCAAATTTTTCTGTAGTTAGCAAAACAAGGTTGTCCCCGGCTTTCAACTTTAACTTATCCATGTTTGTGGTTATGCGTTCACCATTTCGGTGAATGGCAAGCACCACCGCCTGGTAATGATCATAAAAATTGAATTCGTGAATAGTTTTACCCACTGCGGGAAACCGGGGGGCAATTACCGCCTCGTATTGTTTGAGCTGGTTTTTGGGAATGTCTTTGATCAGATCGATACCGCTTAGTTTAATCTGGTCGTTGCTAATGATATAATTCAGTTGATCCGATTTTCCTGCAATGAGTAGTTTATCGTTCGGGAGAATTTTAAAAACACCTTTTCGCGTCTCGATCACCTTTCCGTCGCGGTTGATACATTGAACAAACAAGCCCTTTAGTTCCTTCAGCCTTCCGTTTTTTATTTCGAGTCCGGCCAGGCTGCTGTTCTCGGTGATGGTGATGTCGTAATAGTAATCTTTGAATTCGGCTGAACTTTTGCCGTTAAAAACGATCTTTTTCCCGGGAAGCAAGAGGTTCCCAAAAACGGTCATATAAAGTGTTCCCACCAGTGCAATGATTCCACCCACCTTCCCCAATTCAAACATGCTAAAACCTTCAAACCCGTTTTCAATAGCTAAACCGTGCACCACCAGATTGGTGGAGGTGCCAATCAAGGTACACATGCCACCCAATATGGTTGCAAACGATAGAGGGATCAGAAATTTTTTTGACGAAAGATTCAGGTTCTCTGCCCATTTTTTGATTATCGGAGCAAAAATAATTACTACCGGCGTGTTGTTCAGAAATGCCGAAAGTGCAGATACCGGGATCATGATCTGAGGGATGAGAGACACCATTTTACGGCGTTTTCGCGGGAGATAGGTTTGTGCCAGACGGTTTAGTACCCCCGATTGCCGGACTCCTTCACTCACCAGAAAAAGAATTCCAACGGTCAGCATACCTTTATTCGAAAAGCCAGCGAGCATTTCGTTGGCCGAAATAATATCTAAAGTGAGTAAGATGGTGGCAGCAGAAAAGAAAACCAGCCCCGGACGAAGCATCTCTTTGGCCAAAGCGACAATGGTAATCACTACCACTGCAATAACTATATATCCTTCGGTACTAATCAAATTTCAGATTTTTGCTGCCTTAAATTACTATAGAGTCCGGTTTAAGAAGAAATCAAAACTACGATATAATTTAATTCCTTTCAAATAATTAACTAAAGTTTCGCAAAAGCGAAACACATTGATATTAAGACAAACAAGTTAATAAAAGATAGCATGT
>WOYV01000031.1:0-8502 GCA_011620585.1 Draconibacterium sp.
CGATATTCGTTACGTGAGTTTTCATAGTTCTTTTCGTTGAACAGGTTATCAGCTCTCGCAATGACATCGGCATAGTTTTTATCTTTTTCAGCCTGGATTGCGGCCAGCCGGGCGGCTTCGGCTTCCGCAGCTTCCTGCGCGACCCGCTGCTGATCAGCAATTAAACCATCAATTTGAGAAATCATTTGCGGAGGATAGCTTTCTTCCGGTTTTATCCTTCCTGCGTCGGCAAAAGCGGTTTTCGCATCCTGGTAATTTTTCTGTTGAAAAAGACGGTCAGCTTTCGCAACAGCATTTTGGTAGTCGGTGTTCGTTTTTGCAATGGCTGCCAATATATTACCAATTTCAGCAATCTTTTCTTTTGGGTAATTTTCGCGTGGTTTAATCGAAAGCGCCTCGTTGTATTTATTCCTGGCATTCTCATAGTCCAGATCTTTCAACAGTGCATCAGCTGATGCCACCGTTTCAGCATATCTTGCTTCCAACTCCTGCCCCGCCAGCAATTGTGCAATTTCAGCTAAGCGGTCGCTAACATATTTATTTTTTGAATCCAGTTTGCGGGCCCGTTCGTACAAAGTTTTCGCATCGGTATATTTTTGTTGATCAAACTGTTTGTCGGCTTGCGAAATACACCCATCGAGGCTCTGTTGCGTGTGTATGATTTGCCGGATTTCCTCCACGCGCTTTTTGGTGCGCGGTTCGTCGGGAACAAGCGCCAAAGCTTCTTCGTAATTCGAAAGCGCTACAGCAAATTCCTGTTTTTTGTATGCTTTATCTGCTTCTGCAATAAACTTATCAAAGGCCATCTTATCGAGAATGCCCTGCATAATCTCCTTAGTTTCGGCGACCCTTTTGGTAGCTGCCGCATCGCCGGGTTTGAACGTAAGTGCATTTTCGAATTGTGTAAGCGCACGATCGTAGAACTGTTTCGAGAACTGCCGGTCACCTTCTTTCATGGCTTCTTCGTAGTTCTGTTGTTTTTCCGACTCTTTTTGCTGATTTGCCAACAATCCGTTTATTTCATTGATCTTATTTTGGGGATAAGCTTCGTTTGGTTTTATTTTCAGCGCCTGCTGGAATTGTCCAAGCGCTTCATTATACAAAAGCTCTTTCAAGGCTTTATCACCACTGGCGATCAGGTTATTGTATTCCTCTTCCTGATGCAGAAGTTTTTGTATTTGTGCAATCTTATCCAGCTGAGCGATTACATATTCGTCGGTCGGTTTTATCGAAAGCGCCCGGTCGTAGTTCTTTTTGGCCCCGGCATAATTTTTCTGGTTAAAAAGCAGGTCTCCGTCTTTCACGAGTTTATTAAAACGTTCGAGCATGGCTTTGTCAAGCTCTCCGGCCACCATGATCAGCCCCAGCAAATCATTGATTTCTGCGATACGATCTTTCGGGAACTGTTCATCCGGGAAAATTTTTGTGGCGGCTTTGTAGCCATCGAGTGCGTCCACAAATTGTTCGTTGGCATATTCTTTACCGGCTTGCTCAAGCAGTTCGTTGTATTCTTTTCGGAGTTCGGCTAACTCAGCCCGTGTAAGTTTCGCCATATATTCAGCCCGACGGTCGATTTGTTGCCCGGTTAACACTGCCTGTTCGATTAACTTTGCAATTTGAGCATCGTTGTAATAAAGTTCCTGGATAAAATTATCGACACTGTTGCTGTAATAAATCTTGAGGACGGTATTTTCAGAAAAAGAAGCGTCAACCCCTGGAATTTCCTTGAAAAGGTTGATATTTACCGGGAAAGGCGGAAAACGAGGATCGGTGTCGAGCACTGCTTTTGGGACAGTAGTTTCGATCACAATTTTTTGCGGGAAGTTACCTTCGCGCTTAAAAATCAGTTCGAATTTGTGGTTGTAGTTCAGTTCTACCTTAAATTTTCCTGAATTTCCAATTCCGTAATCCGGCGCTTTTTTGCCGTCTTCGTACATTTCAATGATCACATTGTCGGGGCTTCCCTCCTCTACCATTACAGTCCCATCAATCATCAAACCACTGCTTCTTTGCGCCTGGGCGAAAAAAACAGAACCCGCAAAAAATAAAAATGTAAATATCCTGAAGTAAAAACTTTTCATAAATAAAGCTAATCAAAGATCAAACGAAAATAGCACAATTAAAGTATTCGCTCATAAAATGCAAAGTGAAATTAAATCGACGACTAAATTTTATGTTTGAAGCGATTTGCTTTTGTTTTATGTCGAATTTCAATCCAAAAATACTATTTTGTCGCTTCATAAAATTCTGGCCCGTTTATGACAAAGCAAAAGAAAGCTTCTCTGTTACTGGCACTGCTGCCGATCCTTATTCTTATTGTTTTACTGACTTTTAACGTACTTCTGTTCGACGACACGCTTGCCGGTGCCAACCAGATCGCTTTGATGCTGGCTGCTGCCATAGCTGCAATGGTCGCGTATAAGCTTGGTATTCAATGGGAATATGTAAAGAAAAAGATCGTTTCTACCATTGGCTCTGCCATGCCATCAATTCTGATCCTGTTATTGATTGGTTCGCTGGCAGGAACCTGGCTCATCAGCGGAGTTGTTCCGATGATGATTTATTATGGATTGGATTTGATTAGTCCGAAGCTATTTTTGTTTACTGCCGTGGTTGTGAGTGCCATTGTGAGTGTTGCCACCGGAAGTTCGTGGTCGACCATCGCTACCATTGGTGTGGCACTGCTGGGAATTGGCAAAGCGATTGGTATTGACGAAGCCATTGTTGCCGGTGCCATTATCAGCGGCGCCTATTTTGGGGATAAAATGAGCCCGCTGAGCGATACCACCAACCTGGCGCCTGCCATGGCCGGAACCGACCTGTTTACGCATATTAAATACATGGCTTTTACCACTGTACCCACCATGACAATTACACTGATTATTTTTTTGGTGATCGGGTTTCGTTATGATTTCTCAGGAACAACTGTTGATGTGGAAAGTGTAAAAGCAGCCATTGATGGGACTTTTAGCACCAGTCCACTTTTATTTTTGGTGCCTGTTATTTTATTCACTGTTATTATTTTAAAAGTACCGCCGCTTCCATCACTTTTTATCGGAACCATGTTGGGTGGTATTTTTGCCATCATATTTCAACCCGAAGTTATTCGAACCATTGCCGCACACCACGAAAACTATGCAACGGCATCGTATTATTCGGTGATGCAGGCTATGTTTGGCGGCGTTAGCCTGACAACGCCTGACGAAAATGTAAACGAGTTGCTGAGCACCAGCGGGATGAGCGGTATGCTCGACACTGTTTGGCTGATTCTTTCGGCTATGATTTTTGGCGGAGTGATGGAATCGGCAGGTTTGTTAAAACGGATTACGCAGCCGATTGTTAAATACGCTAAAAGCACCGGAAACCTGGTGGCTTCAACAGTTGGAACCTGTTTGTTCTTTAATACCACAGCGTCCGATCAGTACATTGCCATTGTAGTTCCGGGTAGAATGTTCCGGAAAAACTATGAAGAAAAAGGCCTGAAGCCCGAATTACTTAGCCGGACCCTCGAAGACAGCGGAACCGTAACTTCGGTTTTGATACCATGGAATACCTGTGGCGCAACACAATCGAGAGTGCTGGGCGTGGACACCTGGACTTATGCACCTTACGCATTTTTTAACATCATCAGCCCTTTGATGACCATGTTGTTTGCCTACCTGAATATTAAAATCAGGAGGTATGCGCCGGGCGAAAAACCGGCAGTTATTGAGGAAGTGGAAGATTAGTAATCATCGTGTTTAACGCAACCTTTTTCTAACTTGAACCATCTTATTTGGTAAATTATGCCAAGAAGTAAAACATACGATGATGATTTGGTGCTTGAAAAAGCCATGAATGTGTTCTGGGTTCATGGTTATGAAGCCACTTCGGTGCGTTTGCTCGAAAAAGAAATGGGCATCAACCAGTTCTCCATTTATGCATCGTTTAAAAATAAAAAGAACCTGTTTATAAACGCCTTACGCAAATACCGCGAGTTTGTAATAATAAACCGGTTTCAACCTTTATTACAGAAAGGCGCTGGTTTAGCCGAGCTTAAAAGTTTTTTAAAAAATGCAGTCGATAAAAATGAAATCCCGGCAAATACCGATATTGAAAAGCAAGCCAGTTTTTTCCTTGGTGTGATGCAGGGAATTTCGGTAGCCAACAAAACAATGGACAAAAGCCAGTTAACCGATTTTATAGACGTGGCTTTGAACCAACTCAACTAAAATTTTTTAACCATTTTCTAAGCAAGTGCTTAGAATTATAACTTTAATAATTATGACAACATTTAAATTACACACCATCGAATCGGCTCCTGAAGGTTCAAAAGAAATGCTCGAAGGGGCGTTAAAACAAAACGGATTTGTCCCGAACCTATACGGAATAATGGCTGAATCACCCGAAGTGCTGGAAGCCTACACTCAAATGAACCAGCTCTTCAATGAAACATCTTTAAGTCCGGTTGAAAAGAATATCGTATGGCTAACGGTCAGTTATCACAACAGTTGCCATTACTGTATGGCTATCCATTCGATGGCCGCTAAAATGTTCAAAGTGCCCGAGACTATGATTGAAGCGCTTCGAAACAACAAACCGCTCAACGATACCAAACTGGAAGCGCTCAGGAAATTTACCGCCTTGCTGGTCGAAAAACGCGGATGGGCTTCGGATGATGAAGTTCAGGAATTTCTGGAAGCCGGTTATTCCCAAAAAAATGTACTGGAAATAATTGTGGGCATTGGCCAAAAGATAATCAGTAACTATGTAAACCACCTTGCGCATACACCGCTCGACAAGCAAATTGAAGCTTTTAAGTGGGAGGCAAGTTCAGAATAACACAATTAAATAAATTAGAAAAATGAAAAACGTAATGCTTATTTTACTAAGTCTGGTATTTGCCACAATTTCATCAAATGCCCAGGTTGCTGAAAAAGCAGAAGACATTTCACCTTTATTAAACGGCGAAACATTTCCCGATGCGTTTCTAAAATCACCCGATGGCAGCGTGCACAACCTGCTGGAAATACTCAAGCAAAAACCTTCGGTGGTTTTATTTTACCGCGGTGGATGGTGCCCTTTTTGCAATGCCCATCTGGCCGAAATCCAGGAAGTTCAAAATGAAGTTGTAAACCTGGGTTACCAGATTATTGCCATCAGCCCCGATTCGCCTGAAAACCTGCAGGCAACTGATGAAAAACAAGAGCTGGCTTACAGCCTTTATTCCGATGCTGACGGAAAACTTATTAAAGCAATCGGAATTGCATTTAAAGCGCCGGAAAAATATTCCGGGATGCTTTCGGAAAAATCGGACGGATTAAACGATGGCCTTTTGCCCGTGCCTTCTGTTTTTGTTACCAACACCAGTGGCAAAATTGCATTTGAATACATTAATCCTGATTATAAAACAAGGTTATCGGGCGGACTCTTACTTGCCGTTTTGAAAAACCTTAAAATGGATAATTAATTTTTAAACCTTAAAAAAATAAAATTCAAAATCGTATTTACCTTTTTAATAACATTACTTGCGAGAGGTTTGAAAAATCTATGAATCAATCTATAAAATAAGATTTGAAACAAGGATGAACGATTTGGTTAATATGCAATTCAGAATCATGACAATTTATTTAATCTAACTTAAAAATCCATCTATTCATAAACAACTGATTTAATGCCCATTAAACAACTTTATCCGACTCCCTCCAGCTCCACTTTCGCAACACACAAATAGCGAATAAAGAACATATTAAAATTGTTCCCTATTGTTATCAGCATGTATTCAACAATCGTTAAATCTCTCAATTTTCGTGTGTTTTCAGTATTCCTTGTCTTTGTATTTTATTGCGATGCCGTAATACAATATTTGACCATTTTGGGCGGCCTGAACCAGCTCCGTTTATTCCTGTCTTTTCCCGCATGAACTCAAAAGTTATAACTGACAAACATACAATAGATAGCTTCGGGCAAGCCCTCGCAATGACTGATTCGATGGAAGGGTATTGGCAAAGCGATCTTTTACTTTCTATTTGACTTAAAATCCTTTGGTGCCCCTCAGCAAAATACAACCTTTGAAACTCATTTTATACGTTCGATAAAAACTGCCCAAACGTCGATAAAAAGTTACCAAACTTCTATTCCATTTCGCTACCCCACCTCACTGTTCTACTTTCACCTTAAAATATTGTAAAAGCTATGAGAGTACAAGCAATTATCCTATTAATCATCGTTTTTCTGCCGGGAATACTCGGGGCCCAGGACGAAAGGACACAGGTAAAAACATGGACTTTGTCGGGTTGCATCGATTATGCGCTGGAACAGAACATCCAGGTGCGACAGAGCATACTTGGCAACCTGGCTAACGAAATAAACAAAGAACAGGCACTGGCCCAGAAACTTCCTTCAGTAAGTGCATCGGTTCGTCAGAGTTTTAATTGGTCGAACACGCAAGATTACACTACCGGGGCAACGAGCTTTTCAGGTGTCAACAACACGAGTTACGGCGTTAATTCGAGCGTCACCATGTACAATGGTCAGCGTTTAAATAACCTGGTTAAACAGGCCGAATTCGATTTGCAATCCGGATTGTATGATTCGGAAACCATTAAAGAATCGATCACAATTTGTATTTTAAATGCTTTCCTGCAAGTAGTGGCCAACGAAGAAAACGTGAAGAACGCTCGAAGTCAGCTCGATGCTACCACCGAACAGCTTCAGTTATCCGAGGCGCGTTTGCAAAGCGGGATTATTTCGCGCTCGGATTACCTCCAGGTGAAATCGCAACTGGCTACCGAAAAACTGACACTGGCCAACGCCGAAAGCAACTATGCCATTTCGAAAGTGAACCTGATGCAGCTAATGGAACTTCCGGTGAATGATAATTTTGAAATTGTACGCCCGGTAATAGATTCAACCATCAACCAAAATCTGGCACCACAGGCCGCCGATGTTTATGCCACAGCGCTTGGAATCAAGCCACAGGTAAAAAGTGTGGAATACCAAAAAGAAAGCGCCGCACTGAACGAAAAAATATCACGTGCAGGTTTCTATCCCACGGTTACTGCCGATGCGGGTATTTCTACTGGTTACTCGGGTACGATGGATTCGAACTATTTCGGACAACTGGGCGATGCCACCACTCCAAGTGTAGGAGTTTCGGTAGCCATCCCGATCTTTCAGAAAAAACAGGTTAAATCGAGTGTTTCACTTGCCAAAATCAATTATCAGAATGCCGAACTGAACGAGATCAATACAAAGAATCAACTACGTAAAGAAATCGAACAGGTGTGTGTCGACGTAGTTTCGGCGCAAAGTCAGTACGAAGCCAGTCTCGAATCGTATACTTCTACAGAGGAATCGTATGAAGTTGCTGAAGAACGGTTTAACAACGGCCTGATTAATTCGGTGGATTTTCTCTTCGAAAAGACCAACCTGATCGTGGCCCAAAACGAACTTCTGAAATCGCAGTTTAACCTGATCTTTAGCTATAAAATACTGGATTTCTACCTCGGGAATCCGATCACCTTATAAATCGAAACAATAAAACATAGAATCATGAAAAAGAGAACAATCATTATTATTGCGCTGATCCTTGTAGCACTGGTGTCGGCAGCTTTCATTCTGCGTCCGAGAAAAGTAGCGATCGATAGGATCGACATTAAAACCGCAAAAGCCGAAACCGGATCGGTAAGCAAAACCGTGACTGCCACCGGAACACTTGAAGCCATTACCACTGTTGAAGTAGGTACCCAGGTATCCGGAATCATCGAGAAACTTTACGTTGATTTCAATTCGTATGTTAAAAAAGGTCAGATTTTGGCCCGTATTGATACGACCAACCTAGCGGCTGCCATGGAACAAAGCCAGGCAACACTCGACAATGCCAAAGCTGAACTTGACTATCAACAAGCAACTTACGACAGAATGGCCCCGCTGAATAATAAGCAGTTGATTTCGCAAACCGATTTCGATCAAACCGTGTACAACCTGAATAAGGCACGTGCCAATTACAACAGCGCTCTTGCCCAACATAAAAAGAATCAGATCAACCTTGATTATGCTATGATCTACTCTCCCATCGATGGAATTGTTTTGAACCGTGCAGTGGAACAAGGACAAACCGTGGCTGCCAGTTTCAATACTCCCACACTTTTTACAATCGCCAACGACCTCACACAAATGCGCGTGGAAGCCGATGTGGATGAAGCTGATATTGGCCAGGTAAAGCAAGGACAACGCGTTGAATTTACGGTTGATGCATATCCCGACAGAACTTTTGACGGAGAAGTTACTGAAGTAAGACTTGAGCCAACCGTTACCAACAATGTGGTAACCTACACCATTATTATTTCGGCTCCCAACCCCGATTACAAACTGATGCCGGGAATGACGGCAGAAACCAATATTTATGTAATGGAGAAAAATGATATTTTGGTTGTTCCCAGCAAAGCGTTGCGTTTTACTCCCGACCAGAAATTACTATTCAGCTACATGAGTAATCAGCCCAAACCAGAAATGCCCGAA
>WOYV01000031.1:8602-16449 GCA_011620585.1 Draconibacterium sp.
CCGAAATGGGTACAAATTTTAAACAAGGAAGTGTGGTTTGGGTTAAAAAAGATTCTACCATCCGTCCGGTGCCGGTTAAAACCGGAATGGACGATGATATAAACGTGGAAATTACAGACGGCATTAAATTGGGTGACGAAGTATTGCTGAGCATGGTAGAAATTGGCGTATCGACGGCTACGCCAACTGCCGGAGGCAGTCCTTTTATGCCGGGCCCTCCCGGAAGACGGTAGTTGATCAACCGCACGTGAATACATAAAATTAAACACCATGAAGAAAACAATCATAAAAGTAAACGATCTCCGAAAAGTATACCATGTTGGCGAAATGACCGTGAACGCTTTACGAGGAATCAACCTTGAAATCTTTGAAGGGGATTTTGCTGCGATAATGGGAGCCAGTGGTTCGGGGAAATCTACCATGTTAAACATTCTTGGCTGTTTGGATAAGCCAACTAATGGACAATATCTACTGGATGGCGTTGACATGGGAAAACTTAATAAAAATCAGTTGGCCGGACTGAGGAATAATAAACTGGGTTTTATTTTTCAATCTTACAATTTACTGCCGCGTACAACAGCACTCGAAAATGTGGAGCTGCCGCTGTATTACAATTCGAAAGTGAAATCGAAGGAACGAAAAGAACGAGCAATATATGCACTCGGGCAGGTGGGACTTGCCGACCGCATGGACCACATGCCGAACCAACTATCGGGCGGACAGCAGCAACGTGTAGCCATTGCCCGCTCGCTGGTTAACGACCCCGTGGTGATCCTGGCTGACGAAGCTACCGGAAACCTCGATACCCGGACTTCGTACGAAATTATGGAACTCTTCCAGAAATTGAACGACGATGGAAAAACCATAGTCTTTGTTACGCACGAGGCCGACATTGCACGCTTTATGAAACGGAACGTTATTTTCCGCGATGGTCGGATTCAAAAAGAATCACAGGTCATTGACCGGTTTAATGCGTCGAAACTTATCGAAGCCCTGCCTGTAGAAGACGAGCATGAATTATGAGCATAAAATGCAATAGAAAACGTACAACTTTATAACGATGAATTATAAAAATCTTACAAAAATAGCTACCAATGCCCTGAGAAGAAACAAGTTCAGGACGATCCTGACCATGTTGGGAATCATCATTGGCGTAGGTTCGGTAATTGCGATGCTTTCGATTGGTGAAGCCTCGAAACTAAGTATCAGGGAAGAAATGTCGAGCATGGGTACCAACATGATTTTTGTGATGCCCGGGTCGCAGCAACGTGGCGGGGTAGTGATGGGCAACTCGAATGCCAAATCTTTAAGCTTATCCGATGTTGAAGCCTTGAGAAAAGAAACCACGAATCTAACCGCAGTTTCGCCCCAGGTGAGTACGAGCGGACAGGCGGTAAACGGCAACCTGAACTGGCCTACCAGCATCTACGGCGGTAATACCGAATACCTGGGTATCCGAAAGTTTGAAATAGAAGATGGAAGGCTGTTTACCGAACGAGATATAAAATCGTTGGCAAAAGTATGTCTGGTTGGAAAAACTGTTGTCGAAAATCTTTTCGATGAGAACGTAGATCCGGTTGGGCAAACGATCCGGTTTAACGGAATTCCGCTTAAAATAATAGGAGTATTAAAAGAAAAAGGAGAGAACGGAATGGGCATGGATCAGGACAATATGATTATCGCACCGTATACTTCAGTACAAAGAAGGATGCTTGCCATTTCACATATCCAATCGATTTATGCCTCGGCAGTAAGTGAAGAAAAATCAGAAGCAGCTATCCGTGAAATCGAAACCATTTTGCGCCGTGAGCACAAACTCAAAGATGGCGCCGACGATGATTTTCAGGTTCGATCGCAGGCCGAAATGGTTGAAATGGTTTCCTCAATCAGCGATATGCTCACCATGCTTTTAGGCGCAATTGCAGCTATCTCGTTACTGGTTGGTGGTATCGGAATCATGAATATCATGTTTGTTTCGGTAACCGAACGTACCAAGGAAATCGGATTAAGAATGTCGGTCGGTGGACGTGGAACCGACATCCTGACCCAATTTCTGATAGAAGCAGTCTTATTAAGCATTCTGGGAGGAATCCTTGGCATTCTCCTGGGTTTGTTGTTGTCGTACCTGGCCACCACTTTACTAAACATGCCTTTTGTAGTTATGGGACAAGCCATAGCTTTATCGTTCCTGGTATGTTCTTTTATTGGGATATTCTTTGGGTGGTATCCGGCACGCAAAGCTTCAAACCTGAATCCGATCGACGCTTTGCGCCATGAATAATATTCAATAACCAAAATTCACGAAATATGCGTGTTTTTTGGTTTTTCATTTAACTTTGATGAAAACCACGTAGTATGAAAAGATCCCGAACAATAAGAACCACACTCCCAATCCTGATGCACCTCCTGGTGTGGCTGGTGCTAATTATTCTACCTCAAATTATAATCAGTCGTTATTCCGGAAACAACAACTTTATTGCCTGGGGTTTCTATGTAAATGCCTTTGTAATTGGGTTCATATTCTATATCAATTATTTCTGGCTGGTACCGAAGTTTTATATGAAGAACAAAACAATGATTTTCTTTATTCTGGCTTTGGTGGTAGTAGTTTGCTTCTATTTTGTTCTTGATCTTACCAACCAGGCTCTACATAATCCGGAACGAGAAAGAAGAATAGCTGAATCAATAGATGAAGGGACGAGGGAACACCGCTTCCAACGCCCACCTTTTAAGCTAATGCAGATATATGGTTACAGTTTGCTATCCATTGTTATTATTGGTTTTTCGATTGGATTACGGGCTATCGAACAACATTCGGCAAGTGAGAAACGGCAAAAAGAACTTGAGAAAGAAAAATTGAACTCGGAGCTTGCCTTTCTGAAAAACCAGGTGAGCCCGCATTTCTTTTTTAATACCCTGAATAATATTTACTCATTAGTCGAGATTAATTCGGAAGATGCGCAAGCTGCCATTCTGAAACTATCTAAATTGATGCGTTACCTTTTGTACGAGTCGGAGCACGGCGAAACACTTCTGAGCGATGAAATCGAATTCATGAAAAATTATATAGACCTGATGCAACTTCGCATTTCGAAAAAAGTGGAGATCGAAATTAATCTGACACAAGAAAATACTGATCTGAAAGTTCCGCCACTGTTGTTTATTCCGTTTATCGAAAACGCTTTTAAACACGGCATTAGCTACCGCGACAAATCGTTTATTAAAGTGCAAATGCAAACCAACCAGCAGAAAATCAGCTTTATGTGTGTAAATAGTACGACTTCCGATAAAAAAGAAAAACACGAGGAAAACCACTCGGGAATTGGGCTTGAAAATGTAAAAAAACGCTTGAAACTTCTTTTCCCGGGAAGACATGCACTTAACATTATTCCAACTTCAAAGGAATTTAGGGTTTCACTTGAAATTGATTTAAATAAAGAAAAATGATCCGAACCATTGCCATCGACGACGAACCGCTCGCCCTTCAACTGGTGAGTTCTTATATTGAAAAAACGTCGGCACTTGAGTTGGCGGGAGCTTTCGACAACCCTATCGATGCCATGGAATTCCTGGAAGAAAACCCGGTGGAACTAATTTTTCTGGATATTGAAATGCCCGACCTGAACGGGATTGAATTTGCAAAGTTGTTAGAAAACAAAACTAAAATTGTATTTACCACCGCCTACGAAAAATATGCGCTTCAAGGTTTTAAATTAGAGGCGATTGATTACCTGCTTAAGCCATTTGCTTATTCCGAATTTCTAAAAGCCGTTGAAAAAGTTCGCAAACAAATCGGCTACGAAAAAGCTGCCAACAAGGAAGAAATTAGCTCGAACAACGAGTTTCTTTTTCTGAAGTCGGAGTACAAAATCCGGCGGATTAATTTTAACGACATCGTTTATGTCGAAGGTTTGAAAGACTATATAAAAGTTTATGTTCACGACCACGACAAACCAATCATATCGCTGAATTCAATGAAATTGATCGAATCAAAACTTCCTCCCGGGAAATTTATGCGCGTCCACCGCTCCTACATCGTGAACCTCGAACGTATCGATACTGTGGATCGTAGCCGCATTGTTTTTGGAAAGGTTTATATCCCGGTGAGCGAACAATACAAAGAAAAATTCCAGGAATATTTAAACAAGAATTTTCTCTAAATATTTCTGTTTCAATAATTAATCCCATTTTTTTCATAATTTGGACGTGATAATAACCTTACTCCTCTTTATGAAAAACAGAAAAATCAAAAAAATACTTGGGATTTTGGTGGCAACAATCGTTTTCATCATTTTCGCCGTCAACACATTTATTTTCCCCGCAGCCATTCGCAAACAGTTAAGGCATGCAACAATTGGAACGATGAAATTAAAAGTCGATCGAATCAAGACGCACTTCCTGACACAGAGTATCGGACTTTCGGGGGTGCACTTTGGCGACAGTGCCGGTGATTTTTCGGCAAATATCAATCTGATTAAGTTAAGAGAAATTGGGATTGTCAATCTCATTCTTTACAAAAAAATTGAAACCGACGGATTGATCTTTAAAGACCTGGTGATTCGCATGCGAAAAGGATACGAGTTTCCTAAAAGTGGACTTAAGGCCAGTAGCGCCACTTCTCCATTGAAAATTCTGATCAAAGAACTGGTTGTTGAAAACGGGACATTTTCCTTGTTCGATCCATCTTTAAAAAACGATAGTCTCCTTTCTGCACATCTCGATCTGGATATCAAAAATATCGAATTCAACCCCGACACGGCCAACTTCCTTTACAAAAATATAGGATTAGATGAGCTGGAATGCCTGGTTTCGGATGTCAATTTCCTGACGAGCGACGGCAATTACCGGATCAAAGTAGGTTCGGTAAATTTCATTACCCAAACAGCCGAACTTGTTGCCAACAATTTGCAGGTAATTCCGTTGCGCGACCGCTACGAACTAGGTAAGCGCGTCGGTGTACAGTCCGACTGGTTTGATGTGCAATTACAGAGACTCCAGCTTAACAGTATCGATTTAAAGAAACTGCTTGCCGACCAGGAATTCTACCTGCGTAAAATTGAGGTGGCCGGATTGAAAGCCGAGGTTTTTCGCGACATGAGACTGCCAATGCCGGTTAAGCCCGACACCAAACTGATACCTGACATGGTGGCTTCGATCCCAATTCCGGTTCACAGCGACTCGCTGTACATTCACACGGCAGACATCCGTTACACCGAGCGGGCCAAAAACTCGACCGATGCCGGTCATCTGGATCTGATCGGAACTGAAATAATAAGCAAGAATTTTACGAATATCGACAGTTTGATTAAGCAGCCGCGCGTACTCGATATCAAAACAAAATTGCTTAATGCCTCTGTTTTAACAGCCCAGGTCACGCTTTCGAGTAAGCATTTTCCTCATGCCGACCGCATGAGAGGCCACTTGGGAACAATGCCGTTTGCCGCTGCCAATACGATGGTCGAATACGGAATGTCGACCCGGTTTACGGAAGGAACTGTTCATCGAATAGATTTCGATTTTACTTACAACAACGATGTGTCGAATGGCAAACTAACCATGGAATACGAAAATCTGAAACTCGAATTAATCGACCGGAATAACCAGAGCAATAAAAAGCTTCAATCAGGGCTGGTCAATGGTCTTGTTATCCGTAACCATAACCTCACCGGAGATAAACGCTTCCGCGAAGGCGCTATCCATTTCGAACGCGACAAAAAGAAATCCACCTACAATTTCTGGTGGAAATCCCTTTTCAGCGGAATCAAGTCGACGGTTGCTTTTTAGTTTCGTTATACTTTCTTCAGTGCTGCCAGAACCCTTTCCGGAGTCATGGCCATTTCATATAAACGAGCTCCGGTTTGATCATAAACGGCATTGGCAATAACCGCCCCCATACAAACGATAGCCGGCTCGCCCCCACCCTGTGGCGCTTCGTAACGTTCCAGAATTTTTGTTTCAATTTCCGGTATCCATGAGAATCGTGGCAAATCGTAATTGTCAAAATTAGAAGTCTTTACTTTCCCACCTTCAAACTCTATAACTTCTTTTAAAGCATAGCCCATTCCCATGTTAATACAGCCTTCCATCTGAATAGTTGCCCCCTGCGGATTCACACAAAATCCCATATCTTGCGCTACCCAAACTTTTAACACTTTTACTTCACCGGTTTCTTTGTTAACATCCACCTTTGCAATGTGTGCCACGTAAGTTCCGGCATCAAGACCAATTGCCACGCCCAAACCTCTTCCCGAAGGTGATTTTGCAGGTTTCCAGTCGGCCATTTTAGCGACCTCTGTCAAAACATCGATGACATGTTGATTGCCTAGGTTTTTTAGTCGAAATTCAACCGGGTCCATCCCGGCTTTTACTGCCATTAAATCCACCTGAACCTCGCGGGCAAAAGTATTGGTACTGTTGCCCGGTCCGCGCCACGCTCCGGTTGGGAAAGGGTGAATTCCGGGAGCTGTCCAGCCGCGTCCGTAAACAGTCCGTTTTTGGTGAGGCACGTCGTACATGGTTTCCGAACCCCGGTCGCCGGCATAAAATACATGATAATCCCAGAAAGTGATCTTTCCGTTTTTATCAATCCCCGAGTTAATTTTTACTATTGCAGCCGGTCGGAATTCGTCGTAAAAGAATTCTTCGTTTCGATTCCAGTCAACCATTACCGGCAAACCCGTAAGTTTAGCCAAACGGGCCGCTTCCACGGCCTGCTGGTGCGCCGATTTTCCGCCAAAACCACCTCCCAGGTAGGGAGGCTTCACGCGTACCTTTTCCTCTTCCATTCTTAAAATGCGGGCAATGTTGCTTTGTGCCGGGAAAGGAGTTTGAGTACCTGCCCATACCGTCATTTTTTCCCCATCGAAATATGCCATGGCCGTGTGCGGCTCCATCGGCGAGTGTGCCACGTAACCATCGTGGTATTCCTGTTCAAAAACGACACTTGCACCTGCTTTTCCATCAGGAAGATTTCCTTCGTTGATGTTTACATTTCCTTCGGGTGCGTTTTCCAGCAGATAATCAAAAATATTCGAGTTGTTCACTTTCTTTTCTTCAGTTGCAAACTCTGCTTTTATCAACTTCCGCGCCTTGTCAGCCATTTCCGGATCGGCATGTAAAGCGGCTACCAGGTCGCCATCGCGAACAATATTTACACCAGCCACTTTTTCAGCTTCTGAAGTATCCACCGAAATCAGTTTCGAAGCATGCGAAGGCGGGCGTAAAATACGTGCATAAACCATTCCTTCCATCCGCAAGTCGCCCGAATATTTTGCTTTTCCGTTGACCTTTTCCACACTGTCGCGGCGCAGTTTGGGTTTCCCCATAATTTTGTATTTCGAATAATCTTTAACAGCAGGCTTCTCATCCAGGAAACGATCGATGTTTTTTCCCTTTACCAATTGTGCATAACTAATGTTTTCGCCTTTGTTGTTTTTATTAAAAACCACACCTTCGTTCACATCCAGTTCGTCAAGGTTCAACCCCAGTTCTTCGGCTGCCAACCGTAAAAGAACAGCCCTTGCTTCGGCGGCTGCGGCCAGCATCGACGGGCCAAACATACGTGTCGATAGCGAGCCAAAAGTACCCATATCCCACGGACAAAGATCGGTATCGCCCATCACCATTTCCACATCGTCGCAGGCCACGTCCAGCTCATCGGCCAACATCATAGCCAAGCCGGTTACCACACCCTGACCCATTTCAATTTTGCCCGTCAGGCACGATACTTTTCCATTTTCGTGGATTTGTAGAAATGCATTAAAATCATTGGGGAGTTCACGGTATTGTCCACCTTCTGCGGCCATCAGCTTCAACGCACTTCCCACATGAAAGAAGACAAAAATGCC
>WOYV01000031.1:16549-21211 GCA_011620585.1 Draconibacterium sp.
CTTCTGCGGCCATCAGCTTCAACGCACTTCCCACATGAAAGAAGACAAAAATGCCACCTCCAATTGTGCGTAAAAAATCTCTGCGTTTTAATTCAGGTATTATTTGATGATTCTTCAGGTATTCCCGGAAATCGTTTATTTCGTTCATTGTTTTGTTCTTTAAGCGTTATCAAGCTTCCAACTCTTATTTCTTCCTCATTTCAGAGGCAGCTTCTTCAATGGCATCAAGTATGCGGTTGTGTGCACCGCAGCGACAGAGGTTGTCTTCCATTCCCCAAATAATATCTTCGCGGCCTGGATTGGGATTATCGTTTAGTAATCCAACTGCATTCATGATCATTCCGGGAGTACAGTAACCACATTGCAAGGCATCGTGATTAACAAAAGCCTGTTGAACGGGGTGAAGCTTTTCACCTTCGGCCAAACCTTCGATGGTAACAACTTTTTTACCGCTCACTTCGCCAATCCTGGTTGTGCAGGATCGTACCGCCGATCCATCGAGCAGAACAGTGCAAGCACCGCAGAGTCCTTCGCCACAGCCATATTTGGTGCCGGTCAGTTGGAATTTAGTTCGGAGAACCCAGAGGAGTGTTTGTGTTTTTTCTCCTTCAAAGGAAACATTTTCTCCATTCAGGTTAAATGAAATATTTTCTTTCATTTCAGTTGGATTATTGGTTATCAGATTTATTCTTCCTGCAAAACAGCAGAATACAACCTACTATCAAATTGAGTCTGCTTCAGTCAAATGTAAGAAGATTTGAGGAGATTTCAGAATCAGAAAGTTTACTTCTTAACCGGAAGTTAAAGGCAACAAAGCCACTAAGACTATTATAATGAACAAAAACCACTCTACGATAGCTTGTGTTGCATGTATAATACTTTCAGCCTTGCCACATGCGAATTCATTTTCTGGTTGCGAACAGGAAACTCCACATAGCTGTAGTTGTATGCTCCCGGGAACTGAACACTGGCAGATAAGTATGAAATATTTACGGATGAAAGACTATAGGCAAAACCTTCCTGGCTGCGGCGCTCCCAGTTGAAACGATAAAAAAGATTGCCCTGCCCATTCATATTATTGCCCAGGGTATCGGTTGTCAGTGCTACGCTAACAGAAAGATAATCATCGCCAAAAACTCTGAAAATACAGTCCACCCCATATGAATAGGAATTACTATTATCAGGCGTTACTCTTGAAGCCAACATAGCTCCAACATCCCATTTTCCCATTCTCCCTGTTAAGCGGGCACCTCCCAGAATCGGGACCGAATATCTGAATGACGATATTAATTAGCTGATTTAGGTTTCTAAGATAAGAGGGTACCACTTGTTATTTAGGCGATTCCCACTCGTTTTACTCTCTTTTTAAAATTTATTTATATTGCTGTACGCGGGCATCATTAATCACACCGCTCCAGTTTAATCCAAACGCAAAATCATAGGTATTTCCTGCCGCATCAGTATAGCATTCCATATCGCGCGGAACATCTTCCAACTGCTCTTCAACGGTACGCATATTGGCCGGCATCTGGAAAGGCAATAATCCTGAAGGTTCAACCTTGCCGCTTAATACTTCCAGAATAGCCTGATCTTGTATACCAAAGCTAACCACAATGGCATCGGCTGCCTTTTCGAATTCAGCAAAAACCATTGGATTTGAAACATTTACCACCACGATAACAGGTTTGTCGCCCATTGTTTTTTTGGTTTCCAGAACCAGGTCAAGATCTTTGGTATTTGACGCCGTTACAGTCTTATTTTTGTATGAGCGATTGGTAAAATCTTCCAACGGATCGCCACCTGCCAAACTTACTTCTCTTGCATATTCGGCTTTGTACGGTTTGTATTGCAGCGTGATTGGCACATAACCGTTTCCGCCGTTTTTTACGTCTTCCGGATCGTATCCACTTCCTCCGTTTGGACCATCGATAAATACAAGAGCATAAGCTGCATCCTCCGGTTTCTCGGTTACAGTGGCATATTTTCCGACAATGTCAAGATTTACTGGGTAATCCCATCTTTCCTCACTACCGCCAAAACCAAACATTCCAGGGCTTGCCGGGTAGTACTTTTTAGGAATGTAAACACTTGAGTTATTTTTTAATGGAAGAGCATTTTCAAGATTTTTCAGCAACACAACCGACTTAAGCTGAGCATCAAATCCGGCTGCCATAAAATCGGCATTACCAACTGTAACCTCAGTTTTTTCAACTTCGAGATATGGGTTTTCAAACAAGCCGCCAGGGAAAATATTTCTTAACAAACGCAATGCCGATTGCCCGAAGCGTTCGCGCATGAAATCTTCACCAAATTCTTCAACGCCCATATTATACGCTTCGATAACCGGGCCCTTATCATTATTTCCACCAAATTGATCAACTCCTGCCATTATTATCTTGTAATGTCTCTCGGCTACAGTCAAACTTTCGGCACCCCACGATGTTGTACCAAACGAGTTTACCGCCTTATTATCTTTGGTAATACCCCAGTCAGTACAAACTACACCTTCATATCCGTATTCTCCGCGCAACATGTCTTTAATGAGGTATTTGCTGTAGCTGTTTCCAACGTTTTCGTTGTAAACCTTATCCAACCCATTCGAAATAGTGTAATAGGGCATAAGAGCCGATGCAACCCCGGTTGGCCCGTTTAGTTTAAATGCACCTTCGGTAAACGGGATCAAATGATCTTTCAGATTATTTCCGGGGTACACTGCATATTTTCCAAAGGCATAATGCGCGTCTCTACCAGCTTCTTCAGGGCCACCACTGGGCCAGTGTTTTACCATTGCATTAACACTGTTGTACCCCCATCCTCCCTGGATTTCGGCTTCACCTTCCGAGGTTTGAAACCCGTCGACATAGGCACGTGCCATATCGCGGTCGAGCTTAGGATCTTCGCCAAAGGTTCCGTTAAAACGTCCCCAGCGAGGCTCGGTTGCCAAATCGATTTGTGGTGATAAAGCAGTGTTTATTCCGAGTGCACGGTATTCTTTCGAAGCGATGTCGCCAAAATTACGAACAACTTCGGGATCGAAGGTTGCGGCCAATCCAAGAGACGAAGGCCACATTGAAATATCGCCACCGGCACCTGCGTTAAACTCGGCATTTGCTGATGTTCTGTGGCGCGGATCGGAACTGTTATTGCCGGGAATCCCCAAACCTAATCCTTCTACCAAAGCTTGCATATTGTTGTTCCACGTTGCCGCCACAGCCGGACTTTCCACCGATGTAATCAGTACATGACGTAAATTATCATCGGTTAAAAATTTGATTTGCTGGTCGGTAAGATCACTGGCTTTTGCCCCGCTTTCTGCAAATGTTTTTCCACCATAGGTACCCCCGCCAAACGGGCCACGTCCTCCCGATGGTATCGATTGATGTGCACTGTATAACATCAAACCTGCAATTTGTTCTACCGACATTTTTGTAGCCAAATCTTTGGCACGTTCTTCAACAGGTAAGCGCCAGTCTTCATAAACATCCAAACTACCGTTTTTATTCAGGTCTTTGAATGCAAAACCTTTGTCGGTAATAATGGTAACTCCCGAACTAGGGGAATATCCTAATGTTTGGCCACCTTTATTGTGTACCAGGCGAAAATCACCCATGTCTTCTTCAGTCCATTTCGGACCGCAGCCACTAAAAAGGATGACTGCCAAAATCGCCAGTATCCATGTTGTACTTTTACGCATCATGTTTTGATTATTCTATTTGTTAGTTGATTGTGCAGTATAAAATTCATCCAGAAACTTTAACAGGCCGGCACCTGGAAGACCGGTGCATTCCACATCCGTTTTAAATCTCATGGCTTTCAGATTTTCGGGTGAACATGCTTCCCATTGCGGTAGTCCTTCCCCGTTTGGATCTCCGCTCCGGGCAAAGTTCACCCAGAAATCCGACATAGTTTCTGCAAGTTTATAATCATCAGCCGTCCAGGGCCGTGGGCTCATTTTTAAATTATTATATGCATATGGAACCTCGCCGGTATGGAAAGCGCCAAAATCACTCATTCCTGCGGCAAAGGGCAAATCTTTTTCGAAACGATAAATAAATACATTCGATGTTGCAGTTTGATTTTGAAGTTCCATCCACTTGTAAGATTGTATGCCAAATGTTTGCAGTGCCCCCAGATCGTTTTGAATAGCGAATGCTTCTTCATCTGAATTTACGGGGAATCTTGCAAGAAATTCATCGGCTTCATCACCGAACATCTGTTTCACTCTTTCTTTAAACTGATCAGCAGGAACCGGTGCTCCGCCAAAACCTTCGTCCTGGTTCCAACCCAAAATTACAGGCACGTCGTTTTGTTTACCTTTTGCAAATATTTCACCTACCGATTCAGGGAGAAAATAACCATCGGTTATTGGAGATCCAGGGCCACGTACTTTCAATATCTCTTCGGCAGATTTTGCCCGTAGCTCAGCAATCGATGAACAGCCCAATGATTCAGCAAATTTAACGCCGGCTTCTTCAGCACTTTCCAGGCCACTTCCTCGTGCCAACTGGCTTGAACCTAAAACTGCGCCACCACTTTCGGCAATGGCATGATGAAACAACCCTTTTGTTAATGGCGAAGCAACCAAATAATTTATACTAAAAGCTCCCGCCGATTGTCCGGCAATGGTTACATTATCCGGATTTCCACCAAAAGCCTGAATAT
>WOYV01000062.1 GCA_011620585.1 Draconibacterium sp.
ATCAACACCAATTGGTTGACTTATAAGATATTGGGGGTTTTCTTGCAGGGACTAAGTAAATAATTTTTGTCCTCTGCTTTTTGGGCAGCCTCTTTTTTTAGGTTCTTTTATTTTGAAATGTTTTGCACCTTTGCAAGAACTTGTTTTTATACTGAAATTCAAAACAATGAATTACGATATCGATCTTATCAGAAGTTATTTTCCTATTCTAAAAAATGAGGTTTACAATAAGCCGCTGGTTTATTTCGATAGTGCGGCTTCGGCACAAAAACCGGTGCAGGTACTGATGAAGGAAGAGGAACTTCATAACGATTATTATGGGAACATACACCGTGGCGCGCATTTTATGGCCGACAAAGCCACGCTTGGGTACGAAGAGGTGCGCGAAAAAGTCGGGGCTTTTATTAATGCGAATTCAACCAATGAAGTAATTTTTACAAAAGGAACCACTGAAAGTATCAATCTCGTGGCCAGCTCGTTTGGGGAGAAGTTTTTTAAAGGCGGGGACGAGATTATTGTATCCGAAATGGAACACCATGCGAACATTGTACCCTGGCAATTAGTGGCAGCCCGGAAGGGGGCCCGCATTGTGAAATGGCCTTTTAACGATGATGGTACTTTATCGCTTGGCATGCTGGAAGAACTTCTTTCCAATAAAACCAAGCTGGTTGCAGTGGCTCATGTTTCCAATGTTTTGGGGACGGTTAACCCGGTAAAAGAGATCATCGGAATTGCGCATAAAAAAAATATTCCGGTTCTTGTAGACGGAGCACAGGCTGCTCCCCATATTCCGATCGATGTGCAGGATTTGGATGCTGATTTTTATACGTTTTCGGCACACAAAATGTACGGCCCCAACGGAGTGGGCGTTTTATACGGAAAAGAAAAATGGCTGAACGAAATACCACCTTATCAGGGAGGGGGCGAAATGATTTCCGAAGTTTCGTTCGAAGGAACAACGTTTAACGAGTTGCCCTATAAATTTGAAGCCGGAACACCGCACATTACCGGTGTGATCGCTTTTGGTTGTGCCATCGATCTGGTGAATGAAATAGGGCTTAAAAATCTTACTGAATGGGAACATTCGCTCATGGAATATGCTACCACCCGACTACTTGAAATTGATGGAATGAAAATCTATGGTGAAGCGCCTCAAAAATCAGGAGTGGTTTCGTTTAATATCGAAGGAGTTCATTCTTATGATTTGGGAGCCCTGATCGATAAAATGGGAGTAGCCGTTCGAACCGGCCACCTTTGTGCCGATACCGTGATGACGCATTACAACATTCCGGGCTGTGTTCGTATCTCGTTTGGAATGTACAATACCTTAGCTGAAATAGATGCTTTTATTTCAGCGCTGAATAAAGTGAGAATGATGTTACAGGAAACACCATAAGGGTCACGGACCTTATGGTGTTTTCTCTAATAATTGGTTTCTTTAATTTCGAAGTAAGCTTGAGGATGCTGACATGCCGGACACATTTTCGGAGCCGCAGTTCCTTCGTGGATAAAACCACAATTCCTGCATTTCCAGACTACTTTGTCACCACGGATAAATACTTTTCCGTCGTTCAGGTTGTCGTAAAGCGTCCGGTATCTTTTTTCGTGCGCTTCTTCTACTCTTGCAATTAATTTAAATGCCATTGCAATTTCTTTAAACCCTTCTTCCTCTGCAATTTTGGCGAACCCGGGATAAAGTTCGGTCCACTCTTCATTTTCGCCATCGGCTGATGCTTTCAGGTTTTCGAGTGTTGTCCCGATTTTGCCAGCTGGGTAAGTCGCAGTAATTTCCACCATATTTCCTTCCAAAAATTTGAAAAAACGTTTGGCATGTTCCTTTTCATTTAAAGCGGTTTCGGCGAAAAGGGCTGCAATTTGCTCCAACCCCTCTTTTTTTGCCTGGCTGGCAAAATAATCGTAACGCATGCGTGCCTGCGATTCGCCGGCAAAAGCTTTTAATAAATTTTGTTCTGTTTGTGATCCTGCAAGTGCGGTCATGGTATAAAGTTTATGTTGATTTCGACCCTAAATTTAGTGAAAAGACTCGGGCTACAAGTGGCTTGTTATTAATTTTGAAACTTTCTTAATAAGCAGGCTTTTATCATTGCAGGAAAACAAAAATTTCCGACATTTGCAACTTGTATTAAAGATCGGTGTATGACAATTGAAGAAATTCAGCAGGAAATTATCCAGGAGTTTTCGATGTTCGAGGACTGGATGGACAAATATGCCTACCTGATCGAACTGGGGAATGAACTGGAAGATTTGGATCCGAAAGATAAGAACGACCAAAACCTGATCAAAGGTTGTCAGAGCCGCGTGTGGCTGGTAGCCGATTTAAAGGAAGATAAAATTGAATTTCGGGGCGAAAGCGATGCAGTGATTGTAAAAGGATTGGTTGCCTTGTTGTTAAGAGTGACCTCAGGCCGGACTCCACAGGAATTGCTTGAAAATGAACTACATTTTGTCGACGATATTGGGTTAAAACAACATCTTTCGCCAACACGTTCGAATGGTTTGCTGGCTATGATAAAACAAATTCGTTTATACGCTGTTGCTTATAGCAAGATTGCAGGATAAGGAGAAGAATACGATGGATAAAAGAATAGATTTAATCATAAATAACCTGAAAGAGGTGTACGACCCGGAAATCCCGGTAAATATTTATGACCTCGGGTTGATTTACAATGTGGATCTGGATGAGAACAACCATGCCAACATTATTATGACACTTACTGCGCCGGGTTGCCCGGTTGTGGATATACTGATTGATGATGTCACCCAGGCTGCCCAGGCAGTGGAAGGGGTAGAGTCGGCAAATGTAGAACTGACTTTTGAACCGCCCTGGGATAAATCGATGATGAGCGAAGAAGCCCGGCTCGAACTCGGTTTTTTTTAAAATGAAAGTCCCTTAAGAAAGAATATCTTAAGGGACTTTTTATTTGTAATCCATTTTTTGATACGATTACGAAATTATTAGAGGATTGTCAACCTTGTTTTTTAACAACGCAATCTCCAGTACATCCATAATCGTGTGTACAAAATGAAAATTCAATCCTTTAATGTAGATTTCTTTTATTTCTTCCAGGTTTCTTTTGTTCTGTTCCGAAAGAATGATGTCGGTGATCCCGGCGCGTTTGGCCGCCAGTATTTTTTCTTTGATACCGCCCACCGGCAACACTTTTCCCCGCAGGGTAATTTCTCCTGTCATGGCCAGGTTCTTACGTACTTTTCGTTGTGTAAAAGCCGAAGCAATCGAAGTAACCATGGTAACCCCGGCCGATGGTCCGTCTTTTGGAATAGCTCCTTCCGGAACGTGAACGTGTACATTCCAATTGTTGAAAATTTCTGAATTCAAGCCCAGTTCTTCGGCATGCGATTTAATGTATTCGAGCGCCAGCATAGCCGATTCTTTCATCACTTCTCCCAGGTTTCCGGTCAGGGTCAGCGAACCTTTTCCTTTGCTTAAACTGGTTTCAACAAATAGGATTTCGCCACCCACAGCGGTCCAGGCCAGCCCGGTAACAACCCCTGCAAAATCGTTTCCCTGGTATTTTTCCTTGGTGTATTGAACCACACCGAGGTATTCGCGGATATCGGTTTTTGTAAGTTTTTTATTGTATTCTTCCTCGAAAGCAATTTTACGCGCAATCCGTCGAACCACTTTGGCAATTTTTTTGTCGAGTTCGCGCACTCCCGATTCACGGGTGTATCCATCAATAATCAGTTCTATCACCTCTTTTGGGAAAGTAACACTCGATTTCTTTAAGCCATGGTTCTCAAGCTGCTTTGGGATGAGGTGACGTTTGGCAATTTCCACTTTTTCTTCGAGCAGGTAACCACTTACTTCAATCAGTTCAAGGCGGTCGCGCAGAGGCGGTGCGATGGTGCTGAGCGAGTTGGCTGTGGCAATAAACATTACTTTCGAGAGGTCGAAATCCTGTTCAACATAATTATCGTGAAATTCGCTGTTTTGTTCGGGGTCGAGCACTTCGAGCAAGGCCGAGGCCGGATCGCCGTGAAAATTATTCGAAACTTTGTCGATTTCGTCGAGGATGAATACCGGGTTCGACGATTTTACCTTTTTGATATTCTGGATAATCCGTCCGGGCATTGCGCCAATATAGGTTTTACGGTGCCCGCGGATTTCCGATTCGTCGTGCAACCCACCCAAACTCATGCGTACGTAGTTGCGCCCCAGTGCCCTTGCTACCGATTTTCCAAGCGAAGTTTTCCCAACTCCGGGAGGGCCATACAAACATAGGATTGGCGACTTCATGTCGTTTTTCAACTTTAAAACCGAAAGATGCTCGAGCATGCGGTCTTTTACTTTATCCAAGCCATAATGATCTTCATCCAAAATCCTGCTGGCACGTTTCAGATCGAAATTATCGGTGGTATATTCGTTCCATGGCAGTTCGAGAAAGGTTTGGCAATAGGTGTACTGGATGGAGAATTCGCCTGCAGCCGGGTTCAAACGTCCCAGTTTTTCCACTTCTTTTTCAAAGAATTTGGCTACGTCCTTCGTCCATTTCTTTTCTTTTGCCTTTTCTTTTAATGCATTGATTTCCTGTTCCACCGGATTACCACCCAGTTCGTCCTGAATGGTTTTCATCTGTTGGTTGAGCATGTATTCGCGCTGCTGGCGATCAAGGTCGGTTTTAACCTTTTTCTGGATATCGTGTTTCAGTTCCAGCATCTGCATTTCTTTTACCAGAAAGCTGATGGCCTGTATTCCCCGGTCTTTTATCCTGTCAATCTCCAGCAGCTTTTGTTTGTCTTCGACCTGTAGGTCAGTGTTCGAACAAATAAAGTTGATCAGGAAAGTCGAATTCTCGATGTTCTTAACCGCAAAAGTAGCTTCCGGCGGAATATTCGATGAGAATTGAGCAATCTTAATCGAAAGGTCTTTCAACGATCCTACGATGGCATTAAACTCATTATCGTTTTGGGTGGAAATATCTGTAAGCGGGTTAACGCTTGCCTTTATGTATGGTTCTTCTTCAAGGAATTCGCGAATCTGGAAGCGTATTTTTCCCTGGATGATTACAGAAGTGGAACCATCGGGCATCTCAAGAACTTTCAGAATCTCGGCCACTGTTCCAGTCTCGTACAGATCGTCTTTCTCCGGACGTTCGATGGTGTGGTCTTTTTGTGCTACTGTACCTAACAATTTTTTGCCACGGTTAATTTCTTTGATTAAGTGCAACGAACGCTCGCGACCCACCGTTATCGGGAGTACTACTCCCGGGAAAAGCACGGTGTTTCGTAATGGCAAAATAGCCAGGATCTCCGGAATTTTGGTATTTTTTAAGTCTTTGTCGTCTCCATCAGCAATGATCGGTATAAAATCGGAGCCCTGATCCGACATCCCCGATCCGAATATGGTTTGAAATGATATGTTCTTTAATTTCCCCATGTTAAACTTTTAAATAATGACAGATTGTCGCAGGAACAATTTTCCGCGAACAAGCATATTGTTTTGCAATTGCCGTGCCAATCAAACAGACTTCAAAGATGGGCAGAATGTTCATCAACTTCGTTAAAAAGACCGACATAATAGCATATTAAGCAAAAAAAAAGCACCCGTCGCTTGACGAGTGCTCTTCAATATTGTTTGAAAAAGATTTATTTCTTTCTTCCTTCCATATGTTTTCCGTAGCGGCTCATGAACTTGTCAACACGTCCAGCGGTATCCACCAATTTGGTTTTACCTGTATAGAACGGGTGAGAAGTGTTCGAAATTTCAAGTTTATAAACCGGGTATTCAACACCGTCAACCACTTCAGTTTCTTTGGTTTCAACAGTCGAGCGGGTCAAAAATACATGTCCGTTCGACATATCTTTGAACGCTACCAGTCTGTAATCTTTTGGATGAATGTCTTGTTTCATTTTCTTCTATTTTTTGTAGAATGGTTACATTTCCAACACTGCAATCCATTCCTTTCGTTATTACTTTCCCAGTTTTTCGGGCTGCAAAGATAAATATTGTTTTAAATATTCCAAAGGTAAAGGATATTTATTTCATTAATTTAAGAAGCTGGTAATTAACCGATCAGCGGTGCCCTGCTTACCTTTTTTTTGCGGTCGAACATGTAACGCATCGTATAATGGGTTTTGGCTCGTTTCGCGCCGGTAGCTTCATAAATAGCAATAATTTTCGGGTTGAAATCGCCTGCCCACGATAGCTCGATTTCGGTATAATGACGATGCGTTTTCTTTTTCATAATCTGTTCCTGGTGCCAGAAAATTCCCGATTCGATTCCCGAACGCTGGTATTTTGGGTCAACACCCATAATGAGAATACGCGCGCGTGTCATTGTTTTTTTATACTTCAGATAAAAGAATTTGAGAATTCCCGGCAAGTTGAGTTTTCCGTTTAGCCGGATTAAAATCTGGTTGATATCAGGAACCATCACAAATAAGGCGATTGGTTTTTCGTCGTGGTAGGCAAACCATATCATTTCCGGATCGAGAATGGCTTTCGATTCTTTTATAAAATCGTAAATATCGTCGGGGTCGAGCGGTTTGTAATGTTCGTGAAACGACCATGCAGCATCGTACACCGCACAAAAATCCTTTACAAATTTCCCGGTTTGCGAAAAGTCGAAATGCCGAAACTGGTACTGTGGTTTTTGCGCTACCCAGGCGGCAATTTTCCAGAACCTTTCGGGAAAAGGAACGGTGTAGTCGAGGTGAAAGGAATATTGTTCGAAATACACCTCGAAACCATAGGTACGAAACAGTTTCTCGTAATATTTTGGGTTGTAGGGCATTCCGTATCCCTGTGGCAGAAATCCATCAACCAGTAAACCCCAATTTACATAGTTTTCGCCAAAATTGATCGGGCCATCCATGGCCTCCATTCCGTTTTCCTTATTCCAGTTTGAGGCGGTATCAAAAAGCAGGTTGGCAGCTTCCTGGCTATCTATACATTCGAAAAAGCCACAGCCGCCAGTAGGTTGCTCGTAGGTTTTCGACAGGTTATAATTGATAAAAGCAGCAATTCGGCCCAGAAGATTTCCTTGTTCGTCAACCAGGACCCAACGAATTGCCTTTCCGTTCCGAAAGGTTTTATTCTTTTTCGGATCGAAGATATCTTCGACCATTCCCTGTAAAGGTGCTGCCCAGTTTTTATCGTTTTGGTAAATCAGGTACGGAACTTTATGAAAAAGTTGCCGGGTAGCTTTATCTTTTACTTCAACTAAATGCATGTTTTTTTCTTTCTGCCAAATTACATCAAAGAGAACAAATGAAATAGATTTTATTCAATTATCGGCGCCATTTTAAACACTTTTTCGCGGTCGAAAAGATAACGCAGGGTTTGGTGTGTAAGTGTTTGTTTAGCCCCGAGCGATTTAAAAAGCGCATTCATTTTTGGATTAAAATCACCCACCCAACTCATTTCCATGTCGTTGTACCACGATTTTTTTTGCATCACTTTTTTCAAATGATGAAAGATCCCTGATTCAAGGCCTTTGCCCTGATAACCCGGGGTCATCCCCATTACAATAACGCGGCAACGTTTGATGGTTTTGGTTTTCAGGAAATAGAACAAACGTATTTTGTTCCAAAAATTCAATTTGCCCGATTCAAGTTTCTGGAGGATTTGATTCAGGTCGCGAATCATCATTAAAAAAGCAACCGGTTTGTTGTTGTGGTAAACATACCAGATAAATTCTTCATCAATAAGAATCCGCGCATTCCGAAGCAGATCTTTTAATAATTGAAATTCGATAGGTTTGTAGTTGCCGTGCCCTTTCCAGGCTTCGCAATGTATTTCAATAAAATCGCGGATGTATTTGTTTTGCTTTGCGAACGTGAAATGTTCAAATGAATACCCTGGTTTTTTCGCCACCCAATCAGCAATTTTCCAAAACCTGTCGGGGAGGTCGGGTGTCGTGATATCGAGCGAATAACTATATTGTTTGTAATAAGTACGAAATCCGTAGTTTGTGAATAGCTCAAAATAATACGCCGGATTGTATTGCATCCCAAATGTTTGTGGCTGAAACCCATCGGTTAACAGGCCCCAAAAAAAGAAGTTTTCATCGAAATTAACAGGGCCATCCATCGCTTCCAAGCCATTCTCGGCGAGCCATTTACGGGCCGTGTCGAATAGTAGGTTGGCCGCTTCCTGGCGGTTGATGCACTCGAAAAAACCACATGCCCCGGTGGGCTGTTCGTAACCCGAAGAATATGCTTCGTCGTAAAAGGCTGCAATTCGCCCAATACAAATGTTGTTTTCAAACAAAAGCCAGCGGGCAGCATCGCCAGTTTTAAAACGTTTGTTTTTGCCTGGGTCGAAGGTGTTTTCGATCATCATCTGCAGGGGTGGAATCCAGTTCTGATCGTTCTTGTATAATTCTTTGGGTAGTCGATGAAATTCGTTGACCAATTTTGGGTTAGTAACCTGAATAACCTGCATACACGAATAATTGATACGGTTTGATCGGTAAATTTAAATATTTTGACAGGAAATGAAAAAAGGGCCTGCTCTCATAACAGCAGGCCCTTCTATTTCTGATCAATGAAAAGTCTTAATTACGACCGGCCAGTTTCGATAACAAACGAAGGATTTCAAGATAAAGCCAAATCAGTGTCACCATCAAACCAAAAGCGCCGTACCATTCCATGTATTTTGGAGCGCCTGATTCAGAAGCCCTTTCAATAAAAGAAAAATCGAGTACGAGGCTGAGCGCTGCAACCGCAACTACCACCAGGCTAATTCCAATACTCAGGTTCGAATTTCCATATAGAAAGGAAGTATTCATCCCGAAAAAACCACCAATAAAACTTACAAGGTACACCAGAGCAATTCCAGCGGTGGCAGCGAAAACGCCCATCGCAAATTTCCGGGTTACTTTAATAATCCCCGATCGGTAAAAGAACAACATGGCTGCAAATACGGCCATGGTAAGAGCGACTGCCCGCATAACGAGCCCAGGGTATTGCATTTCGAAAATGGCAGAGATCCCACCAAGCAGCAATCCTTCGAAAACCGCATAAACCGGAGCTGAGATTCCAGAGCTCTGTGGCCTGAAAACAGTTACCAGTACGGTAATAAAACCACCAATTCCGCCAACTACAAGCCACGGGGCTATTGCCGACATGGCTGCTTCGGGGTTACTCGAAACAACATCAAAAAATTTATTCCATGTAAATACGGCGCCTGCAATTACAAGTAATAACATTAGCGCTGTTTTATTGACAGTTCCATTCACGGTCATCACATCCGATGCCGAGCGGTAATCCTGTGCAAATACTCTTTCCTTAAAAACAGGATTCGAAGTTTTTGATAAGTTCATCATAATTTTGTTCTTATTCTTAATGTTTCATATTTCTGTCACGACTGCAAGCGCAGTTTATAGCTTTGCATTGGCATATAAACAATTTGCTTGCCAGAAGGGTTAAGATGACAAGATTGCAGTTAAACTTCGTTAACGGCTTTTTTCCTGAATTAGTTCGTGTAAATAATCGCTGTTGAGCTCGTCGAAAAGTTGCTCGCCAAGTTGGTTAGCAGTTTCCGAATCACTGAGTTGGAAAGTGCGGGCCAGTTCGATACATTGTTGATTGAGACCGATAGAACGGCTGCCCATTGCAAGAATAGCCCGGTAAAGCGGAGTGAATAATCTCTTGTCGCGGGCCAGGACCGGGAGTTCATCAAAAAAGGGTTCAAACATTTCATCAATGGCATTTTTCTCGGCAATGGCAAGGCGCCCCATTAAATGAATGCCTGTAAAACGCACCAGGTGTTTTTTCCCGCGGCACCATTCCAGCGACTTTGCAAAAGCAAATTTGCTTTTTACCCAAAGGTTGGTCGATGCTTGCTCTGCAATTTCGAGGTTCTCAAACGATTTCGTCCAAAAATCCATTTGTTGCTCGCTCACTTGTTTTGGTTCGTCGAGCAGCGTGGCCAAAATCATAGTTTCGCGCCACTGTTTATTCCAAAGTTTAAGCGCCAGTAAATGATCGGGTTCGTATGCTTGTGCCATTTCCCGCAATTCGAAAACTGCCACTCCCCAATTCATTTTATATTGAATGCCCTGTTGATTCATCATATCCGAAACATCGCCGTTTTTCCTGAGTTTGATCGTCTTAATCAGGTCCTGATATTTGGCTTCGGTTTCTTCGTTATCGAGAATAAAATCCATGTTTAAAATATTAATTCGGCAAAAATAAAAGTTACGAGTATTCCGGCTGAATATAAATAGAACATTCCGGTGGGCAGGTAATCCGAAAGCGGAATTCCGAGTCGCTGTTTCACCACAATGATTAAAATTACTTTCTCGAACAGGTATGCAATAAATGTGGCAAATGCGATGCCGGGCATTCCCCAAAACTGAACAAAAATAAGACTCAGGGCCACATTTACAATTAGTTCGAAAAACGAAGCGCCCATTATTGGTGTGCCAATTTTAAGCCCGTTTAAAATGGTTTGTGGCAGCATCAACCTGCTTATCACCAGTAAAAGATAAATATTAAAAATGGTTGCGCTGGCCGCAAAATCGGGATTAAATATAATGGGGAAAAGCGGTTTGGAAACCAGTAATAATATCGCGGTAAGCGGAAAAAGAAAATGCATCAGTTTTTTTACGCTCAAACGCAAGTGTTCCAGGTTCTCGGTGAGGCGATTCTGGTCAGAGAAAGCTGGCAACATGGCATTGCTTAATGCATTGGCAAGCAACATGGCCAGTGGCAATTCGCGCGCTCCGTATCGAAAAATGGCAAATGCTCCCTCGTCGAAACGCGAGCTTACAATAAATCCGTCGACAAATTGTGCCGAACCACTTAAAAGTGTGGCAACCACCAGTGGCCCTCCCAGTTTTAAGTGTTCACGCAAAAAACTTTTTGAGATTCTGATTTCATCATTCACAATCATAATCATCCATAACCACGCATACCGTGCTACCGACGATAGTACCAATCCTTTTAGCGCCATGGCAATGCCAAAGCCTAAAATTACCGGGAGCACAACCAAAACCAGTTGAAGCAGGAACGAAATGATTCCGTAAACGATAATCGATTTGTTTTTTTTTCGGGCTAAGTAATAATACTCCACGAGGTTGGCAGGTCCGATTAGCAAAATAAATACCAGGAGCAAGGTAGTTTGCGGAATCTCGGTTCCGTTTAGCAAAAACCGCGAGAACCAGGGTTGCAGCAAAAACAGGAAAGCAGCGGCCAGCAAAGAGTATGCTTGCAAAACTACAAAGGCGCTGAAAATATTCGTTTGTTTTCGATTCGGATTGTCAGCCAGGGGGAGAAAGGCTTTTAGCAAACCGTTCAGCCAAAAAAAACTTACTGCGCCTGCAACGAAAATAAAGGTTTCGTATTCGCCAATTGCCGACTGGCTGAGCGCTGTTTTGGTAAAAATAATTCCGGTAAGAATGAGTGTGGAATAACGCACCAACTGGTAGAACTGAAAAGACGACACCGTATTTATGTACTTCTTCACACTTTGATTTTGGCTTTAAAAGTATAAAAAAATGATGCAGTTCGGTGGGGCATTCACTTATTTGAATCTTTGTGTTTGGACTGGCCGAATTGGATTTAATAATTTATATTTGTTAAAAACCGCTGGTATCATGTTTCAATTAAAAGGCTGGGCCCGCAATATTCTTCTCCTGATTGGATCACTTTTTATCATTTTTCTGATCTGGTATTTTAGCAACATTGTTACCTACATTCTTGTTTCGGTGGTGTTGTCGTTTATCGGACGGCCGCTGATGCGCTGGCTCACAAAAATCCATTACCGAAAATTCAGGATACCCGCCAGTTTGGCGGCTTTTATAACACTGCTGGTTTTGTGGGTCGTTTTTGTATCCTTCTTTCGTTTTATGATTCCTTTACTGATCAGCGAACTCGAAACTTTGTCGAATATCGATTTTGCCAAAGTACTCGATTCGGTAGAAGAACCCTTGCTGCGTGTGATGAATTTCCTGGGTAAGGATACGGTGGACATGGCCGAAAAAAATTTTCTTGATGTCGTTACTGAAAGTTTGGGCGCACGTATCGATTTCTCAAAAGTGTCGGATTGGTTCGCGCTGATTGCTGGTACCCTTGGCAGTTTCTTTATCGCCTTCTTTTCGATCTCTTTCATCACATTTTTCTTTTTGAAAGAAAACAGCATGTTCCGCGATTTTATCATTTTGCTGGCGCCTACTTCAATAGAGGAAAAGGTATCGCATATTCTCGATTCGATTTCGTATTTGCTTCGTCGTTACTTTATTGGTTTGCTTTTCGAAGTGTTCATGGTCATGTTTTTGGTTACCCTCGGATTAACTTTCGCTGGGATTGAGTTTAATCATGCAGTGGTCATTGGTTTGTTTTGCGGAACTTTTAACGTCATCCCTTATCTGGGGCCGTGGATGGGCGCCTTGCTCGGGTTACTTATTGGCGCGGCCATTCACATCAGCCCCGATTTTATGGGCGAAACGCTGCCTGTTCTCGGCTGGATGGCGCTGGTATTTGCTACGGTGCAGATTATCGATAACATTCTTTTTCAGCCTTTGATTTATTCGAGCAGTGTAAAAGCACATCCGCTTGAGATATTTTTGGTGATCCTGGCTGCCGGGAGTATGGCCGGAATTTTAGGAATGATACTCGCCATTCCGGTCTACACTATTTTACGTGTTATCGCCAAAGAATTCTTCGAAAATATGAAACTCGTTCAAAAAATGACCCGAAATCTTGACCAGGAAAAAAAATCGCTCAAGTAGTTTTTTGGTTGTAAATACATTTATTTTAAAGCGTTACAAGAACCCCTTAACCCGTTTTGATGCAATCTGAAAAGAGATTTACGGGTATTTTAAATTTTTTTTCTGATTGAAAGGAACAATCACAACACTATGTTGTTAATATAGGTGAATTATCAGAAATTAGGCCTTTAATTATTGCTAAACTGAACAGAATGAGAAGATATTTCTTTGGGAAAATGTGTCTTAAAAAAATACCAATAATCATTTTCCTGCTGGTTTCTTATTTTATTATTCCAAATCATGTTTATGCCGCTCCCGAAACGGTGATCACCGAGGGGCATTCGCATAACGAGATCAAAAGAGGTGAACGTTTCTTCAAAGGGTTGCTTCCGTTTAAACGAGATTACAATGCCTGTGTTTCGTGTCACAATCTGACACCAACCGATACGCTGAACTGGAATCCTTCGGCCATGGATATTGCCATGAAATATGCCGATCAGGATTTCGGGAGTTTTCAATCGGCTGTGATGGAACCCAGTGGTATAAAAATGCAGGCATCGCATGTAAATTTCACTTTGAAGGAAGAGGATTTGAAAGCTGTTAAATCCTATCTCGACAACTTGTCGGAAACCGGTTTGTCGCCTGCAAAACCCACTTACAACAATCTGATTCTATTTCTTTTCCTGGGTTTATTGCTGACCTGGGCATTAGTCGAACTTATTTTCCTTCACCACATAAAATGGAAAGTTGTGCCCATTGTCATTTTTATGGGCGCTTTTGGTTGGCAGGTTCGAATGATTGTAACTGACGCGATTAAGCTGGGACGGCAGGAAAGTTATGCCCCCGATCAACCCATAAAATTTTCGCACAAAGTACACGCCGGCGAAAACGGCATCGATTGTATGTACTGCCATACCACCGCCGAGCAAAGCAAATCGGCAGGTATCCCGGCCACCAATCTTTGTATGAACTGCCATGTTCTGATCAGGGAAGGAAGCAACAGTGGTAAATTCGAAATTTCCAAAGTGGTGGAAGCTAACGAAAAGGGGCAATCGATAGAATGGACACGCATACACAACCTGCCCGATCATGTATATTTCAGTCACGCCATTCATGTGGGTTCCGGGAAACTCGATTGTACCCAATGTCACGGTCAGGTTCAGGAAATGGATATCATGCAGCAGCACAGCGATCTGTCGATGGGATGGTGTGTGAACTGTCATCGCGAAACAAAAGTTGATTTTGGAAATAATGGCTATTACGAACATTTTGTTGAATTGCACGGGCAAATCAAAAGCGGTGCAATCGATTCGGTAACAGCTGCCGATGTGGGAGCTAACGACTGTATGCGCTGTCATTATTAATCAGTAAAGAGTTTAATGTTTTAAAGTTCAGAGTGCAAAAATAATTCTATGACAAAATATTGGAGAAGTTTAGACGAGTTAAATGCCCCGGTTGCATTCCGGAAAAACGAAGTCAGGCTGGAAGTGGATGCCAACAGGGCTACGATGAAAAAAGCCGCTTCTTCGTCGCGCCGCGATTTTCTGAAAACATTGGGATTTAGCGTGGCCTCCGCCGCTGTGGTTGCCAGTTGTAAACGCCCGGTCGATAAGGCAATCCCATATTTGGTAAAACCCGAAGAAGTGACCCCAGGCGTTGCCAATTACTACGCTTCGTCGTATTTCGAAGGAAACGAATATTGCAGTGTTTTGGTGAAAGTACGCGATGGGCGCCCGATTAAAATTGAAGGGAACGATCTTTCCTCGATTTCACAACGCGGAACATCGGCGCGGGTGCAGGCTTCGATTCTGGATCTTTACGACGATGCCCGTTTTAAGACTCCTTTAAAAAGGGGAGAACCCACAACCTGGGATGAAATCGATTCTTACATTTCGCAAAAGCTGTCTCAACTTAACAACGAAAATAAAAAAGTAGTTCTGCTCAGTTCAACCATCATTTCACCCAGCGCCAAAAAAGTAATCGGCGATTTCCAGCAAAGGTTTCCGAATGTGGAATGGGTACAGTACGATGCTGTTTCGGCAACAGGTATTTTAAAAGCCAGCGAATTAAGTTTTGGAAAGGCTTTTGTTCCCGATTATCGTTTCGAAAAAGCAAAAGTGATCGTGAGTTTTGGCGCCGATTTTCTGGGAACATGGCTCTCGAATGTTGAATATACCAAAGCCTATTCTTCGGGCCGCCGGGTGATGAAAAAAAGCGACGAAATGAACCGTCATTACCAGTTCGAAAGTGGGATGTCGCTTACCGGTTCGAATGCCGATGTACGTGTTCCGATTAAACCATCGGAAGAAAAAACAATCCTGACAGCGCTTTATTACCAGCTTTTACAAGCTGGTGGCGAGTTTACCGTTGCGGCTCCCGCTAGTCCGGTCGATTTGAAAGGCCTGGTGGAAGATTTGCTCGAAAACAAAGGGCGTTCGCTGGTGGTTTCGGGAAGTAACGATGTGGAAATACAATTGATTGTGAACGCGGTGAACCACTTACTGGGAAACTACGGAACAACGATTCGTACCGAAAAAACATTAAATACACACCAGGGCATCGACGCTGATTTTGAGCGTGTGATTGCCGGGTTAAAAGATAAATCGATCGCGGGAATTTTGTGCTGGGGCGTAAATCCGGTGTACAATCATCCGAAAGGCAGCGATTTGAAACAGCTCATCGCCGGAGCCGAACTTTCGGTTTCGTTTTCAGATAGAAAAGATGAGACCACAGCCGCCTGTCATTGGGTGTGTCCCGAGGCGCATTATCTGGAAGCCTGGAACGATGCCGAGCCTAAAAGTGGCACGTTCAGCCTTGCCCAGCCAACCATTTCAAAACTGTTCGACAGCCGCCAGGTACAAGAGTCCTTGTTAAAATGGGCCGGTGTGGAAGCGCCGAATTACTACGAATATCTTAGAAAGAACTGGACTGAAAATATGTCTGGACTTCAGAGAAAATATACAGATGGCCGGATTTTCTGGAACGAAGTGTTGCAGAAAGGTGTTTTCGAACCCGGGATTGAATTTAAAACGTTGGCTTATTCCGAAAATGGTTTGGCCGGTGCATTGAGTCTCAAACAAGACGCGGCTTCGGGTTGGGAAGTAGTACTTTATCAAAGTATGGCTTTAAAAGACGGTTTTGCCGGGAATAACCCCTGGTTGCAGGAATTGCCCGATCCGATTGCCAAAATTAGCTGGGACAATTTTGCTGCGGTACCGGTTAAATGGGCCGAAGAAAACGGGGTTCAAAACGAATCGGTGATTACCGTAAACGGAGTCGAACTGCCTGTTTTTATTCAACCCGGACAAGCTCCCGGAACCATTTCGGTGGCGCTGGGTTATGGCCGCGAAGTTGCCGGGAAGGTTGGCGATGGAGTGGGTAAAAACATGTATCCGTTTACTTCGATTGAAAACGGGGCTCAAAAATTCTGGGTATCGGGGGCACAGGTAAGCGTTACCGATAAAACCTATGAACTGGCGCTGTCGCAAACCCACCATTCGATGGAAGGCCGACCCATTGTGCGCGAAACCAATTTTGATGAATGGCAGCTCGATCCCGCAGCCGGAAATGAACTGAAAGCTGAACACGATGAACACAGTGTAAGTTTGTATCCCGGGCCTGAATTTAAAGGGCATCACTGGGGAATGGCGGTTGACCTGTCGTCGTGTATCGGATGTGGAAACTGCGCCATCGCCTGTCAGGCCGAAAACAATATCCAGGTAATTGGGAAAGAGCAGGTACGCAACCGCCGTATCATGCACTGGATCCGTGTCGACCGGTATTTCTCGAACGATGCCGAAAATCCCGAAGTGTACCACCAGCCGGTTATGTGCCAGCATTGCGACAACGCACCCTGCGAAAATGTTTGCCCGGTTTCGGCCACGCCACACAGCGACGAAGGTTTGAACCAAATGGCCTACAACCGTTGCGTGGGAACCAAGTATTGCGTGAATAACTGTCCGTATAAGGTGCGCCGCTTCAACTGGTTTAAATACGTAGGCAACGACGAGTTCGATTATGCTTCGAACAGCGACCTGGGAAGAATGGTGCTAAACCCCGATGTAACCGTGCGTTCGAGAGGGGTAGTCGAGAAGTGCTCGTTCTGTGTGCAACGCATCCAGGAAAAGAAAACCGAAGCTCGCGTGGCAGGCAGAAAAATCGAAGACGGAGAAATCCAGCCGGCTTGTGTCCAATCGTGCCCGGGGAATGCGCTCGTTTTTGGCGATCTGAACGATCCGAACAGCAAGATTTCGAATTACTTTAAAAACGAACGAAATTATCACTTGCTCGAAGAGTTGCACACGCTGCCATCGGTTGGATATTTAACAAAAGTAAGAAACAAAAAAGCATAAAGACCTATGTATAATTCGGAGGTAAGAGGCAGATTAATTGACGGCGATAAAAGCTATTCGCAGATATCGCGGGAGATTTTGGCCCCTATTCATGCCAAAACACCACTTTGGTGGTACGGCGCTTTGCTGGTCAGCCTAAGTATGTTTGGCTGGGGGCTTTACTGTAAATACATTACCGTATCAACGGGTATCGGAACCTGGGGGGTAAACAACTCGATTGCCTGGGGTTGGGCCATCATCAATTTTGTGTGGTGGATCGGTATCGGTCATGCCGGAACGGCTTTCTCGATCTTCCTGCTCATCCTTCGCCAAAAGTGGAGAACATCGATCAACCGTGCTGCGGAGGCGATGACCGTTGTGGCTGTATTTTGTGCAGCCTTGTTTCCCTTACTTCACATGGGACGGCCATGGTTGTTCTTCTTTATTTTTCCGTATCCGAATACGCGTGGCCCGTTGTGGGTAAATTTTAACTCGCCACTGTTTTGGGACTTTGTCGCCATTTCGGCTTACCTGTTGATTTCGGCCAGTTTCTGGTATTTTGGAATGGTGCCCGATTTTGCAACCATCCGCGACACTGCTAAATCGAAAATCAAAAAAGCAGTTTACGGTTTCTTTTCGTTTGGTTGGACCGGTTCGAGCAGGGAATGGCTACGTTTCGAAGCTTTGAGTTTTGTGTTGGGTGGAATCGCCGCGGTTTTGGTAGTTTCGGTACACTCGATTGTGGCTACCGACTTTGCCGTTTCGGTTGAAACCGGCTGGCACACTACCATTTTCCCCCCCTACTTTGTGGTTGGGGCTATTTTCTCGGGTTTTGCCATGGTGCTTACGCTGGTAATTACGATGAGGGCCATGTATAAAATGAACGATTTTATCACCGACCGGCATGTTGATGCTATCGCCCGCGTCCTGATTTTCATTTCGCTGATTATGGGAACGGCATACATGACCGAGATATTTATGGCCTGGTATTCAGGTTCGGAATACGAAACCTATATGTTTTTCCGAACCCGTCTTTTTGGGGAATATGCCGTTCAGTTCTGGACCATGTTTATTGCCAATGCTGTAATTCCTCAGTTGTTCTGGTTCAAAGCTGTACGCCGCCGGATGTGGATGGTATTTGTCATCTCGATCATTATCAACATAGGAATGTGGTTCGAACGTTTCAATATTGTGGTTACTTCGCTCAGCCGCGATTATCTGCCTGCTAACTGGGCCAGTTATTCGCCAACGTATGTCGAGATCGGTTTCTTTATTGGCACACTTGGAATGTTCCTCACCGGCGTGTTGCTGTTCTTCCGCTTCATCCCGATGATTGCCATTTCTGAATTGAAAAGTGTGGCCAAATTCGATAAGCCAAACAACGGAAAATTAAAACCTGCAACTCATGAGTAAAAACTATATTCTTGGTGTTTTCGACGACGAGGCAACCCTGGTTGATGCCTTTGAAAAGATCAAAGCCAAAGGAGTTTTGCCGGTCGAAGTGTACACGCCCTATCCAGTCCACGAAATTCTGGAAGGAATGGGGAACAAAACCAGGATTACACATGCTGCCTTTTTTTATGGCTTGTTTGCAGCAATCGGCATATTGGGGTTCCTGACTTATGCCGCCGTTATCGACTGGCCATTACGTTACGGGGGAAAGCCATTCAATGCCTTTCCGTCGTTTATTGTGGTAACCATCGTTGCCACCATTCTTTCCATAACATTACTAACCCTGTTTACTTTTTCGGCAAGGGCGAAAGTGTTCCCCGGAAAGAAACCCGAAATTTTTCACCCAGGCGCCACCGACGACAAGTTTGTGATGGTACTCGATAAGGAAAGTCTCGGACAAAATGCTGAAACTGTTCAGGCAATTATAAAAGAACACGGTGTTGTTGAGTAAATTACAGGATATGAAGAAAATAAAATACATAGCGCTTTTCGGGGCAATTTTATTTTTGCTGGGTTCGTGCGATTATAACCGGCGCAGCGCTGGTTGGCAATATTTCGACGATATGGTTACTTCGCCGGCTTACGAAACATATACCAAGAATCCGAATTTTGCCGACGGCAAAACCATGCAGCCACCGGTGGAAGGGACCATTGCGCGGGGCATGAACCCTTATCCGTACCAGAAAACCGACGAAGACAGGGCATTGGCAGCAAAAACACTGGTAAACGAACTTCAGCCAACTACTGAAAATCTTGAACGGGGGAAAAAGGAATACGGTATTTACTGCGCCCAGTGTCATGGCGACAAAGGCGACGGACAGGGACGTTTGTATGTAAGCAAAAAATATCCTTTTCCGCCAGCCAGTTTGCTGAGCGAAAAAATGATGGCCAGCCCCGATGCCGATATTTATCATGTAATTACGGTTGGACAAGGGATTATGGCGGCCCACGGTTCGATGATCAAGCCGGAAGACCGCTGGAAAATTGCGATGTATATTAAAGAAGATTTACAGAAATAGATTTCAAAATAACCGCTATGGAAGAAAAATTGGTTATTTCCCAAAAATTTAAGTTGCTAACCTACGTATTGATGGCGCTTGGGGTTCTGTCGTATGCGCTGGGTTTTATTTTTGATGCCGAACGTACCTGGGCCAGTTATTTGCTGAACAACTATTATTTTGTTTCGCTGGCCATTGGGGCTGCCTTTTTTGGCGCCATCCAGTACATCACCCAATCGGGCTGGTCGGCCATGTTTAAGCGCGTGCCCGAAGCGATGGTCGCTTACCTGCCATTTGCCGCCTTGTTTTTTGTGCTGATGTATTTTGGGATGCACTCGATTTTTGAGTGGACCCACCAGGAAGCAGTTCAACATGATTATTTACTGCAATACAAATCGCCTTATCTAAATGAAACCTTCTTTTTTATTCGCGTAATTGTATTCTTTGGCGTTTGGATACTGATGTCAACTGTTCTTCGCAAACTTTCGTTAAGGGAAGACGAAGCAGGCGGGATCGTTTATTTCGAGAAACAGGAATTGTATTCCAAAATTTTCATTTTTATTATCGCCTTTTCATTTAGCCTGTTTTCGGTCGATATGCTGATGTCGCTTGAGCCGCACTGGTACAGCACACTGTTTGCGGCAAAAAGTTTTATTGCCGCTTTTATGCATGCCAGTTCGATTATTGCACTGATCGTGATCGTGCTTTCGCGCCAGGGATATTTTAAGATGCTGAATGGGAGCCACCTCCACGATTTTACGCGTTATATTTTTATGACCAGCATTATTTGGGGTTATTTTAATTTTGTCGAATTCATGCTCATCTGGTACGGAAACATCCCGGAAGAAACCGTGTGGTTTGTGCATCGCTGGCACGGGGCATATAAAATACTTTTCTTCGCCAATATCATTCTGAACTGGGCTATCCCATTTTTGGTTTTAATGCCCCGAAAATCGTCGCGTTCCAAGTTGATTATACTACCGGTTATTTTTATTCTTATAATCGGGCAATATGCTGAGTTGTATTATATTATTTGGCCGGCAACGGTAGGAGAAGCTAAATTTGGGCTGCTCGAAATCGGTACGTTCCTGGGCAACGCCGGACTTTTTACCTGGGTGGTTGGAACAACGCTGGCAAAAGCTTCGCTGGTTCCGCGAAACCATCCGTATTTACAGGAAAGTATCCAGCATCATTTCTAGGAGAAACATTAACAAGTATCATACACCGAAAGCAAGTCCTGATTTTTCAGGATATGCTTTTTTTGCATTCACAGGCCTCAATTGCAGCCTGCCTGGGAACACTTTAAATTCTTGTGGAGTTTAACTATCTCAAAACCTAAGTTCAAGCG